>NZ_JAAIFP010000007.1:0-474240 GCF_010747435.1 Paenibacillus sp. ALJ109b
AGGTTGTTCTGTCATCGGAGTGCCAGTGTGAATATTTGTTAGTTGGGCTCATATAGTTCAACTTAAAAAAACAAAAAGAAAAGCATTCTTGTATAAACAAGAACACTTTTCTTCGTAAACAAAGGAAAGCGACACCCGCTGCCGGTACATCATCGGTTTCTGCCTCAGAATCAATCCGAAGTCAGACGCCATCATATGAAATTGTTCGGAATCCGAATGATGAATTAGAATTGTATGCAACGCATGCATCGAACCTGTCGATCCATCCTATGCTTGTTCCAATATCACATTCGTAATGGCCCACTGCGTGGACGCATCGTAATCCCGTAATACAGCTTCGATTGGCAAACCCATGTGCTGCTCCAACTTCTCCCTGAATTTCTTCTTATACAAGACAGACATGCGGAAGTCCACTTCCAGCTTCAAGCCGGGGGCCTCCCCTTCCAGGGCGTCAGAGCGCGGTGAACGTCGGTGCTTCGCGTAGAAGGTCACAATGTTCTGATCAATGGTCACTCTCAGGAGAGTGGTGCCAAAGCCGAACAGCTCCTTCGAAATTTCGTTATAATACTGGCACATCTTCTTCTTGCTCTCATTACTGTCCAGCAGTTCCATGAACTC
The DNA here is from genome assembly GCF_010747435.1 of Paenibacillus sp. ALJ109b. Lineage (NCBI taxonomy): Bacteria > Bacillati > Bacillota > Bacilli > Caryophanales > Paenibacillaceae > Paenibacillus > Paenibacillus sp. ALJ109b. The sequence goes on from NZ_JAAIFP010000007.1 coordinate 619, forward strand.
ACCCACATCATTTACTACCGTACGTTCGACGTGTTAACACGATTGATTATACATATATCTACGATTTTAGGCAACCCAAAAGATATAGTTAACATGAAAATAACACATAAAAGCGAACGATAGGTATAAACTAACGAAAAAATTCGTAAATGTTTGTTAACCGTGAGCGTGCTTGGAGATAACTGCACCCCTTTTCGCTATTATTGTTGCTTAAAAACCCACTTTTGATACTCGTTCTCTTGACGATACTCATCCATTACCAGCTCTGCCCCATCCTCGGATATGCCAAGTGCTTTCCCGTTATGAGAACTTGTAATGCGCATCGTCCCGTCCTCATTCTTTGAAATGTTCCAGCGTTGATTCGCATAACCAAGATACGAATAGAGCTGAATACGATTCTGTCCTACATCCCAATCAAGAGACATTCCGCTCAAGGTTCGAATGGAGTAAGAGCCGGAATCATCGCCTGTCGGTACAAGTACCCATTTGAAGCCTTCACCTGCATTCTCTGTCTCCACAGCAACCTTTATCACTTCTCCTGCTTCAGATGGAACAGCCTGCACCGTAACGGGATGTCCTGCGTTATGAATCATCACCTGCTCCAATTCTGCTTTCTTCCTATGGATTGCATTCACATTCTGGAAGGACGCATTCCCACCAAACACATGAATTCCAAAATGTCCTTCGGCAAACGTTCCATCCTGAAGATCCAGGACTCGCTCACCGTCTACATCAACCTGGATTCGAGGACCGTTCGCCTTAATCTGGATGTGATACGTATGATCTTTACGAACGAATCTCGGGATTTGAGCAATTACCTGTCGATTTTCGATTTTTCCATTCACTTTATAAAATAGTCGGATGGACTTCAGGTTCGGGTCAATATTCAAATAGTAGCCGCTTCGTCCATCCTCACTTGCACGGAATACAATAGACCCTGCTCCACCCTGAGCTCCCAGCGTCAGATCAGCATCATATTGAAAATCCCCTGCCGTTTCCTGTGCGATATATTGTGTATCTCCACTATAATAGCCCTGTATGCCTTGTTTGGAAATAAGCCATTGGGCAGATGACTTATCCGACTTCCAGCCAGATAAGTTGGTATGGAATATGCCACTGGATACCGTTATCGGTATTTGGGCAGAAGCTTTGCCGTTTGCCGTTGATACCGTTACTACTGCTTCGCCTCCACCCACAGCTCGAACCGTAGCTTTCGTTTTATCAGAATGAACGATTTGCACCACTTTAGGATTGCTTACCTTCCATTTCAACGGTTGAGTGGCAGCTTTTCCGGGTCTGCCTTCCACCGTGGCGTACAGCGTTTGTGTCTGCCCAACATTCGCCGTTCTTCTTTGCTTATCTGCAATAACCTGAGACTTGGAGGAAGTGCTCTTTCTCCAGATGTTATCTAAGACATACACCTTCATGGAGCTCACCTTCACTTCCCCACCCAGGCTATAAAATGCCATTGCCCTTCCCGCCGGATCTGGAAAAATGACATCTGAGAAGACAACCTTGCCATCATTGCCAAAGACCTCTATAGAGGATTCATCGACGAATATACGTAACTTCACCTTTCGATTTTCAGGTTGTAACGGGGCCTCGTGTACCTTGGTGAATAAGTCGGAGAAGCTTACGTCCCCCGAAGCGGTGCGATCCACGAACATGTTCTGCGTATTTACTCTGTATCCTACAGTGGTCTTCTGCCCTTCTCTTTGACGCACTTGAAAACCAAACTCGTTTACAGAGCTGTTAGCCGGAATTTCCACTTCAGCTTCAATCTCATACGCCCCTGCCGTTAGGCCATCAAGCGGATTTTTTGTTTTTGGTCCAACGATCATTTGTTGTGCACTATACAGGTTATGCCGCAGTGTCTGGAGTTCAGTGATCGGTGTTTGCACCAAACGTACTCCTTCATCCGTGGTTCGAAGAGAGACTTCTCTTGGTATGGTCAGTTGTCCTTTCCATGAGGAAGTTGGGAACTCAAACGGATAATCCCAGTTCGTCATCCATGCAAGCATGACTTTCCGCTGATCCGGCATATTCGCAAAGGACATCGATGCGTAGAACTCCTTACCAAAGTCCGTTCTCAACACTTGTCCCGCCGGATGATCGTTCAGGAATTTCCCATCAGCTGTTAGCTGGCCTACAAAATATTCCGCATCAGACCCTTGGGTGTTCGGATTGGCCCCTGTACTGATCATTAGCACCCACTTACGTTGACCCGTTCCATCTACAGGCAGTTGAATCAGATCGGGACACTCCCACACACCACCTCGAACATAATCGCCATATCCGAAGTTATCGGTTAAGGTCCAATCGAGCAGATTGGTTGAAGTAAAGAACCGGATGTGATCCCCGCCGGACACCACCATCAACCAACGGTTGTGATCTTCATCCCGGACGACCTTCGGATCACGGAAATCCCAGCTTCCCGGATCATCACCATTCTTGCCAGGGTTATCAATAACAATTGGACGATCTTTAGCGTATTGCCAATTCCGGCCTTGATCAGTACTATAGGCGAGGCCGATACGTTGATTGCCACCAGGTTTATCTGGATGATAGGAAGTGTAGTACGCAATCAGACCTTTTCCGCCCGAATCCGTGAACAGACCGGAGGCATTATTCAGATCAGCAATTGCAGATCCCGACCATACATGGCCCTGATCATTCCAGGGCAACGCAATAGGTAAACGCTTCCAATTTATAAGATCAGAACTGACTGCATGAGCCCAGGTGCCTCCATCCTGATGAAACAGATGATATTCTCCTTCGTAATAGACCAGCCCGTTTGGATCACTTGCCGATCCCCGAATCGGAGAATAATGGTACTGAGGACGATAGTTCTCCTTGTAGTACACCGATTCTTCCGTCACATAGATATCCTGAAAATAAGCGATGCCTTGTTGAACCACAAGTCCAGCATTTCCAATAGCGTAGCTTTTATCTGTCACCTCAACAGCTGCAGGCGTGTACCCATCTACATAGACCTGAATCAAGCTGCCCGAGGCTATAACTTCGATGTGATGCCTCGCTCCCGGTTGGCTTGGAAACTTGCGATTCGAGCTGGCGAGCACTGTACCCTCCGCTTTTCGAAGTTGTACCCGAACTTCTTCCCCTTCCCGAATCAGGGCTGCTTCATATCCCTTCGTTCCATCTGCATTTGCCCTGAATAGCAGCGCTGCTGAGGTACTCGCATTGGCAAGAGATATATTTCCTTCATATACAAAATCAGATGTCGCTTTCTCGTAAATGACCCTTCCTTTCCCCTGCACGTTTGCTTTCCCTTTATATCCTTTCAAATCCGGCTGCCATTCACCTACGCTACTAATCGTTTTGCCGATATTGCCATTCATGGTACTAACCTGCACATTCTGGAACAAAGCCGACCCATCCCACACATGAAGCCCCAGATTCCCTGATGAGTAGGTACTGTCTTTCACATCAATCACCGGGTCATACCGATTATCCCAATATACCTGAAGACTCTCTCCGTCCGCTTTCACTTTCAGATGATAGATACCTCCAGATTCCAGGTTTGCTTTATGTTCTACATTTAACGTTCCTGGCTGTCCACTGGCATCTCTCAGACGTATCACACCAGCCTGAGGAATCACTTGCAGCATATATGAAGACCAACCTGTATCATTGGATCGAAAAATAAGGCTCGTATCCGCTTTCATATCCTGAATCATCAAATCAGCTTCATAGATAAAATTATCGGATCGTGTAGTCGATATGGCCATCACATTCTCCCCGGCGTCCGAAGTCAGACGAAGTCCTTCATCCGTATCTTCCAGATCGCCTCTACCTTGCAATGTCCAATCTGACAAATTCGTTATTGCCTTAGACACTTTGGTTAACATTTGAACCGTCTCCCCCTGTTTTGCTGATTCCTCAGAGGTCTGCTCTATCCTTTGCGAGGCATTTGTCTCCATAACAGATGCTGTGGAGTATGCTCCAGCAGAAGAAGATCCAAGGACACATGATAATAGAACACAACCAATGGAACGGAAGATGAATTTCATGAGCATTCCCTCTTTTCATATAGTAATGAGACAAAAATCCCACAAAGGACGGCGCAGTCTCTTAGATAAGTGAACCTGCATCCGCCCCTTCTGGGACGTCCATACATATCAAACGCTATAAAGCATATGTTTCATGCTGCAATGCTTCTAAACCCAATGCGAGAGAACCGCACAGTCCTGCGTGCTGGCCCAATCCCGGCTGGACAATATATTGGTCGATATGTTGTGTTATTGGGGCTGCATTCACATAACCATTCAGATTCCGTACAACCTGCTCCCGGATCATGGGAAAAAGATGACCTTGCTGCATCACCCCTCCGCCCAGGATGACCTTTTGCGGGGAATGAAGCAGAATGGCCGTTGTGATGGACTCCGCAATGTAAAAGGATTCGATCTCCCAGGCCGGGTGGACTGCCGGCAGCTCGCTGCCAGGGCTCTGCCAGCGGGCTTGAATGGCTGGGCCCGCAGCCATTCCCTCCAAGCAATCGCCATGATACGGACATAATCCGGCAAAATGATCCTCCGGGTGGCGTCTCGTCCGGATGTGTCCACCCTCTGGGTGCAGCAATCCATGCACACGTTTACCTCCCGCCACAAGTCCAATCCCAACACCTGTGCCGATCGTATAATACACACAATTGTCCAGTCCCTTCGCTGCTCCCCACGTGACTTCTCCAAGGGCCGCTGCATTCACATCCGTATCCCATCCGAAGGGAACCGGGAATTCGCGCTTCAATGATCCAATAACATTACAGTTTTCCCACCCTGGCTTGGGCGTTGTTGTAATGTAACCATAGGTGGGGCTATCGGGTTGCAGATCAATCGGACCAAAGGAGCCGATCCCGATCGCCGCCACTCCTTTGTCCCTAAAATAGTCGATGGCCTTCGCCAGTGTGGTCTCGGGATGTTCCGTTGGAAAGCTGCACCAATCTTCAATTTCCCCTCGCTCGTTACCTACACCACATACAAACTTCGTTCCACCGGCTTCTATTGCTCCGATAAGCATCTTACTGTCCCCCTCACGATCATTTCGATTGACCTTCAACACGAATGGGGGATAGTTCGTAGATATGAAGCGAATCAAATACTAAATCCTTATTTTCGGACTGAACAGAGATTCCCTTGGAACCCGCATCCGGATAGATCAGATCGGTAATAACCGCTTGACCGTCATTGGCAAATACCTCTACGGATGAGTAATCCACATAAATACGCACATGTTGGTTGCCCTGCACTGCTTTTAATCCAGCTGCATGGCGGCCCAGGAAATGTTCATGGAAATCGCTAATACCCGATCGACTGCGATCAACATATACCTCATTCTGGCTAGCATCCACGCCGATGAGCGTTTCGTTGCCTGAACCACTTCGTAATGCAAATTGAACAGATTGATCAGAAGCCCATTCCGCATAAATCTCATAGTTTACGAGGCCCAAGGTGTTCAACTGCTCACTCAGTTGTCTAATGGAAGCGTTCTGTAAGGACAGTACTGGTGTGCGGGCTTGCTCCAGCTCACGTGCTGGACGCTGAACCAGCAGGACTTCTCCGTCCCTTTTCTCCAATGTCAGCTCTCTCGCAATGGTCATCGCGCCGCGATATGCTTCGGTTGGTGTCTGATTGGCATACATCCAGTTGCTCATCCAACCCATAAACAGGCGTCTGCCGTCTTCTGCCGGAATGTCGGACCAACTGACCCCTGCGTAGTTATCCCGACCATGATCAAACCAGCGAACGGTATGTGAAGCTTCATCAGGAACAAATGTATTCCCATTAAAATCTCCGGTGAAGTATTGCGTTCTGGAGCCTTCCTTGAAGGCCGGATCTGCACCAATGCTGACGAGCATCACCCATTTCTCCTGGCTCGCATCTCCATCCACGGCTAGCGGGAACAGATCAGGGCACTCCCAGACGCCATCATGCGAACCGATCCCGGCGCCGAATTCACTGCCCAATGTCCAATCCTTCAGATCGGGAGAATGGTACAGACATACCGTCTGACCACAAGCGATAATCATGATCCATTCTTTGGTCTGCTCATGCCAGAACACTTTGGGATCACGGAAATCCACGAATGACTCATGCTCCAGTACCGGATTGCCCTCGTATTTTACCCATGTTCTTCCACTATCCTTACTATATGCGAGACTCTGCCGCTGAATCGGATGATCGTTTGGCACCTCCTGATGATGGGTAAAAATAGCCACCAGTCCTGGCTCATCGTCAAAGAATCCGGACGTATTGTTCCAGTCCACCACGGCACTGCCGGAGAATATCATGCCATGTTCATCCGGCGCCAAAGCCACAGGGAGCTCTTCCCAGGTCACCAGATCCTTCGTCACCGCGTGTCCCCAATGCATCGGTCCCCAGGTTGTGCCAAACGGATGATGCTGATAGAACAAGTGATACTCACCTTTGAAAAATACCATGCCATTGGGGTCATTCATCCACTTCTCCTTGGGTGAGAAATGATAGACGCCCCGGTAATCGGTTGTTGAAATGGTAGACATATTGGTTTCTCCTTTGGATCAAACCGTTGAAGAGGACACTTTGCTTCACTCACGCACCTTAATACTAGTAAGGCAAAGCTCCTCATCCAGTTTGTTTTATTGGGTGTTGCGGTCATATCCCGCTTGTTTAATCTGCAGCCACTCTTGCAATCCAAGACGGTCCAGTTCTTTCAGATAAGCATCCCACTCCTGATCGATCTTTCCATTCTGATACCATTCCGTGCGCATACGCAGCACATAGGCGAACAGATCAGTCTCAATGGTGGAAAGGCGGTCGAGTTCATCGATTGAGAAGAACACGCTTGGATAGACGTTTTCTGCTTTCATGTGTGGAACCATATATTTATCGAGCAGTTCCATACGCCATGCAGCATCTTCCGGTTTGGTTGTGTATTTGTCATAGTAACTGTCGAGAATAGCCAACGGTCCTGCAATACTCGTTTTCTGTCTGAGCTCAACTGGTGCAGCGCCTTCCAGCGGAAGATGCTTCAGCATGCCTTTGGCTTCATCCAATTCAAAAATATTCTGTTGTGTCTCATCACCGTAAGTTCCCCAGTTGTTCTGCACGGACTGGAGCGGATCGTACAATTGGTCCACCCACTTCGCTGTGGATTCCAGATTTTTATTGCTGCTCGTAACAACCATTCGTCCCCGGTCTAGACCGATACCGTTTGTACGTGCAACATTAATTTCTCCATTCGGTCCGGCGACAGGAGGCAGAACATCATAGGTATCATTCATACCTGTAATGTTGGCCTTATCCCAAGTGAAGTACATGCCATACTTGTTGTCTTTGCCCTTGGCCAGATACGTATTCCAATCCTGCTGATATGCTTCCACATCCACAAGACCTTCCTGGACCAGTTCGTGAATGTATTTGACCGCTTCCTTGTAGCCTTCATCAGCTGCCGTGAAGACCACTTTTCCATCGTTGGTCACCACGGTGTGGTCCCAGTTCTCCCCAAGTCCAAATGCTGCAAATAGAAATGTCAGATCTTCTCCGCCCGGCTTGTTAATAAAGGACAACGGAATTTCGTCAGCCTTGCCATTGCCGTTCGGGTCCTGGGTTTTGAACGCAATCAGCACTTGTTTCAGTTCTTCGGTTGTCGTTGGCATCTTCAGTCCGAGCTTGTTCAGCCACTCCACGTTGATCCAAGGTATGTCATCCACCGCCTGTATGCGCTGCTTGCCACTTCCGAGCTCCTCAATCCAGGGAAAGGAATAAATATGTCCGTCTGGAGCCGTAATCATGCTCTTGTATTCGGGAGCTTCCTCCAGCACCTTTTGCAGGTTCGGCATGTATTGCTCAATCATGTCCTCCAGTGGAATGATGGCCCCATCCTTCGCCAGTTTCAGGAGATCATAATCCCCATAACCTGCGTCAAAGATGGCATCAGGTAAATCTCCGCTGGCTACCGCCAGGTTTCTTTTCTCCGCAAACACGTCACTCGTATAGTTCTTCCAGTTGATATGCACATTGGTCTTCTCTTCGAGTCGCTTGTTAATCAGTTTCTCGTTCGGATCAGCGGGCGCCAGCGGAGAACTCTGTGTTATAAAATTCAATGTCACTTTGCCATCAGGCGACTGGGCTTCACTCGCCGCACCGCCTCCTCCCCCGCCACACGCCGAGAGCAGGAGCATGGCTGACAACATGGAGATGGATGCCGTTGTAACGGCTTTTCTGGATTTTTTCACTTTTTTCATAATAATGACCTCCGTGAATTGTGTTGGGTCGAACGTGCTGTATCTCAGGCTGCTCACTATTTGAGTGAACCTACCATGACACCTTTTTCGAAATATTTCTGAAAGAATGGATACATAATGATGAGTGGCAGACTCGAAATGACAATGGCTGAATATTTGATCATTTCCGAGAGCCGTTTCAGTTCCGCCATCGCAAGCTGATCACTGATCATGCCCGGTGCAGCCTGATTCTGAATCAGGATGGAGCGCAGAACGAGCTGTAGCGGATGGAGGTTCGGATTATCCAGATAGATCATGGCGTCAAAATAGGAATTCCACTGCCCTACAAACGCGTACAACGCCAGGACAAAAATGATAGGTTTGGACAACGGAATGACGATCTGGAAGAAAATCTTCATCTCGGAGGCACCATCCACATTGGCGGCTTCTTTCAGTTCTCGCGGTACCCCTTTGAAGAAGGTTCTGGAGAGAATGATGTTCCAGACGTTGACTGCGCCTGGGATGATAATAGCCCATACCGTGTCCAGCATGCCGAGATTACGAACAAGCAGATAGGTAGGGATCAAACCGCCACCGAAGAACATCGTAATGATAAAAATAATCATGAAAAATCCTCGCCCAGCCAGCCTTTCATCAGACAAGGCATACCCTGCAAATATCGAAACGGTCACCGTCACGAGTGCAAAAGAAACCGAGTACAGAACCGCATTGGCAAACCCTCGAATCATGGCCGGATTGGACAAAATCATCTGATACCCGTCCAGACTCCAGTCGGACACATTGAAGGACAGTCCACGGTTCAGCAGCACCGTTGGGTCCATGAATGAGGCAACGACGATATAAATCAGGGGGACAACCACAACCAGTACGGCACAGGTGAGAAAAATCGCGTTCAGCGCGAGGATCAGACGATCCAGTCCCGTATGTTTGACTACCATGGATAACACTCCTTTCCTAATAGAGGCCTTCGCCTTCATTCAATTTCTTCACGATCAGATTCACAGTCACCAGCAAAATGACATTGATAACCGAGTTGAACAATCCCACTGCCGCAGAATAAGCGTAATCTCCGGACTGCAAGCCCACCTTGTAGACATACGTGGCAATGATTTCGGAGGAAGGCAGGTTCATGGACGTCTGCATCAGGTAGGCCTTCTCAAATCCAATCGACATGATTCCGCCAGCGGCAAGAATAAATACGATGGCCATAATCGGTCGAATCGTCGGAAGGTCGATGTGGCGAATACGTTGAATGAGATTCGCTCCGTCCAGATTGGCTGCATTGTGAAGTTCCGGATCGACATTGGCCAAAGCTGCGACATAAATGATGGAAGCCCAGCCGGCTCCGGTCCAGATATCCGACAAAATGTATATCCAACGGAAATATTCCGGTTCGGACATAAACATAATGGGATGCCCTGTAATTGCTGTGGCTATCTGATTGATCGGCCCTGTTGGGGATAGAAAGATAAACAGCATACCTACAACGACAACCACCGAGATAAAGTTGGGTGCATACAGAAACAATTGGATGTTTTTCTTCACTCCGGCTTTACGTACCTGATTGAGCATGAGAGCAAGCAATATCGGTACCGGAAAGCTGAATATCAATCCAAAAAAACTGAGTTTAAGCGTATTCATAAAGATGACATCAAAATTGGGCGAAGCCAAAAACTTCTCAAAATGCTTCAAGCCTACCCACTCACTGCCCATAATACCTTTGATCGGACTAAAATCCTTAAATGCGATAATGGCTCCGTACATCGGGATGTATTTGAAGACAAGGGTCAGGATCAGAGCTGGTGCGAGTAACAAGTACAAAAAATAATTCTTTTTGAACTGCTGCATCCTGTGACCGGTAGATGCCCTCTCTTTCAACGCCCTTCCAGTACCCTTTTTGGTATCCACTGTGTTATCCAACACATTACCTCCGTTCATTCCTGAAGTTGACAATTGTTTTTAGTAAGGGCTTTCAATATTTACAATTGCTCATTTGATAATTTACAATTTAGCAGGTGATCTAGGCATTAGTCAATACATTATGTAAAAAATAATTGTGCATTTGATATCATTTTATGTGTTTTTCGAGTTCTAAATGTGCATTAAATTGTATATACAACGTTTATTTATTCCCCCTCAACCTGTCACCCCTCTTATCATCAGTAGGATACTTCGAACTAATTATCATTTGTAACGAAGCTACTGAATACAAATAATAGCGCAATATCTGAATTAAAAACGTAAACTAAATTGTGCATATGTAAAATTACGATTGCTATTTCTTCCGATCTATTATACATTTGACTAAGATAATACTATGGACGACCATATGATCATTAGAGGTGAAGCACTAGATGGCAAAAGAAAAAATCACGATACAGGACATCGCGGATGCTTTGGGCATCTCCCGGAATACAGCTTCCAAAGCCTTGAATGATAGCGGAAATATACCGGATGAGACACGTAATCGTGTAATTAAAAAAGCAATTGAACTTAAATATAAACAGTTTGCCTATATGGAAAATGAGCATGTTCTAACTAAAGCTCCAAGCAATATCGCCCTGTTAACGGAGAATTTGCCCAATACATCTCACTTTGGTTCGATGTTAATCAGTGGTCTGGAGAAAAGAATCAGCGCAGAGGGGTACAATCTCTCCATTCATATCGTGCGTGAGGTTGATCAGGATTCACTTACACTTCCCAACAATTTTGATATTTCCAACGTGGACGGTATCATTTGCATTGAATTGTTCGATCTCAAATATACTCAGCTTATTACCGATCTTGGAATTCCCACGATCTTCATCGATAGCGCTTCCGACATATGTTATCCGGAATTTCATGCCGATTTGCTGCTAATGGAGAACGAGCACAGCACGTATCAATTAACCAGGAAATTAATTGAGAGCGGCTACAACCATATTGGATTTGCCGGGGATTACAATCATTGCAAAAGCTTCAATGAACGTTGGGTAGGATATCAGCGAGCCATGCTGGAAGCGGGGCTGCAGGTCGATCCATCCCAATGCATTGTGGATGATGACCGCCTGTTCTTCTCAAAGCCCGGCTGGTTGAACGAACGCGTGGCAGAGCTGAAGTCGCTGCCTGATGCGTATGTGTGTGCCAACGACTTTATCGCAGTCGACTTGATCAGAGCTTTGAAAGCGAGAAATGTTAAAGTGCCGCAGGATATCGTCATATGCGGTTTCGATAACGCACCTGAATCACGGATTATTGAGCCTGCATTAACGACGGTTCATATCTACAGCAACGAAATGGGCATTAAGGCTGCAGAGATGCTGTTATCCCGGATTGATCATCCGTCACAGCCTTATCAGGTCTCGCATATCGTGACCAAACCGATCATACGGGAGTCCACACCCACACTTATGAAAGCCAATCCACAGACCGTTTAACCTATCTCATAGATCTCTTAAAAATAAAAAGCCGTATCTTTCACGCAGAATAGAACGTGAAAGATACGGCTTTTTACGTAGGGACTTATAGATCCCCTTTGATGATGGCAATCACCATATGATGCGAACGGGACGCAGCCTCTAATTGGGATTCGTAGCTCTGTGCTACACGGATGCCTTGGATGCTCCTTTGGCCGAACGTACCTCTGTACGAATCAAATTGAAGCTCATAAAGACCAGCACAACGAGTTGTGGAATAAAGGTCTCCCATGTCGGATACATGCCAAGCCAGCCAATCGTCGGCAGACTCGGTGCGACATGAGCCCCCAGCGCTGCTGAGACTTGAAGGGAGTGAATACTCTCTCCAAGGAAACGAAATACCAGATAATAAATCAGCAGCGTAGCGGTCAGGAAAAACCACCGTACAGGCAGCCGTACACTGAACTGAATAATGGCCACAGCCAATACAATCAGGATGAGCAACGCCGCCCCCATGCCGATCAACATCTGTGAGGTCTCAATTGCAGGCGCCATACCAATATAAAAGATCGCAGTCTCCGCACCTTCTCGCAATATGGCAAGACCCGCCACAGCGAAGAGTGACCACAGACTTCCCCGGGCAAGCGCACCACCTACCTGTCTCTGGACATAGCTATTCCAGGAGCGGGTATTTGATTTGCTATGCATCCATTGTCCAACCGTCAACATCAGTACAACCGCTGCAAGCCCCGTATACCCCTCAATCATCTCCCGTGTGCTGCCCGATGATGCCACAGCAAGAGTCAGCGACAGTACAACGGCCAGCGCCGCACTAAGCAGCAGACCACTACCGGCTCCAGCCCAGATCCAGCGCCGGGCCGCAGTCTCGCCACTCTTCTTGGCGTAAGCCAGCAATGCAGCCAGTACCAGAATGGCTTCCAAACCTTCGCGAAGCAGAATCAATGCCGCATCCCATGCCGAGTATGAGGTAGTAGCCGTTAACGGCTCCAGCCGATTGATCATGCGGGTTACAACCTCGGTTGCCTTCGCCGTATTTGGCGGATTGGAGACGACATATCCCGATGCTTCGGCCATTTCATTCTCAATGGCCGTATATGAAGCTGGAGATGATATCTGTACCTGACCTTCAACCAAAGGCCAGGACACAATAAACTGCTCCAATCCCGATGCGGCAGAAGTCGTATCCCCCGCTTGAATCTGCTGCTCTACTTGCTCCAGTAATTTCAGCAGGTCGGACAAAGAAGAAACACCAGATGATGCCGTCGTATCCTCAACTTCCCCTTCCTTGAGTGTCCCTGCACTATAGTCTGTGAGCAACGTGACCAGTTCCTGCATACGTTCTGTTGCCTGTTCTTCCTTGCGGGGTTCGGCCTGCATTGAAATGCGAACCAGGCTGATGTCCTTCTCCAACTGGCTGTATACGCCAAAATGATCCTGACGAATCGGAGCTTCGGTGCCTTTCCAGGCCGTAACAATCCGTTTATAGGCAAGCTCTGCCTGGGTCCAATCGCCCTGTTCCATTGCTCTCAAACTTTTACGTGCGTCTGGCAGCAGCCTTTCGGCCGCTTTACGACCTGCGTCGCTGCTCTCTTCTGCACCCTGAAACGCCTCAATGTACTGATTAGTCGCACGGGCAAGATCGGCGAGTGCTTTCTTGGCAGCATCAGAATCCTTGCCGGACAGTGCCTGTTCCGCTTTGGACAAAGCTTCACCTACAACGCTGGCGGTCGTCGCAACCTGATCTGCGTTCTGCTCCGGCACCAACGTGCTGGCATCCTCCCACAGTTGCCTGAATTCGGCGACGTCCTCCGTGGCTTCTGCCAGCTTGCCCTGTCCCGCTTCAACCAAGGCGCTGCCCACAGGCGGCAATAGGCTATCCAATTGTTTTTGCACAGACTGCTCATTGTTTTGGAGCCCTTCAGCAGAAGCGTGTGGCATGCCCGGTAAACGAATTGCACTGGACCCCACCATCAGGAACACCAGCAGCATCAGCAAGGAGCGCATCAACCTTCCTTTGTACAGCCACCCCTGCGCCTTCCGATCTGCGATCCTGCCCATCATTGTCATCCTCCCCATCAAATCAAGGTGTCCCCAATATATCCGCCATTCGTAATTCCGGGGAAACAGGCAAATACAGCACTGCCTGTGTGCACAGTATATTCGTTCAGCTTATCGTTCTTTGCCAGTCGTTTCTGAATCGGAATAAACTGTTTCTCCAGGTCCCGTTGATAACTAATGAACAGCAAACCTGCATCCAGCTGTCCGGTCTTGGCATCAAGCCCACTCGAATATGAGTAGGAGCGGCGTAAAATTTGCTGACTGCCGTCCCCCTTCGCGAGGCGCAGATGTGACGTTGCCGGAATAACAGGCTGCCCATCGGCAGACTTGGCCTTCAGATCTACCGGATCGAACTCGCCGCTGCTGCCGAGCGGCGCTCCGCTGTCCCGGTGGCGTCCAAATGTCGCCTCCTGATCTTTCAGTGTGGAGCGGTCCCACACCTCCACACGCATGCGAACCCGGCGGACGGCCATATAACTGCCGCCGGCCATCCACCCTGGACCGTCAGCCGGCTGCGCCCAGACGGTCTGGTCCATCAGCACGGAATCCGTAGTATCCGGATTGCCGGTGCCATCCTTGAAGCCGAGCAAGTTGCGCGGTGTTCCACCCGCAGGGTCAGCTCGGCCTGTGCGCTGGAATCCTTCCTGCGTCCAGCGCAATACCGCATGCCCGCGTGCGATGCGCGCGAGATTGCGGATGGCATGGAAGGCGACCTGCATATCGTCTGCGCAGACTTGCACGCACAGGTCGCCACCACACCACTGCGGGTCCAGCGCATCTCCGGCGAATGCCGGCAGATCGCGCAGACCTTTGGGCTTCCGGCCCTGCAGCCCGAAGCGTCCGTCAAACAAAGAGGGCCCCACACCAAACGTCAACGTGGTTCGTGACGGTGTCAGGCCTGCCGCTTCACCCGTATCGGTAGGGGGCGTATTCAGCGTTGTATTATGTTCGCCAATCATCTCTCCGGCGGCCATGGCAGCGGCAGCCGCCGTCCAGTTCTTGAACAGACGGCGGAGATCATCCGCACTTCCCGCCGTCACATCAAAGGCGGCAAAGCAGATGAAATCCTGAGCCGGGGTAATAATGCCCGCCTGGTGCTTGCCATAGAAGGCCAGTGCCTTGTCCGGCGTGTTCACATCCAATGCCGCCGGACTGCTTTTGCGACCCAGCGCCATCAGACCGCTGGCACCGCCTCCGCCCAAGAGCAGACCCAATCCGGCCACGCCGGTCAGCTTCAGCATTTCACGCCGTGACAACGGCTTTTTCAGCGAATCCTTTTTCTGCTCGGTCATTGTTCTACACTCCCAGTACCTGTCCCATGTTCGACAGCGGCTCAGCCAATGCATCCAGGTTCTGACTCAGCTTCTTCACGTCCTCATCCTTCAGCTTCTCATAGGAAACGTACCCGTCTCCATCCTTGAATGGAGCAAGTTCTTTCTCGAGCGCATCGAATCGGTCCGCAATTTGCTGATTCAGATCTTTGTCTTTGGCAGCCAGATCATCCTTGAGCAGGTTATATATCTCGCGTGCTCCCTCTACATTCGCTGCAAAATCATACAGATCCGTATGGGAATAACGTTCCTCTTCACCCGTTACCTTGCTGGAGGAAACCTCATTCAGCAGTTCTACCGCACCCGTTACCATCAGACTCGCATCGATGTCCATCGTCTCGACTTTGGCACGAAGGAGCTTCGCATCGCTCAACAATGTATCCGCAAAGTCAGTCATGCCTTCGGTCGTCTTGTCTTCCCAAAGTGCTTTCTCAATCCGGTGGAATCCACGCCAGTCGGCAGCCTCTACATCTCCGTCACGTGCATCGATATTCGGGTCCAGATCGCCAAGTGCTTCGGCTACCGGTTCAATGCGTTCATAATACATACGAGCTGGTGCATATAATGATTTGGCAGTCTCCAGATCACCAGCTTTCACGGCATCCGTGAACTTCTCCGTTTGCTTCACGAATTCATCGATCTGCTCAATTGCAAACGTGCGATAGCCATCCACTGCGGTTGTATAATCACTCCCGGCCGCTTCCTGATCTGCTGCATCCGTGGTTTCTGTGGAAGTTTGATTTTCGCTTTGAGCAACGGGCGTTTCCGCCTGCTTGTCCGAACCAGCTTCATTATTGCCGCAAGCGGCGAGTAAAACCGAAGTTGCCAGCACAACAGCCGGCAATGCCAATATTTTTTTCAACACGATACACTCCCCATTGGTTAAACTGATTTGGTTGTACACCTGCGATTAATATGTTGATGAGTACAAACCCTTGGATTAACGTTCATTTAATGATAATGATTATCAATTTCGGTAAGGACATCATAATTCCGACGCATACTTATGTCAATATGAAAATAAGAGGACCGATTTAATCATATACTCAGGTGGAAAATACCGGGTGTTAAATCCCTTGAAAACATAGACAAACTTCGTCATCAACCGTTAAAATGAGACAAAATGTCTATATTATCTTAGTTTATGAAATTGGAGGCTCATGCCATGAAATGCCCAGTATGTAATCATGAAAATGGAAATGCTAGCTTTTGCGAGAGGTGCGGCGCTAATCTAAACCCTTCCTCCCCTACTGCAGATTCCGCTCAGGATCAACAATCCGCTGCTGCCGAACCTGAATATACCCGTTGGTCGAGCACACAGGCGACACCTTCTCACACTCCCATTTCATCCAACACACCTTCTGCTCCCAGACCTGTACAACATGAACCCGACTCTTCCAGCACAGAGGGCCCTTCATCTTCAGGAGACAACAACACCAATCAGTGGAATAACATCGTACAAAATGAGAAAGTTCAGCAAGCCAAAGAAGTAAGCAAACAGTATCTATCCTATTCCCTTAGTGTTCTCACCCGCCCTTATCAAACTATGAAAACCGTTGGTGAACAGCATTCTCTTAACGGCTGGATCACGATGGCTCTGATTGCGGTTCTATCCTCTACATACTTTTTGATTACTTTCGGCCGGATGGATATGGACGGATTGTTCATTGGCGGGTTTATTAGACCGCTGTTGTTCACCGCCATTTCTTTGGTCGTAGCGATCGCATTGATGTATGCCATATTGAAGATTGAAAAAATAACATTCCGCCCCAAAACACTGGTTGCCCAGTTCGGTACATTGCTTGTGCCCGCTGTAGCGTCGCTCGTCCTGGCGAATCTGTTTATTGTTATCTCGTATTCCATCGCTATCTTCTTCCTCGTTGTCTCGTATTTGATTATCTTTGTATCACTTAACACGGTGCTGTTCCAGTATCCGCTGAATCGTACGAAGGCAGCCATCGATAGCATGTACAGCGTGTTGATTGCCAATGTTGTATTGTTTTTTATTCTATCTCGCTTTCTGGGCACTACAATCATTGGATTGATTAGCCTGATGTATTCTCCATACGGTCGTATGTAGTATCTAGTTCAAAAGCTCTTACGAAGGCTCTCCCTGCTTATGCGAGGAGGGTCTTCTTTTGTTTTCAGCGTCAGCAGATTGCACTCGTTACGTTCCATACACTATAATGTGTAGTGTAAAAGGTATGTTCTTTTTTACGTAAGGATATGAGGTGAGAAACACCCCATGCTTATATTGGGAGCTATGCCATTGTCATTAACACTACATTATGTAGTGTAACGTTGTGATCATTCATTTTATTACGAAGGGTAGAGAAAATCGATATGGACATGAATATGAATCATATGCAAATGGAACACGAGGCAGGCACATCCTACCTATGGCTTATCGTTGGGGCAGTCGTTCTCTTGTTCTCCATCGCAGCTTATATCTGGTCTTCACGCACCCAGAAGTCTGTACTGGCACATATGAAGAAGAATGAACGAGCTGTGATTAAAAAGAAAACCCGATCTATCCGCCTGGGTGCACATGCACTACTAGGGGTGTCAATTATTGCGTTTGTCCTTTTCTTCATGCAGGGTGCACTTACCAAGTATGATGTTGCGGATCTGAATGCTGATGCTGCGATCGACGTGACCGACGATAAATACTATGGAGCCGATCATACAGAAGAGCCGATTCAATATGAGATGACCATCCCAACGTCGGGGCCTCATAACCCGCATGATATCAAGTTTGGATTTTACACCGATTTCCCCGGCTATCCATACCTGGTACATAATCTGGAGCATGGGGATATCATCATTTATTATCGTGTGAACGCAAGTGATGAGCTGAAAGAGCATCTGAAATACCTTGCCAAGTTCCGCAAAGCTGGATCAGGTATCCTGGCTGTGCCGAACAAGGACATCCCTGAAGGCAGTGAGGTCGTCGTGACGGCATGGACCAAAACCATGAAGCTGGACCAATTCAATGATGCCAAAGTAGGCACTTTTATTAATAAATATATTAACCAAGGACCAGAGAAGATCCCTGCCTCCATCCGCCAGGGTGGCGGGACGATGTAAAGCCCCCCTCTTTGTAGTAATAACAGCAAAGGGTTCCTGCAATCATGGGGAGTCCAAGAGATGAGATATCCATTTATACGTTTCAAACAAGATAAGCTCCTGGATCTACTTGATCCGGGGGCTAATTCTTTATCATGCAGATGCCGATATTTTAAATAGAAATGAAATACATATATGTACGTTAGCAAGAAAAGAAACTCAGTTCCAATATGACGATTCATTCAACTTCAATATAAGAATTCATAGTTTTATATATCAAGGGGGAACATTTCTACTAATGAACAGTTTGTTTATGCGTATCTTTTTATTTTTTTCCTGTCTGATGCTGGCGGCAGGAGCAGTTCTTGGCATTACCATGTATCGCTCATCTGCACAGTTGGTTGAACAATCAATGGGCATGCAGGCACAGGCTGTTGCCGAACGAGCAGCACAATCCATCGACACCTCCCTGTATGCGCCGCTCAGTACAGGACAGGATCAAACCGAGTATTACGATACCTTGCGCGAACAACTCAGCCAGCTTCGCCAGGCCAATGGGTTGAAGTATCTATACACGCTTGGTAAGCGTGAAGAGAACGGAGCCGCATCGTATTATTATGTGGTGGATGGCGCTGCTCCGGATGTGGAAGAGGATGATTTCTCTCCCTACGGGTCCCCTGAAGAGAACCAATATGCGGGAATGCTGAAAGCCTTTGCACAAAACGAACCTTTCCGGGGCGATCTGACCCAGGATGAGTACGGCGCGACGATTACAGCCTATGTACCGATTCATGGGGCTAATGGGGAACTGCTTGGTCTCGTTGGCGCCGACCTCGACTCCACTGCCGTCTACGAGCTAATGACACGCAATCGAATGACCATGATCTGGACTGCCCTTGCCATCGTATTACTCAGCGTGCTGCTGGTCTATGGATTTGCTCATTATTTGACACGTCCTCTGGTGAAACTGAAGAAGATCATTGCTGAGGTGGGCAAAGGTGATCTGACTGTCGATGTCGAGCTTGGACGGAAGGATGAGGTTGGGCAATTGGCCTCGGAGTTCAAACATCTGGTAACAGATACACGAGATGTCATGACAGGCATCCGCAAAAGCTCCGATTCCCTGCTGCAAGCCGCCGAAGGGGTATCCAGACACTCGCTGGCGACAGCGGAAGCCAGCCAGCGCATTGCTGAGCACACAGACCACACAGCCAAAGGCGCTGCGGAGCAGGTTGCACGGGCAGGCGAAGTTACTGTAGCAATGGAGGAAATTACACGTAGCATGCAGCATATTGCGAATTCATCTTCCATGGTGGCTGATGTATCCGAGGAGACGACCCATAACGCGATACAGGGCCAGACCAACATCAACACAGCGATTGACCGCATGGACAAAATCCATCAGGCCAACGCTCAGATGGAAGCATCTACCTCCCAGCTTGCGCAATACTCCAGCAAAATTGAATCGGTAGCCCACATGATGAAGGGCATCGCTTCTCAGACCAGTCTGCTGGCATTGAATGCAAGCATTGAAGCCGCTCGGGCCGGGGAACATGGCAGCGGATTCGCCGTTGTTGCTTCCGAGGTTCGGAAGCTTGCAGGGGAATCAGAGCAATCGTCCCATCATGTGACTGAACTGATCGCCGAAATGACACGCCAGACTGCCGTTTTATCTTCGCATATGTCGGCCAGTACCTCAGAAGTTCAGGCCGGTCTTGCTGTTGTTCAAGAAGCAGGACGTTCGTTCACGTCCATTCATTCCGGCATTGAGACGATGAATGAACGTTTGCACGAAGTGTCCGCCGCTTCCGAGCAGCTCTCCGCCAGTGCCGAAGAGGTATCCGCCTCCGTTGAGGATATGGAACATATCTCGCGCAAGTCTTCTTCCAGCATTCAGGAGGTTTCCGCTGCAACTGACGGGCAGCTGAAATCGATGGATGAGATGAGCACATCTGCGGAATCCCTTCGTGTGTTGTCCAGTGAATTGAACGGGTTGATAAGCCGATTCAAAATATAAATCCGATTGTAGATGGGCAATCAATGGTGCCCCACCAGATGAATACAAAAAAAGCCGCAAGGCAGGGAACGGGAACATGGGGTTTACCCCATTCCTGTTCACTCTACCTGCGGCTTTTTATTGTTGTCATTTTAATGGAGGCTGGCCTTGCGGCTGCCTGAATTAATAACGCTGTGGAGCAGCTTTTTTGCCCAAATCCGTCATGTATGTGAAGAACGCTTCTGGATCAGTATCATACACAAGTTGTACTGGACGTCCGTCTGCTTGTTCCACCGTACGGCCTTGGCTTGGACCATCCGGGATAACGATACAGTTCACCGTTTTCTTCTTCACGATGTCCTCACGTCCAACGGAAGCCGTAGTCAACACATCCCACAGATAGTAGGTGGAATTCGTTTCGCTGTATACCAGTGGCGGACATCCTGCATAACAGTTACCCAGGAAGTCAACGCCTTCAAAACGGCGCTCTGCAGCCCAACGGTTACGTACAGCAGGTGTCAGAGGTACTTTGTTCGTGCTTTCCAGGGCTACCAGATCAATCTGGATGCCGCTCTGCCATACACGGTAAGCCGCTTCCGGGTCCCAGAATACGTTCCATTCTGCTGTACCATCATGCTCAGGCTCTTCAACGTTCCCTCTTTCGAACGTACCACCCATCCACACGAGCTTGTCGATTTTCTCTTCAATGTCTGGTGCTTCGTCCAGTGCACGCGCGAGGTCAGTCAGCGGCCCTGTGAACAGGAGCAGCGTTTTGCCTTCGGTGCTGCGCACTTTCTCAATCAGATGCTGGTGGGCCGGAACGGAAGACAAAGGAGCTTCCATTTTGCCGGATTCGTTCAGTACTGGAAGTGCATCTACATAGAAGGAGTGCAATCTCCACGCCGCAGGAAACGGATTCTTCCCTCTGGAGTTGGATTTCGCTACCTCTACGGAATATGTGCCGAAGCGATCGATAATTTTACGGCTGGCATCTGTAGCTGGCTCCAGATATCCGTCTGCCGGAATAACCGATACACCGGTTACATTTACATTGTCCATTTGCAGAAGCATGAACAGCGATACGAGGTCATCCACGCCGCCGTCATGGTTAAAGTACACATTAAGTTGGTTCGTCATGCTTGTTTTCATCCTTCCCCCTGGTTGTCCCATTGATGTTCATCCCGTCCGTCTGCCTGTGGCTGACGTTAACTCTATTATGTCCCAAAACCCTTGGCCACGTAAACCTTCCTCGTACAAAGAAAATAGCGGCCAGGTCTGTTTCTGCGGATATTTTACAGTTCCTCCATTCCATCTCAACATATACCCGGATCAATCTGCATTCCAACATGAAAATGGTAAAAAAAAGGACAGTAGGCTTCAGGTCCCCACTGTCCTTGTCTGAATCTATCCATCAATTACATGGATTGTTTTTGTTTCTCTTTGGCTTTCTCTGCAACAGGCACATACTTGCCTGGCCAGAAAGCCCATTTGCCCAGCAACGTTGTAATGGCTGGCACCATGAACGGTCGAACAAGGAACGTATCAAGCAAGACACCCGCAGCCGTGATAATACCGAACTGCACCAGCACCTGTATAGGCAGTGTTGCCAGTACAGCAAACGTACCTGCGAGAATCAGACCTGCAGAAGTAATAACAGATCCGGTTTCACCCACACCTTCCTTGATCGCTTGGCGAAGTGGCATCGTTTTGCGTTTTTGCCAGATGCTTGAGATCATGAAGATGTTGTAGTCTTCACCCAGCGCCACAAGGAATACGAAGGAATACAGCGGAATCGCTCCCTGAATGGCGTCTGCCCCCAGTCCATAGTGGATAATGAGCCAGCCCAGGCCCAGTGCGGAGAAATAGGACAGTACTACTGTGGCAATCAGATACGCCGTCGCTACGACGGAACGCAGGTATAACAGCAGCAGCAATGTGATCATTCCGATTACCACTGGGATAATGATGCTGGCATCCCGCTCTCCAGTGACTTCGATGTCATACTGCTCAGCCGTCTGACCATCGATCCAGACATGGCTGTCCACACTTGTTATTCCAGCATCTTTCAATGCCTGTTCAGCCGTTGCCCGCAGATCCGGGATATGCTGCATCGCCTCCATCGAGTATGGATTCAGATTGAATTCCACATCGTAAGCGGTGATGTTTGCATTCTCAGCACCTTGCTGCGCTTCACCTACCTTGCTTACGTAATCCAGCGATTCCAGACGTTGTTTCAGATCTGTCTCGCTGCCTTCTGTATCGATAATCACTTTCGCCGGAGCGAGTTCACCTTCCGAGAACTGTTCTCCAATGACTTTGAAACCTTCACGAGATGCAACATTCTCCGGGAAGGATGATAGCAAGTCATACGTGAATTTTATTTGGCTAGAGAAAGCAGCCAGTCCACCCAACAACACCAGCGTAATCGCCAGTACTGTCCACGGTTTGGTTACTACTGTACGGCCAATCCAGCTTTCCTTGATTTTACGCGGAGCAGGCGCTGGTTTGCCTTTTTTCTTCGCACGTTCTACTTCCATATCATGCGTACGCGGTACAAACGGGTAGAATGAACCCCGACCGAAGATCGCCAGCAAAGCCGGAACCAGCGTCAGGCTCGCAATAAACATGATGAAGATGGATAAACTGAATGGTACGGCAAAACGGTGATAGGCACCATATTCTGCGAACAGCAGTACAAGCAGTGCTGCAACAACTGTAAATCCACTCATGGCAATCGCACCGGACGATCCGGTAATCGCCTGGAAAAGTGCTTTCTTTTTATCCGGCTCATGATAGAGAATTTGACGGAATCTGGAGATCATGAACAGGCAATAGTCCGTACCTGCACCGAACAACAGCACTGTCATAATCGAGATGGACTGCGCGTCCACTGTAATCCAGCCCTGATCCGCCATAAATCCAAGAATCGGACTAGTGACCATATAAGCGAATCCAACTGCAATAATCGGGATAATCGCCAGTACGGGCGAACGGTAGATCAACAGCAACAGCACGAGTACCAGCACAACTGTTGCAATCAGCAAGGATACATCCGCAGATGAGAACAATCCGCTCGCATCAATCGATATCCCAACCGGACCTGTGACCCGTGCACTTAGTGCACTGGCATCATCAATGGCAACGTCAAATGGGTCGGAGCCAAAAATGTCTTTCGTTTTCTGCTCCAGCGCTGCAATGCCCTCTTTCAACTGTGAGGAATCAGCTTCCTGATTGAAAAAGAGCGGCATAACCAAGGTGCTTCCATCTTCCGAAAGCTGACCTTTCAGAGCCTGTGGCGGCAACTGATATAGTGGTACAACAGATTGCTGCTGCTCTACTGGATCCTGATCCAGTCGCTCCGTTAACGCCTGAATGTTCTCAATCTGTTCATCCGTCAGCCCGCCGGCTTGATGCCATACGATGAGAGCGGGAACACCTTCGCCGCCGGGAAATTCTTTCTGCGCAACTGCTGCCGCTTGCACCGATGGCTTGGAATCACTCAGATCCTGCGCGTTATTCGTTTCACGGTCACCAACAGCAGGCCACACCACACCAAGGACAACCGCGATGATGATCCATACCAACAGTGTAATCCATTTGCTTCGTTTGCCGGCAACCCAGCGGCCGTAGCCCGAACCTTCTTGCATTGTCTCTTCATCTCCCTATTTTGGTTCTATGAAGCCGTTTTTATGTGATAAATATAGAAATGAACCACGGGTCATAGTATAATTGACTTAATTATATATACCGGAAGGTTAATATTGCAAATACTAATTTTGTGAACACTTTTGTACAGCCAACATGAATAAGTAAAGAGGTATGCAATCATGAGCAAAAATACGAACCCTCCCCGCTCGCCGGGAAGGCCCAAAGCCGGTGCCGATCAGGCATCAGCCCAGTCGAAAATACTGATGACCGCCTCGCGGCTATTTATGGAATACGGGTATGAACCTGTCTCTCTCCAGCAAATTGCCTCGCTATGCGGCGTGACCAAAGCATCAATCTATTATCATTTTTCCAGCAAGCCGCAGCTATTCACCGTCGCCATTACCAGCATGATGGCCATGGGCATGCAGCAGACAGCTCTCCGTATGGATGCACCCGGTACATTGCAAGAAAGACTGGAGAAAGTTGCGGAAGGACGGATGCAACAATCCCACGTTGATACCGAGACCATGATGCGTGAAGCCAATACCTATCTGAATGCAGATCAGCTGGCCCAGATCCGTGAAGCCGAAGTCCGCATCTATGAAGTCCTTGCCACCCACTTCAAGCAGGAGATGGACAACGGTTATTTACGTTCTGCCAATCCGATGCTGCTTGCCCATGCGTTCACGTCCTTGCTGATGTTGGCAAACCGTGAAGGCGTACGCGACATGCATGCAACGATTGCCGATCTGGCACGTGAGCTGGTAGCTTTATTTTTGGACGGGGCCACTCACAAGGCGTAAAGATCTCTCCATGCTTTTGCCAATGCGGCGATACCAGCTCGATCGTTCCTGCAGGACGACTTGAACTCACAGGAGGAATAACCCATGTCTCAACCAACACCATCCCCGCGCATCCCACGTCTGTTGGAAACGAAGCGCATCTATCTGCGTCCATTTGAATCGACTGACGTTGATACCTATTTCCCCGGATTGTTTGACGCCGAGATGCGCAGACTTACTGGAACACAAAACAGCTTCACCCGTACCCAAGTAGAACGCTACATCGAAAACGCGGCCCAGGATGACACACGCTTGATGCTGCTGATTGCCTTGCAGGAGAATGACCAGGTCATCGGGGAGATTGCCCTGATGGACCTACATACCAAAAATCGCAGTGCGCATATTCGGATCGCCATTGATCATACAGAGCATCAAGGAAAAGGATATGGCAGCGAGGCATTGCTGCTTATGCTGGATTATGGCTTCGGTATCTGCAATCTGCACCGAATCGAGCTTGAAGTGTATGCCTTCAACGAGCGTGCAATTCGTACATATGAGAAGCTCGGGTTTCAACGTGAAGGTGTACGGCGAGAGGCCTTGTATTACAATCATCAATATCACGATGCCATTCAGATGAGCATGCTGGAAAATGAATTCCGAGAGCGGCATGTCAGCAGAATTGGATAACGAAGACTACGTGCTACCGGGAGGGAATCTCTTCCGGTTGGTTTACGTTCCCGGCAAATAACCATGCTCCAGTGGATTTATCCACTACAGCAACCATAAATGGGCGATTGGCCTCCATCCTCACCGGATCCGTTGGTGGAGCACTTCCAGCCGCCATTCCCACTAATGTTGAAGCAGCAGCTACAGTTCCTTGTTCGCTCACTTCCATCACGGCACGATGCAGTACCTGACCAATGTAGGCTTGCAAGTTCGGCCCGGGAGAAATCATTTCCGTGAAATTGGCGGCATACGGATCAAAGGCCATTTCCATCCCCATCTGCTGCAACGTTTCTTTCAGGTTCATTCCATACTCTACACGAAAACGTGGCAAAGACAGCTCAACTAAGCTATATTCGGAGCCGCGATCAAGCCGTTTTGGGTCATCCAGCAACTGCTGCTGAACCTCATCCAGCGTACGCCCCTCTCGCGGCAAAACGACAAGCAGATGCATCTGGCCATCTCCGTAAGGCAGTCTTACTGCCTGCCAATCCTCATTCTCAGAGTATTGGAACTGCTTTGTCTGATGCATCATCCGCACAGACAGGTCCTTTCCATTGGCCAGCTTAAACTCTTCGTCCGTCGTGTACTCCGGGTCAAACTCATCCATCCAGTTACCATCAAATGCGATGGCATTCACCAGAATCATCAGGGCTTCCTTTTCGGGCGGCTCCTGCATCAAATTTGGAATCATGCTGTTGGTGTGCTGCTTCACCCATTGATTAATCTCTTCCTTTGCTTGTGCTGGTTGTCCATTGAGTGTCCTGATCTCGGCTTCATACGTTTGCTGTACGGCTGTTTGGTACGTTTCCTCTACCGGGATTCCGTCCTTCACCCACATGGAGTTCGCAATACCGATCTGTATTCCTTTTCCCGGATGGGTCAACAACTGCTGCAAAGCCGCTTGAGAAGCATTCACTTGCTCCATTTCTAGCCCCGACCAGCCCATGACCTTTGCCATCTCTCGCCTAGTCTCACCTACGCTACCGTTATATGCCATGCCAATCGCTGCCGTAATGCTGTAAGGAGAGATCAGCAGATTATTCCCATCAGCTTTCTCTTTGGTACCCATCTGTTGAAGGATGCGCAGCCCCATGGTGTTCATAGCTTGGATTCTTTCGGGTTCGATTTCTTTCAAAGCAGCATTTCGTTCTGACTCGGATAGCTCCTGATTCGAATTAGATTGCATCTTGTTCGGGTCCCCCTTTGCTGAACAGCTCGTAATGATCAGCCCACTTATACAGCATAATAACAGTAATACTCCTAACCGTGCATGCATCGAAATCCCCCCTCATCCGTAATACTCAGATACCCGTCATAGCAATTCACTGATTTCCTTTTTTTACTAGACGTACGGTTGAGGAAAAAGGTTACTTTACACTCATATGCCAAGGTCACCAATTTCTACTGAAGAAAACACCATTCAAAACGAGCCAAAACGGTTATATCTATACCATATACGAATGGAGGGATTCCCTATGATTCCAGCAACGTTGGAACAATTGGAGCAAGTTCGCAAGGAATGCCGCACCATGGTCAAAAAGAGAGCTACCGCTTCCGCCGGTACAACACTCGTTCCTCTTCCAGGTACAGACGTCCTGGCTGATGTGGGAATGCTCATGCAGTTACTGCCTGCCATTAACAATAAATTCGGATTATCGCAAAAGCAGCTCGACGGTATGGACCCTGAGACCAAATCCATGATCTACGGATTCGTCATGTCCATCGGAAGTAAAGTCATCGGACGTATGGTAACCAAAGAACTGGTCGTACAGGTTCTGAAAAGGGTCGGAGTACGCGTAGCTACCAAATCGGTCGCCAAATTTGTCCCTTTTGCAGGTCAGGGATTGGCAGCCGCGCTCAGCTTCACGGCCATGCGGTATGTCGGCAACAAACATGTCGAGGACTGTTATGAGGTCGTTAAACGTATGATCGAGCAGCGTGAATTAATACCGGGCGAGCCAGCACCTTCTGCGCTTGAGGAGACAAATGAAGATCCGAAGCTGGAAGTAAAGACGTCATCCGGCGTCAACGAAGGTAAAGCTCAAGAAGATTCGAAAGAGGGTTAAGGAAAGAAGAAACGATATCGTGGGACTTGCCGCGGTAGCAAACAAATAGCCGGGTGCACCCAAAGGGTGAACCCGGCTATTATGTTAACGCCATCTAGGATCAGATCGCCTGTGGCTGTTGCTCCGTGAACTGACTGTTGTACAGATCAGCATAGAAGCCTTGTTTCTCCATCAATTCCTCATGATTACCCTGCTCAATCACGTTACCATGATCCATAACAAGAATCAGGTCGGCTCCGCGAATGGTGGACAATCTGTGGGCAATGACAAAGCTGGTACGATCCTTCATCAGATCATTCATCGCTTTCTGGATGAACACTTCGGTCCGTGTATCGACACTGCTCGTCGCTTCATCGAGAATCAGAATGGCCGGATTCGCCAGAATCGCTCTCGCAATAGTCAGCAGTTGCTTCTGGCCCTGTGAGATGTTCGAGGCTTCTTCATTCAGCACCGTATCATATCCATCAGGCAAGGTACGAATGAAGTGATCAGCATGGGCCGCATCGGCTGCCTTGATGACTTCTTCTTCCGTTGCGCCTTCTCGGCCATAGGCGATGTTGTCACGGATCGTTCCGTTGAACAGCCATGTGTCCTGAAGCACCATCCCAAACAGGCTGCGCAGCTTGCCGCGTTCCATGTCCACGATATTAACGCCGTCAATTGTAATTTGGCCGTCCTGAATTTCGTAGAAACGCATCAGGAGGTTGATCAGCGTTGTTTTACCCGCTCCAGTCGGCCCGACAATGGCCACCGTCTGTCCCGGTTTTACATCAATATTCATATTTTGAATGAGTAACTCATCCGCTTTATATCCAAAATTCACACCATGGAATGCAACGGCACCCTGTGGATGCTGCAATTGTACTGGTTTCGAAGACTCTGGAACCTCTTCCTCTTCATCCAGCAATTCAAATACCCGCTCCGCCGAAGCGATAGTGGACTGAATGATATTCGAGATGTTGGCAATCTGGTTAATCGGCTGAGTGAACTGACGGGAGTACTGTGTGAATGCAAGGATATCCCCGATGGAGATGGCACCACGTGTAACAAAGATCCCGCCGACCACACAGATCAGCACATAACCAAGGTTACCTACAAACGTCATCAGTGGCATGATAATCCCCGAGATAAACTGGGCTTTCCAACCGGATTCATACAGCTCTTCGTTCACTTTTTCGAACTGTTCTACCGAATGTTCTTCCCGTCCAAAGGCTTTGACTACCTTATGGCCGGTGTACATTTCCTCGACATGGCCATTCAATTCACCAAGTGATTTTTGCTGACCTGCAAAGTGTTTTTGCGAACGGGATGCCACCAGCATAACTACTACCACGCTTAATGGCAGTGTCAAAATGGTAATGAGGGTCATCCATGGACTTATTGTCAACATCATGATGATAACACCGACAATGGTAACTACAGACGTAATGAATTGCGCCAAACTTTGCTGGAGTGTATTACTGATGTTGTCCACATCGTTTGTCGCCCGGCTTAATGTTTCCCCGTGGGTACGGGAGTCAAAATATTTCAGTGGCAGACGTCCTACCTTGGCGCTGATCTGCTCACGCATGTCATACACAACTCGCTGAGCTACACCAGCCATCAGGTATTGCTGAATGTACATGAAAGCTGCACTGAACAGATAGAGTCCCCCAAGCAGATACAAAACCTTCATCAAGGCAGGAAAATCAATCCCGGCCCCCTGTACACCCTGAAGGATGGCAATAGCGCCTTTACTGAGAATATCCGTACCTTCTGCCATAACCTTCGGGCTGATAATGCTGAACACGGTACTTAGAATCGCAGCGACCAGCACACCCAGCAAACGATAGCTGTGGGGTTGAAGATACCGCATCAAGCGCCGCAGTGTACCTTTGAAATCCTTCGCTTTCTCCACGGGAGGCCGCATGCCCATTCCGCCTCCGGGATGACCCGGCCCACCAGGGGGACGAGATGACTTGCGTTCTGAACGTTCACTCATGCGATCTCCTCCTCTGTCAGCTGGGAGGATACAATCTCGCGATACACTTCATTGTGCTCCAGCAGCTCTTTATGTGTTCCCGAACCAACAATTCGTCCCTCATCCATAACCAGAATGCGATCCGCATCCATAACCGTACTTACACGCTGAGCTACAATTAGCACCGCTGCTTCAGTCGTTTCGGACTTCAGGGCAGCACGAAGTTTGGCATCCGTTTTGAAATCGAGAGCCGAGAAGCTGTCGTCAAAAATATATACTTCCGGACGGCGAATCAGTGCGCGTGCAATGGACAAACGCTGCTTCTGTCCACCGGATACGTTGTTGCCTCCCTGCGCGATGACGCTGTCGTAACCATCTTTCATCTCCGTAATGAAGTTCTCTGCCTGGGCCGTTTGAGCGGCTCGAACAATCTCCTCCATCGTGGCGTCATCCTTCCCGTGGCGGATATTCTCCGCAATCGTTCCGGTGAAAAGAACCGCTTTTTGCGGTACAAATCCGATTTTGGCACGCAAATCTTCCTGCCGAAGCTCACGGACATCTGTTCCATTTACCCGTACACTGCCCTCCGTTACATCATAAAAACGTGGAATGAGACTGAGCAATGTGGATTTACCTGAGCCCGTACCCCCAATAATGGCTGTGGTTTCACCCGGGCGTGCCGTAAATGAAATACCCGACAACGCTGCATTTTCTGCACCCGGATAACGGAATGTCACGTTATCGAACTCAATGGTGCCTTGCAGCGATTTCATATGACGAGGCTGCTCTGGATTGCTAAGATCCGGATGCATATCCAATACTTCGTTGATCCGTTCTGCCGAAGCCGAAGCTCTTGGAATCATGACAAAGATAATGGAGACCATAATGAGGGAGAACATGATCTGCATCGCATACTGAATAAAGGCAATTAATGAACCAATATTCATATTTCCACTGTCAATACGCTGTCCACCGAAATACAGAATGGCAATCATTGAAAAGTTCATAACCAGCATCATGACGGGCATTAATGTGGACATGAGCACATTCACTTTAATGGAGACATCTCGCAGATCCGTATTAGCTCCATTGAAGCGAATACGCTCATGTTCCCCACGATTAAAGGAACGCACCACGCGAATTCCTGTTAGTTGTTCACGCAGGACCAGATTGAGTCGGTCGAGTTTTTTCTGAATTTGTTTAAACAAAGGCAGACCTTTCGCACCAATCAGTGCTATAGCCCCAGCCAGTACAGGCAAGACCACCAAGAAAATGGTCGATAATTTGGCATCCTGGGATACCGCCATGAAGATACCACCGATACACATCATCGGTGCCATAACCATCATGCGCAGCATCATCGTTAATACGTTCTGAACCTGCGTAATATCATTTGTGGTACGGGTAATCAGCGAGGCTGTACCCAATTTATCAAATTCCTGCAGCGAAAAGTTCTCCACATGGCGGAATACTCTGCTGCGCAGCTGCTTGGCGAATCCGCCCGCTGTGCGTGAGGATAGATAACTGGCTGTTACGGAACAGGCCGTGCCTGCTATAGCAATCACCAACATCCAGCCACCAATCTGCCAGATGTACGGAACATCCCCTTTTACGATACCGTGATTAACGATGTCCGCCATCAGGGTTGGCAAATACAGTTCAGCTAGCGACTGTAACAGCACCAGACCCAATATGAAGAAAATGGGGATTCGGTAAGGCTGAAGCATGCGAAACAATTTCATCATAGCTTATCATCTCCTTGTGTGGACGCATCCATCTGTTGGGAAACCTTTGTATCAAAAAAGGTGTACACCTTGGTCAACAACTCCGCTAATTGAAGACTGTCTTCCTCACCCAGATGCTCAACGAGCTTATTGAATATCTCCATACGCTCCTGATGAGCCGCCCGGATAATATCACGACCTGCTTCGGTAATCGTAATGCGGACTGCACGGCGATCCTCCGGGTCCATGGTTCGTTCAACCAGACCTTCGTCTTCAAGCCCCCGTATGACAGGAGTAATCGTTGGCGATTTCACACGCAACAAAGCACTGATTTCCGATACTTTCAGTCCTGGATGATTCGATTGCAGAGTGTCATTGAAATTAGGAGGATTATCCTGCCAATTCAACCGTTCTCCCGGGTGCATGCCGTGGAGCAAACAACCCAGAACCATAATTTCATTGTGATTACGCCCATGCGGTTTATGTTGCCTCCATTTGCCTTTATTAAACTGCATGATGGAATACAAAAGCTTCTGGGCAACCGGATCTATGCCAGTCATTATTGTCCCTCCCTTATTTTCATTATCATTCCATAGAGGTCCAACATCATAGGACATCTATTAAATAGCATTCCAATTAAATAGCCAATCAATTAATTAGGTGTACTAAGTATATTCCTGCAAAAGTTGAATGTCAAACAGCAAATGCACAACAAAAAACCGTGACTTTAAAGCCACGGTTTTGAACCAAATATAGAAGAATTAAGACTGCGAAGCAGATACAGTTTTGAGCGCGGAAGCAAAAGGGAAATACTCCTTCGCATTGTTGTAGGCAATGCCCTGTACGATCTGTCCAAGTAGATCCATATCATGCGGTACCTCTCCTTGTTCGGCCCATTCACCGATGAGGTTGCAGACCAGGCGACGGAAATACTCATGTCGTGTGTAGGAGAGGAAACTGCGGGAATCGGTTAACATGCCGACAAAACGGCTGATTAGACCTACATTCGCCAGCGCCTTCATCTGAGCGAGCATGCCATCCTTCGTATCATTGAACCACCATGCTGCACCAAGCTGAATTTTGCCTGGAATGCCGCCGCCCTGGAAACTGCCGATAATCGCTGCGAGCACTTCATTGTCCCGAGGATTCAAGGAATACAGGATCGTTTTCGGCAACGCTTGCTGCTGCTCCAGCGCATCGAGCAAACCGATCATGGCTAAGGAAAGCGGCGTATCATTAACGGAATCATATCCGGTATCCGGACCAAGCTGGGCGAGCATACGGCTGTTATTATTGCGGGCCGCATTAATATGGAACTGCATGACCCAGCCTCGATCTGCGTACAACTTGCCGAGGAAAGTCAGCGTTACCGTCTTGTACTTGTCCTCTTCCTCACGACTGACCTTCTCGCCTGCAATAGCCTTGGCAAAAATCGCTGCTGCTTCCTCACGTGTGGCCGTGCCGTAAGGTACATAATCGAGTGCATGGTCAGACACCCGGCCTCCTACGGAGTGGAAGAACTCTACCCGTGATTCCAGAGCGGAGAGGAATGAGTCATAATCGGAAATCTCCGTACCGGCTGCCTGCGACAACTTGCCTACCCATTCCGAGAAGGTGTCACGGTTCAATTCCAATCCTTTATCTGGACGGAATGAAGGCAATACTGCGGCATCGAATCCTTCAATCTCCTGAATCTTCAGGTGATATTCCAAGGAATCACATGGATCATCCGTCGTGCATACCACGGTTACATTCGATTTGGTAATAAGATCACGTGCACCGAATCCGTCACTGTTCAGTTTTGCATTTACTTTTTCCCAGATGGCCGGGGCGCTCGTCTCATTCAACACTTCATAGACACCGAAATAACGCTGTAATTCCAGATGTGACCACGCGTACAGCGGATTACCAATCATCATTGGTACAGTTTTGGCATACGCCAGAAAACGATCGTAATCGGTTACGCCCTCTCCACCCGTAATGTACTGCTCCTCAATTCCGTTTGCGCGCATCAGCCGCCACTTGTAGTGATCACCGTATAACCAAGCCTCTGTAATATTGCCAAAGGTTTTATTCTCGTAGATCTCCTGTGGACTCAAGTGGCAGTGATAGTCAATAATCGGCATGTCCTTCGCATAGTCCTCATATAACTTGATCGCCGTTTCATTGTGCAGCAAAAATTGTTCATCCAGAAAAGACTTCATTCGCCTCGCACGCTCCCTTAGGTGAGTTTACGTTCATATGGGTTCACTTCCCAATCTTTACGCTACACTGTTTGCCTACAAAGTTCAATATAAAATGATAGCGTTATCAAAAAAGGTTGATTTAGGCATATTTCCTGGAACAAGGTATACTGGTTTTAATCGCAATGATACTGATCTAAAGGTGGATCAAAGGAGATGAACGCAATGAAAATTACATTTCTCGGTACGGGAGACATGTTCAGCGTGGAGCAATTCCACAACAGTATGCTGGCCGAGTTCGGTGATACACATCTGGTGATTGATTTTCCGGAGTCCAATGCAAAAGCATTAAAGGCGTACGGCTTTCCAATGACGGATATCCACAATGTGTTTATTACCCATCTGCATGAGGATCATATTAACGGAGTACAGATGCTCGGATATTATTCACAGATTGTGGGCGATGGCAAGCCACGTTTGTTTATCCACGAAGAATTGGTTGATCCGTTATGGAGTATTTTATCCCCAGGCATGCGTTATACCACTGACGGGGAGCGCACGATGAGCGACTATTACGATATCGTACCTTTACCGGATGGAGGCACATTTGAGCTGGGGGGCGTGACGTTTGAAACTTTTCGAACACAGCATGTGCCGGGCATGGTCAGCAATGGCCTTCTTGCAAAGCCCTATTTCTACTATAGCGCAGACAGCACGCTCGATCAGGAACGAGTAGAGCAGGCGGCCAAAGACGTACAGCTAATTTTCCACGAATGTCATATGCATGATCTGGTGATCAAATCACACACCTCACTGAAGGATCTGCAACAACTACCCGCCGAAGTGAGACAGAAAACCGTGCTCATGCATTATCATGATGAATATGCCAATGCGGCCAAACGGGCACAGTTCAACCAGGAGCATGATCTAAAAATGGTAGGCACGCTGGAGTCGTTTGAACTGGAAGTGTAGTACGCAACTCGAACTAATGTATCACCAAAATAAAGAGGCAGCATCCATGCAGTTCCCCTTGGCGGAGCTTTTTAGGTTCTGCCTTTCTATTGATCTGCATTCCATGATTTCATATATTCAATAGTTTCAGGAGATGGTTTGGCTTTAACATGAATGTAATCTTCCGTACGCTTATCATTTGGTCCGTAAGAGATTTTGATATACATATCCTGATAAGTATGAATGATATTGCTATGGATCTCCGCTTTGGGCTTCAAAATATAATCTCTGAGTAAACTTAATCCCAACGGTTCTTTTCCAGGACCCAGAGTCGTCTCGTGTGTGTTTCCCGCATTGGAGTTAAGGAGCTCTGTGGCGTTAATACTATTCATCAAGGATGGATCAAGTGTAAAAGACTGTATTACATTGACCATCGGTACCCGGGCCTCTTTAACAGAAATCTCATATATAATGCGGTCCAGATCAGATTCTTGATGAACTCTAACAGTAGCAGTCAAGCTATAATCATCTGGCAAACGCTCCTGAAAGGAATCTGGATTTTTCAGCAAACGCTGGGTCAAATCTCTTCGCTCGGTATTCAGCGTATAATCATCCGTTCGCTTCGGTTCTCCCCTTGGCCCTTTGTTTGTTCCCAAACTGCAAGCCCCCAGACAGACCGCCATTACAAGCAGCCACAACCCCAAGTGTACTAATTTCCTCACCCGATTTCCCCCTCGGTATGATCTATCTAAGATGAACACGAATCGATTTTAATAGTAATCATAATATTGGTTTATTATTCCATATAAGGATAACACAATCAAACCCACTCCACCTAACATAAAAAAACCACCTGCCTGGCAGATGATCACCAGTTCAGATGGTTTAACTGTCTATATGAAGATTCACTGATCAATGATCCCAACCGTATTACTCAGCGTCTGCACGATCCTCACCCTGATCCGGGAGAGCCCAC
This sequence comes from Paenibacillus sp. ALJ109b, assembly GCF_010747435.1. NCBI lineage: Bacteria > Bacillati > Bacillota > Bacilli > Caryophanales > Paenibacillaceae > Paenibacillus > Paenibacillus sp. ALJ109b. Next base: position 35,744 of record NZ_JAAIFP010000007.1, read on the forward strand.
ACGGAGACGCCCCCACCACATACATGGAAGGTGGCCCAGCCGTCTTTCTCAATAGTAATGCTATCCTCGCAGCTGTGCGTCAGATCGGTCCAGACTTCACCAGCACGGTGTTCGCCAACAAACATTCGTTTCTCACCATCATCACCATTCGAGATAACTACTGCACAACCGGAGCCTTCAATTTCGTCCACCCCGCGACGTACCCACCCAATCGTGTTCGCGTGATCGAAGTAATCTTCCTGCTCTCCATAAGCTTTGTCGTAACGGGCTGACATCAGAATGTCCAGAATGTCCTTCTTACCCTCAACAGGTTCGGGACCACCAATACCGTAATAATCACCATAAAAGACAACCGGGTAACCGTCACGACGCAGCAGCGTCAGCGCATAGGCGCTCGGCTTGAACCAATCGCCCACCCAGGATTCCAGCGCTTCATGCGGCTGGGAATCATGGTTATCGACAAACGTTACGGCATGCGTCGGATGGGTCTGCACCAAGGTGTCATCAAAAATCTTGGAAAGATCAAAGTCCCGGCCAGCCAGAGAGGCTTCATGAAGTTTGTAATGCAGGGACACATCGAACAGATCAATCTGATAGTCCACCGTATCCAGAAATTCACGGCATGCATCGAGATTGGAGTTCCAGAACTCGCCCACAATGTAGAAATCCTGCCCCCGCTTGCGGATCATCTCAGCAGCGAATTCCTTGATGAATTCGTGGTTGATATGTTTGATCGCATCCAGTCGAAAACCACTGCATTGCAGCGTATCGATGAGCCATTTTCCCCATTGGAGCATTTCCTGTCGGACATCCGGGTGATTGTAATCGATATTGGCGAACATTAGGTAATCATAGTTGCCGAACTCATCGTCGACATTTTGATTCCAGTTCTTGTTCTCCCCTGCAATGCGGAACACACCGCTTCGTTCTTCCTTGGCATCAAAGTCGGTACCGTTGAAATGTTCGGCGTTCCATTTGAAAGAGGAGTATTGATCCCCGCGGCCCGGAAATGTGAATTTGGTCCAGCCCTCAATCTCGAACGGTTTGGAAATTTCCTTCAATCGATCATTGGGGTCAACCTCAATCACCTTAAACACTTCCGTCTCATCCGCACCCGCTTTATGGTTCATCACCAAATCCACATAGACGGCAACGCCATTCTTCTGGCACTCGGCAATCGCATCGACCAGTTCCTGCTTGGTGCCATATTTGGTACGCACGCTGCCTTTCTGGTCAAATTCGCCCAGATCGTACAGATCATATACGCCGTAACCGGTATCCTCGGGAGATACGGCTTTGGTCACCGGAGGCACCCATATGGAGTCAATGCCTTTGGCTTTCAGTTCTGGCGCCATTTCGGCCAATCGCTTCCAGTGGTTTCCGTCTGCGGCCAGGTGCCATTCAAAAAATTGCATCATCGTATGATTTCTCTTCATTCCCAACCGACCTCCTTGATTGCTTTCGAAGCGGATCACGGCACGCATCTGTATCGTCCTTGTTCGTTCGTATGCTATCCAAGTAATACCCTTTTCGGCCTATCCTTCAATCATGCACAGAAAAGAAAGCTGAAAAGTCTACGATCGATCTTTAGCTATGAATCTTTATTGGGGTGAAATCCGTGTGTAGTCTTGCCATTCCTCGGGCAGCAATGATCGATACGGTTCCTCGGTGAAACGATCGTCAACCAGCACCAGTACGCCCTTGTCCTCTTCCGTACGTATCAGCCTTCCACCTGCCTGCAATACCTTGTTCATACCTGGGAAAACATAGGCATAATTAAATCCGTTTCGCCCTGTCCGACTATAATAATCGCGGAGTACGTTGTTCTCCAGACCAATCTGGGGAAGTCCGGCCCCGACCACCACAACTCCATTCAGACGATCACCCGGCAGATCCACACCTTCGGAAAATACACCGCCCATAACGGCAAATACCAACCGTGTTCGTTCAGGATGTGGCTGGAACGCGTTCAGGAACGCCTCCCGTTCCTCTTCACTCATGCCCTGTTCCTGCATCACGACTTCTGCCTCGCCCGGCTGTTCCATATACGTCGCATGTACTTCGCGCATATATGGATAGGATGGGAAAAAGACGAGCAGGTTGCTATGTGGCCACTCGGCAACCAATTGGCGCAGCATATTGGCAATTGGCTGTCTGGAACGTTCACGATCCCGATAGCGAATCGATAATGGTAGCAATCTCACATCCAGCTGCTCCCGCTGGAAAGGCGAAGCAATACGCAAAGTATAATCCTCTTCCTCCGCACCTAGCATATCCCGGTAATAACCCAGAGGTGACAATGTCGCAGAGAAATGAATGGTAGAACGGAACCCTTTGGCTGTCTGGCGCAGCAGCACGGACGGATCCAAGCAGAACAGCTTCACTCGTACTTCACTTCGTACACATTCCGCATAGGTAATGAAGCGTTCATCGTACAGCTTGGCAATACGCAGGAAATTCTGTGCGGTGAAATAGGCTGCCAGCAGCAATTCATCCGTCTCGGCATTTCCCGAACCGCCTTCAACAAGGCATTGCTCCGCAACCATGACAAAAGGCTCCAGCAGTTCAATCAGTTCCTCTGGCGCCTCCTGTTGCAGCAATTTACCCTCATCTCCACCGTTTTTGCGGAGCGTAATCAGGTATTTGTCTATGGCGCCCGTTCGATCCGCAATAGCTTTGGCAGCGGTCACACTGCTGCCAAGCGTTTGGAATTCCCTTTTGACATCCAGAAAGACCGCCTTCTCCAGCTCTGCCGAAAACATCATTCGGCCCCGATCAACCAGATTATGTGCCTCATCGACCAATAATACCGTCTTGCGCTTCTGCTCCTCCAGCATGCGTTTGAGCGAGATACGCGGATCGAAAATATAGTTATAGTCGCAGATCACCGCATCGGCTGCATACGCAGCGTCCAGTGAAAATTCAAACGGACATACCCGATGCTTGCGTGCGTACTGTTCAATAACCGGGCGTGTCATTAACGTCTCATGTTCCAGCATATCCAGCACGGCTTCATTAATACGGTCATAATATCCTTCGCACATGCCACACTGTCCCGTATCACAGGCTTCCTCTTCCTTGAAACAGATCTTGTCCTTCGCGGTCAGACTGATCACATGCATCTTCAATCCTTCCGCCTGCATCCGGGCAAAAGCCTCTTCTGCCGCCACTCGCGTCGTCGTTCTCGCGGTCAGATAGAACAATCGTTTGGCTTCTCCTTCACCAATGGCCTTGACCGTGGGAAACAGTACGGACATCGTTTTGCCAATACCCGTTGGCGCTTTCGCCATCAGTCCCTGCCCCTCGCGGATTGTCTTGTATACGGCTCCTGCCAGCTTGCGCTGTCCCTCTCTGTATTTGCGAAAAGGGAAAGGCAGCTCTCGCACGCTTATATCGCGCTTCTCTTCATAAGCCACAATCATCTCTGCGTATGGCGCGTAACCAGCGACCAGCTCTGCTGCAAACTGTTCCAGCTCCTGCCGTTCCAGCATCCGCCGAAACCGTCTTTCTTCATTGTTCACGGTGTGCACGTACGTAAGCTGTACCTGCATACGGGGCTCATCATGCTGAACGGCGTACATATAGGCATACATCATGGCCTGCGCCCAGTGTACTGGGGCCCCATCGCCCAGGTCGTCCAAATTTCCCGCAGTTGATTTGATCTCATCCACCGTCAGTTGACCATCCAGACGAATCAGTCCGTCACATCGTCCCTCCACCATGTAGGTCAAGTCTCCGTGCTGCAGTTCCACTTCGAGAACTACTTCTTTCAAATCCTCTTCCGTGTAGTCCTTCTGCACCCGTTGGTGTATCCGGGTTCCCTCCTGCATCGATGCATTAGTGCGGAACCCTGGACGTATGCTGCCACTGCGGTACACATATTCCACCAAAGGCCTGACTGATATTCGAATTGCGGTTGTCATACGATCACCCGTTCTGTTTGTAGTGACTATACTTTATCACGAAATATGCTTTTGGACACAGCATCACCTTAAAGAAGTGGAAAATATTATAAAGAAAGATTGACATCCCATCGTCCCATAAGTAAAGTTAACTTTACGTAAAGCCAACTTTACTTATGGGAGGATATACTTGCAAAATCTAATCAGAGACAAACGAATACATATGCACATCACACAGGAAGAACTGTCTCAACGTCTAAAGGTCTCCAGGCAGACCATCATATCGCTGGAATCCGGAAAGTACAAACCTTCTCTTGTTCTTGCTCACAAGCTTGCCCAATTATTTGGTTGTCAGATCGAGGAATTATTTATTTTTGAAGGAGATGAGAATATTGAGTTCTGAATTACTGAATCGGATGATCGGGATCGGTGGAATTGTAGCTGGTTTTTTATTTGCAATACTCATTATTTTTTTCACAAGGTTGATTGCAAAAAAGCATAACGGACTGGATGAGCGGTACCTTTATTGTATCACGAGAGCAAAGGCCTTCTCCTGGAATGCAACAACCATCAGTCTTGCTCTGGCATGGATCCTCGTAGTTATGCTAGACGGGATATCGCTTTCCTTTTTCATTATTACTGCAGTGTTTGTCATTCATTGTTTATCTTCTATTGTAGCAAACCTATACTACTCAGCTCAGAATTAGCCCACCTGTCCGATACATGTGAAACCGATTGGACTCACACAATCCCATATGCTATGTTGAAGTGGAATGTACGTAAATAAGGAGGCATCTTCTATGTATATCTATTTGGTTCCTTCACCAATTCCGGATGCACTTGCTGCATATCCGCATCTGACTTTGCGCAGCGAGGAACAGGTTCGTTTGGCCATTGAATCGACAGAACGTCTGATGAACATTGAGTCCGATGATAACGTAGCGGCGTATGAAGCCTTCGATGCCGCAGGCTCCTGGACAGGCGGCGGTTATGCCGTTCTCAACAATATACCCGTAACCGAAGATGGACGGAATGACTTCGAGGAACGCTTCAAGAACCGTGCACGCAAAGTGGAAGACGAACCCGGCTTTGTCGGCATTCGTGTGCTTCGTCCTTTAAAGGACGATACGTATGTCGTACTTACACTCTGGCAGTCCGAAGATCATTTCAAAAACTGGCAGCAGTCTCAAGCCTATAACCATGCTCACCGCAACCGCAGCACGAGTGAAGGGCTGACTGCACAGAAGCCCACCATGTTTCCAAGACCTTCATTCGTCACGACCTTCACCATAGAGTAAACGAACGGGAGCAAAACTGACGGTTATGCTCCAGAATCTGTATACAAGTTTACAGATATACTGTAATCACACTTTGGGCAAGCATCATTTGATTATTTGTACTTTAAAATGCAACCCCTTCCGCCTCTTCTTCAATGGAAGGGGCTTTTTGTATACGTGAGGTCATGAATGACCCAAACTCCTCCCTGCTTATTTCCAATAATTGAAAGAATCGAGCAACCAAGAAGTTCGTTGCTTTTGACACGACATGCCATGAGATAGCATAATACTTGTTAAATGAAACTTCGGAAAGGAAGGAAGGCGGTAACTTGTCACGCAATTCACTCACCCGGTTTCTAAGCGGACCGTTTATAGTGTTCACCGTTATTATGATGATCAAAAGCTCTCTGGCCTGGATTGTGATCTTCGATGACATCCCCGTCTGGAAACCGCTGCTGACAGAGTTGCCGCTGATCTGGATCTGCTTCTGTCTGATTGAGTGGTTCGCAGCCAAACGCCGGATGTGGCTCTATCTCGGACTAAATCTGGTGCTATCGGGCATCTTCTTCGCAGCGATCATGTATTACAAATATTATGGTGTGATTGTCAATTATCACGCACTCGCACAGGTTAATCAGGTAACCTCGGTCAAGAGCAGCATGTTCTCTTTGCTTGATCCGTATTATTTGTTTATTTTTGCAGATATTCTGGTCATCGCGGGGATTCTGATTCGTCGGCGGATCAAGCTCGGCGGGACTGAACGTCCCGGCAGAGTGCCGCTTGAACGAAGGGCCAGAAGACGGATTGCCTCAGTCATTCTGATTCTGTCGATGATGCTGTGCATGCTCAACATATACCCCAATCGGGCGAGTATGAGCGAAATTACACAGGCGGAGCAGATGGGTATTCTCGGTTACGAAGCGTACACCATCCTGGCTGATCGGCCTGACAAACCCGTGCCCCTCGATCAAATCGATCAGAATCATATCGACGAGATTAAACAAACGACAGCACTGCCCGCTGTTGTGAAGGAAGGTGCAGCCAAAGGACGCAACGTCATTGTCCTCCAGCTCGAATCATTCCAGAACTTCCTGATCGGATTGCAGGTGGACGGACAGGAAGTTACCCCCAATCTGAATAAGTTGGCTGGACAAAGCCTGTACTTCCCGAACTTTTATCAGCAAGTCGGACAGGGAAATACGTCGGATGCCGAGTTTGTGGTAAATACATCGTTTTACACACCGCCCAACGGGGCTGCAACTACCGTCTATGCCAATAAGGAGTTACCAAGTCTGCCCAGACTGATGTCCGCGAACGGTTATCAGACAGCCACATTCCATACGAATGATGTGCACTTCTGGAATCGCGATCAGTTATACAAGGCGCTTGGATTCGACCAGTATTATGACATGAATTATTTCGGAACAGAGGATTCGATCGCCTTCTCGGCATCGGATGAAGTGTTGTACAGCAAGACACTGGATAAACTCGAGGCCATGCAGGCATCAGGGTCACCTTTCTATGCACAAATCATATCCATGTCTGCACACCATCCTTACCATTTGCCAGAAGATAAGAAAAGTCTGACGTTGCCGGATCGGTACGTTAATACGTTGCCAGGGGATTATCTTGTGTCCCAGCATTATGCCGATCAGGCGGTGGGACAATTTATTGAGGGACTTAAGGAACGTGGACTATGGGAAAATAGCCTGCTGGTCGTTTATGGCGACCATCTGGGTCTGCCTATCTACTCGCTGGATCGGACTGATGAGAAGCTGATGCAGGAAATTTACGGTCGGGAGTACACGTCTGCGGACATGATCAATATTCCACTTATCGTCACGGCTCCTGGCATCACGCCAGCAGCTCAGCTGGAACAGATCGGAGGACAGGTGGATATTCTGCCAACGATCGCCGGGTTGACCGGCGCCTCTCTCCAGAACCAACTGTATTTCGGGCAGGATTTGCTGCGTGAGGGAAATAATCTGCTGCCAGAGCGCTATTATCTTCCCTCCGGTTCCGTACTGAACGATGCTTCACTGTTCGTTCCTGAGACGGGGTACGGTGATGGTACGCATTATTCTCTTGCGGATGCCGGGAGACAGGATGTCGTTTCGGCAGAGCCTGATCAGGAGAAGGGCACGATTCCCGACAGTCTGGAGGATGAACCGACCCTGCCCTCATCTGCCATACCATCTGAAGAGGAGTCGACCTCTTCAGAATATATTACGAAGGAACAGTACGAACGGGCTTTGGATCTTCTCCACTTATCCCACAGTTATCTGAGTCAGTTACCGAATCGAAATGCAGTGAAATGATACAACATGCAAAATGAACTTTCTTTCTTTTAACAAATTTAATCCATGATGATAAAAGACAAGAGCCCATGAAAGGTCGTCCGAGAACGATCTGGTTCATGGGCTTTTTCCATTCTTTTAACCTCTAGATCTAACACTTTCTCCCCAACTTTCTAACAAAAAGACACCTATAACCATCCGAATCATCCATTGCCAACAAATTCCCCTCTCTAGCGAAAACACCTGGACGTTCCTCTTCCTTGAGCAGCGGTTTACAATGAAAGCGTATTATTCCTTGTCGAAGGAGGAGAATGATGAAACTCGATCTGAACTTTGTACCCTTCAGCCGCAGAGAGTCGTTCCTTGCCGTCTCTCTTCTGCCTGAAGGCAAGAATAGACAGCAGGGCCTCTACCTACGAACTGTGCGGGGTGGGGATGATAAATTTGGCGAGGCGTTCCGTATCGAACTGTTGGATCAGCAGAATCAGACGATTCCATTCACGGCAGAAGCTTCTCCAGAAACTGTCCGGCTGAATTCACCAGTGTCGGCAATCTTTGCGGAAATCTGTATCTCGGATAACCGCACGGTCCGATTCCGTTCCAAAGGGTGCGGGATCAGATTGACCTTTATCCCGTCAACTTATGATTATGCATATGAGGCGAATAAGAACAGCTGGGAAGTAAATAGCTTCACCCATGAATGCCGCTTCATGCTGACTGGAATTGTAGGCGACATGAAACTGGAAGTGCCGTGGGATAAAATCAAGAGCTCACGCGTAATCGCAGAGTTCAATCCGGATACAGACACGAATACAGCTGAGTTTGCCGTTGAGGAGTTCCGCACAGTATGGGAGCCTCGCCCACAATGGGATTCCTTTGATGATGACGTAAAAGCGGTTAGGACTGAATTCAGCCAGTGGCTAGACAGTAGTCTTGCGATCCCTGATCGCTGGCAGGATGCGCGGGAGCTCGCTGCTTACATTACTTGGTCCTGCCTCGTTCCGGCGGAGGGTTGTCTGACGCGTCCAGCTATGTATATGTCGAAGAATTGGATGACGAATATATGGAGCTGGGACCACTGTTTCAATGCGATGGCGCTTGTTCGCCATGATCCAAAGCTTGCGTGGGACCAGTTCATGATCTTTTTTGATCGGCAAGATGAGAGTGGATTAATTCCTGACTTTGTGAACGATAAATATGAGCTTTGGAACTGCAACAAACCTCCTATTCACGGATGGACACTGGCTTGGATGATGCAACGTACGGATTATATCCGCGAGGCGCAGCTTCGTGAAGTGTACGGCCCATTGTCCAAGTGGACGAAATGGTGGTTCCGGTATCGTGATGATGATGGTGATGGGATTCCCCAATATAACCACGGTAATGATTCCGGCTGGGATAACAGCACCGCGTTTAATAATGGAATTCCTGTAGAAAGTCCGGATTTAGCTGCCTTTCTGATTATCCAGACAGAGCTTCTGGCTGAAATTGCTGGGTTGCTTGGGCTTACCAAGGAATCTTCTGAATGGAGAAAACTGGCGGATGATACGCTGGAGAAGATGATCAGCCACTTCTGGAAAGATGATAGATTTATCTCCTTACGTTCAGGTACACATGAACCTTCAGCTGGAGACAGTCTGCTGTTATTCATTCCGATTCTACTGGGCAAACGCCTTCCTGAACCCATCAGAGATCTTCTTCTGGAAGGCTTACGGGAGGAGAATCGCTTCCTAACGGAAAATGGTTGGGCGACCGAGAGCATAAGTAGCCCCTACTATATACCAGACGGGTACTGGCGTGGACCGATCTGGGCTCCATCAACCATGCTGCTCGTGGAGGGCGTAGCTGCTGCCGGTGACCTGGAGCTGGCTCGGGAAGTATCCCGCCGCTTCTGCAATATGCTTAGCCGGAGTGGTATGGCGGAGAACTTCGATGCGCTGACTGGTGAAGGCCTACGTGACAGGGCATTCACATGGACATCAAGTGTGTTCCTGGTTCTGGGGCACGAGTACACAATCTAAAACCAATATTGCACGTCCCTGGCTGCTGTTTTAAACAGCTTTCCGGGGAGGTGCTTTTCCCGTTTCCTCGAAAAATTTTATTTGCACACGACAAATTGAAAGCGTTACCATGAAATGATTGGATTCTTCTATAGGCTACCTGTCCGTGCTAGAATGCAGGTAGATGTAGTTATAGCGAGAGGGGAAACCGTTTATGAACATCCAATGGATCAGGCAGCTTAATAAACGCATTTTCTCTGGTTCCTACCGCAGTATACGGACCAAGCTGCTCTTTTGTTTTCTCATCGTGACTCTCATTCCGCTGCTCTCGCTTGGTGCGTTGTCCTATTACCAATCCGCCAAAATCATTAATTCCCAGTTTGGCAAATATGGTGAAAATGCTGTAGCGCAGTTGGAGCAACAAACGAGCTCATCTTTAAGCCGAATGAAACAAATGAGTGAAACGATCTATTCGTATTTGCTTGATCCCGCCCATACCAATCTAAGGAATCAGGCACCTACAAGCTATAGTGAAATCATTGAGAAGAATGACTTTGAAGCACTACTGAAATCGCTGCGGACGGACCAAACCGCAGGAATCTATATCATTACACCCTCTGGCTATTATTATGGAGAGAACAATTTGGATGTTGCCAAGCTGAGAAATATTCCAGAATGGAAGACAAAACCCGCTTCTTATAAAGGGTTATACTGGCTCGGTTTTTATATACAAAATCACGCAATGAGCAGCTCAGGCGATTCGAATCTTCCCGTCCTTGGGCTCGCTGTGCCGATTCATAATTCCAACGGAATGCAAAACGGCAGCACCATACTCATAGAGGAGAATGCGCAGGAACTGATCCATATGTTCAAGCTGTTTGAGACAGATACGAAGTCGAATCTGACCATTAAAGCTTCGGACGGAAGAATTATATATGAAAGCGCAGCCAATTTTACGAAGAAGGATAGTGATATTACATGGATTCGGACGCTTGCCGTGAACCAGTGGACCATAGAAGCGAGATTACCTGCCAAAGCCTTCTACTTGTCCTCGGGCATTATTCGGTCGAATACCATTGTCGTGGCCGTTATTTCATGTCTGCTTGCCTTTGGATTCGCCTATCTGTTCTCATCGAGGTTTACAGCGCGTATTCGTACGCTAAAGGATTCGATGCAGAAGGTCAGCTTCGGTAAGCTGGATACACGGATGCCGATCGAAGGCAGAGATGAGCTAGGTAGCCTTGATATGAGTTTTAACCGGATGGTAAGTGGCGTCCAATCGCTTGTACAAGAAGTGGAACAGAGCGAAAGACTCAAGAAGGAAGCGGAACTGAAGGCTTTCCATTATCAGATTAACCCCCACCTGCTGTTCAATACGTTGAACTCCATTCAGTGGAAGGCCCGTCTGGAAGGGGCTGATGATATCCGTCAGATGTTATATCATTTAACGATGGTGCTGGAAGGAAATCTGGATATATCGCAGGAACTGATCACGGTGGGCAGAGAACTACGCATGATTGAGCATTTCCTGAAAATTCAGGAGATCAGGTACGGAAATGTGTTCAGCTATGAGCTGAATTGTGAGGACTCCCTGAAGCAGTATCTGATCCCGCGTATGACTCTGCAGCCACTGTTTGAAAATATATTTTTCCACGGTTTCACGGATGGAATAGGTGTAATCAAGCTGGATGTCACCGTAGAAAAGAATGAGCTTCTGCTGACTCTCCGGGATAATGGAGCAGGTATGACAGAAGAAAAACGGGAGCGTTTGCTTGTTCCAGATCCGAAACGTCGTGGTCGCGGAGGATTAGGCGTCCAGAACGCAGACCAGAAATTCAAACTGCATTTCGGCTCGCAGTACGGACTTACAGTACATTCGACTAAGGGTGAAGGTACAGCGATTGTCATTCATTGGCCCAAAGAGGAGGAGCGTCCGGATGGATACAGCAAAGAGAATTAAGGTGCTGATTGCAGATGATGAGAGTATTGTACGGAAGGGCCTACGTTCGACTGTAGCTTGGGAGAAATTTGGAATGGAAGTTATAGCTGACGCGCCCAATGGACAAAAAGCCTGGGAAGCCTTTCTGGAGCATCGGCCTGAAATTGTAATAACAGATATTGTAATGCCGGAGATGGATGGCATCGAGCTGTCTCGCAAGATAAAGGAGATGGCGGCGAAGACCAAAATAATTCTGCTCAGTTGCCACCGCGATTTTGAATACGCACAGCAGGGAATTCAACTTGGGGCATCCGGATATCTTTTAAAAACCGCTTTTGAGGACGAAGAACTTGAAGACATGTTAAAGAAGTTCCAGCAGGAACTGTCAGTCTCCGCTCCCCCCTCTCCAAAAGACGAAGAACGTATGGAAACACTGCTCTTTGCATGGCTGAACGGGCATAGCTGTAAATTTCCAGAGGAGCTGAAGAAGCTGCATGGCGGTCAATCGCATGTTAATGGACAGCCGCTGTTAATATATCTGATTCGAACGTCAGAATGCGGAGCATCTTGGACCGAGCTGCTACAAGAAGCTGAGAAGAATGACCGCAGCATGCTCGAGGGTACGATCATTCCTTATGGAGAAGAATACCACTATTGGATCGTTCCTGATACGCTGCGAGGGTCTGCAGACAGCCTTCTGGTAGAGAGTAAGAGCAAATGCAGTCAGTTGAAGTGGACTCGTAAAGAATCCTTGCTCAACAGCGATGATCTGAAGCAGGCTTTCCAAAACCTTCATAAAGAAGCTGAGCTAGAGAAGCTGTATGGGATATCCGTAAATCATTGGCCAGATCCGATCTGGAAAGCCGTGAATCTACTGTATGCTAATCCCGCAGCTGACTGGTCAGCCAGCGAACTGGCGGAAGAGGTTGGGCTCAGCCGCAGTCATTTCTCCATTCTCTTTAAGAAGGCTGTCGGTGATAGTTTCATTGCCTTCCAATATAAACGGAAACTTCGCCTTGCTTATGGTTTACTGCGGGATACACATCTTACCATGCAGGAAATTGCCGAGCGGACAGGACTTGGGGACAGCAAATATTTTAGCAAATGGTTCAAACGCTGTACGGGTCAAACACCGAGCCATTACCGTGCCCAACAAAAAGACGACAGCTCTCGAACAGATTGACACCTGCTTCAATAATTCGAACAAAATCACAACAACATTCGAATAGATACACGTTTTGAACCGCTTTCATTCGCGTTACGATGAAAGCGGTTCAATTATTATAAACCTCACTGACAGGGAGCTGACAATATGAAAAAAAGAATTTCACACATTGTCCTTGCAACGACGCTGATGGTATCTATACTGTCTGCATGCAGCGGTAACGCTGGAACAGCCAATCCGGAGAACGGCGGTTCGGATCAGACGAAGACGCTTCGTTTTGCAACCTGGGATACGGGAGACGCGCTCAAAATTGAGCAGGATATCGCCAAGAAGTTTGAAGCAGAACATCCCGGTACAAAGGTGCAGGTTGAGGCCTATGCGGACGGATTTGACCAGAAGCTTGCTGCAGGCTTTGGAGCGGGTAACCCACCAGACGTCATGTACATGTGGGACTTCCCTACTTACCATCAATCTCTTGAACCACTGGATAGCTTTGCAGAAAAAGATAAAGACCTGAAGATAGATGATTTTTACAAAGGATTGTTCAACTACGGAAAAATTGACGATAAGCTATACGGCATTCCGGCCGGTTTCACGACTCGTGTCGTCTATTATAACAAAAAGCTCTTTGATGCTGCCGGTGTCCCTTATCCTAAAGACGGATGGGAATGGAGCGATTTCCAGGATATCGCTAAAAAGCTGACGGATCCATCTAAGAAGCAGTACGGTTTCGGTGCACGTGCCGAGAATGATACGTATGACTTGCAGGGCTTTGTCTGGAGCAACGGTGGCTCCTTTATTTCCCCGGATGGTAAAACCATCGAAGGCTACATGAACAGTAAAGAAACCGCTGAAGCTATCCAAATGTTTGGTGATATGGTGAAGGACGGCACCGCCGTGCTCACAGGTGGTAAAGGCCAGCAAAGCGGTGATGATATTTTTAAAGGCGGTAAGATCGCCATGTGGGAAAGCGGAATCTGGCCGCTCGAATCATTCAAACAAGCGGGAGTTGATGTAGGTACGGTCGAAATTCCGGCTTTTCCAGGCAAACCGGTTAAAGGTGTACTTGCAGAATCTGCCCTGTCTATTGCCAAAGACTCCAAGAACAAAGATCTGGCATGGGAATTCGTTAAATTTTATGTTTCTAATGAATCGATCAAAATGCGTGTTGCTGACCTGCCAGTACGACAAAGTGTTGTAAACGAACTCAAGAAGGATCAAGATCCGCTCTACAAACCTTATTACACCATGCTTGAGCGTTCGGACAATACACCTGCATTTCTACTCAATCCGAAGTGGAATGAAGTGAACCGACAGCTGTCGGCTGCAGTGGAAGCAGTTATGCACGGCAGCAATGCCCAAGAAGCGCTGAATCAGGCGGTTAAGGACAGCGAGCGATATTTGAAATAACACTTGTAGAAAGAAGGTTAGGAGATGGCTCAGACCTACCTGCAGAATACATCAGAACCGACAGCTACCCTTAAGGCCTTGAAAAAACGTAGATGGGGTGGGCTTGCACCCTACCTCTTTATCTTCCCTTGGATATTTGGATTTGTTTTCTTCACTTTAGGCCCCCTGCTGTTCTCATTGGTCATTTCATTTTTTGATTGGCCAATCGTTGGTAAGGTAACTTTTATCGGGCTAGACAACTACGTGGAGATGTTTTCGAATGATCCACTTTTTTGGAAATCTTTATTTGTAACATTGAAATTTGCAGCCCTCTTCGTTCCGCTCAATATTGTAGTCGCACTCGGACTCGCCATGCTGCTCAACCAAAGGGTAAGAGGAAGCGCCATTTTCCGTACGGCATTTTATCTCCCCTCTGTAATTTCAGGTGTGGCGCTTGCTATGATCTGGTCGTGGGTATACAGCGGAGACTATGGAATTCTGAACTATTTCTTGTCTGTCCTGGGAATTCAGGGACCCGATTGGCTGAATGATACGAACTGGTCGCTTGTTGCAATGGTCGTTGCTAGCCTCTGGGGACAAGGATCGATGATGCTTATTTTCCTAGCAGGACTTAAAGGCATTCCTAAGGACTTGTACGAATCGGCTTCAATCGACGGAGCAGGTAAAATCCGAAAGTTCTTGAGTGTAACCATTCCGATGATTACGCCAACCATTCTGTTCAATCTCATTACATCCATTATTGCAGCATTCCAGCAATTAACTCTCGCCCTGCTACTTACGGGAGGCGGGCCAATGAAATCAACCTATTTCTATGCGATGTACATGTATGAGAACGCTTTCAAATATTTTAAGATGGGTTACTCTGCTGCCAACGCCTGGTTTATGTTCCTGATCGTGCTTACCTTGACGTTTCTGGTATTCAAATCTTCGGAAGCCTGGGTGTTCTATGAAGGTGAAATGAAAAAGCAGCCGCAGAAGAAACTTAAGGCCAGTACAAGGGGGCGGTCCTGATGAAAAAAATAGTTGCATACACGTTGCTGATTGGGTTCTCACTGCTATTCATCGCCCCACTGTTCTGGGCGGTGACCACGGCACTGAAATCACCGCAGGAGCTCTATCTGTTTCCTCCCAAATGGATTCCGTCCGTCTGGAAATTCAGTAACTTCGCAGAAGCATGGAACATCCAGCCCTTTAATTTATTTTTGAAAAACACACTGCTCGTTACGGTTTTATCCACCCTCGGACAGCTGATATCCTGTACGCTCGTCGCTTACGGCTTCGCCAGATTCCAGTTCAAGGGTCGTGATTTCCTGTTTCTTGTCGTTCTGGCTACCATGATGATCCCTTGGGAAGTAACGATGATTCCGCAGTATATGGAGTTTAACTATTTGGGTTGGATCAACACACTCAAACCGCTGATTATTCCATCGTGGTTCGGCTCTGCCTATTATATCTTTTTGTTGCGGCAGTTCATTATGACCCTCCCCCGGGAGCTGGATGAAGCAGCGACGATTGACGGCGCCAGTAAAATGACCATTCTGCTGCGAATCATCGTGCCGCTAATGGGACCTTCGCTGATCCTGGTCTCCGTATTCCAGTTTATGAGTTGTTGGAATGACTATCTGGGGCCTCTCATTTTCCTGAATGATCAGACGAAATATACGTTAACGTTAGGCCTATCTCAATTTAAGGGCATGTACGGTGTTGATATGCAATCCATCATGGCCATCACCTGCTTAATTTCGATTCCGCCACTTGCGATTTTCTTCTTCGCCCAGCGTTACATTGTCGGCGGAATTGCCACGACAGGTATTAAAGGATAGGACATACAGATAGAGGAAAGGATTGACGATCATGACTGTTATGAACATTGAGCGCGACTGGGATAACCTCAGCGTGCTGGAGAGAAACCGTGCGAAGAGTCGCTCCTATTTTATTCCTCATTCCAATAAAGAAAGTGCTCTGAGCTATGACAGAGGAAGCTCTCCTTGGTTCAAATCGCTGAACGGTATTTGGAAGTTCCAATTTGCTGAGGGGCCTGATCTGGCCACCCCGGATTTTTATCAAAATAACTATGACACCTCTAGTTGGGATGATATTCGTGTCCCTGGCCACTGGCAGTTGCAGGGCTACGGAAATCCGCATTACACGGATCTCGACTACCCATTCCCTGTTGATCCTCCTCATGTACCTAATGATAATCCAACGGGTAGCTACGTAAGGGAATTTACGCTGCCAGACCATTGGGACGGAAGAGTTGTTTCACTTAAGTTCGACGGTGTAGATAGCGCCTTTCATGTATGGCTGAATGGTTCATTTGTCGGCTACAGCCAAGGCAGCCGCCTGACATCAGAGTTCGATCTGACCCCTTTCCTTCAGGCGGGAATTAACCAATTGGCGGTCCGGGTATATCAGTGGTCTGACGGGAGTTATTTGGAGGACCAGGATATGTGGTGGATGAGTGGCATTTTCCGGGATGTCTATCTGGTTTCCGAGCCTTCAGCATCCCGCATTACCGATTATCGAATTGTAACGGAGCTAGATGCAGAGTTTACCAATGCGGTACTGTCGGTCCGCTTAGACCTGGATGGAGAAGAAGTTCAGGGTAAAGTGCAGTTACAACTGCTGAATAACGTTGGCGAGCAGATCCTGTCTGCTGAGAAAAATCTAAACGACCCTTCAAGTGTCGAGTTCACTCTGCCTGTGGCGAAGCCTTTTTTATGGAGTGCCGAAGCTCCTTATTTATATCATCTGATCATTTCATTGGTCGATTCGAAAAATCAGGTTATAGAAACGATTGCCCAGCGAGTTGGGTTCCGACGTGTGGAAGTCAAGGATGGACAGTTCTTGGTGAATGGAGTTGCGATCCTTCTCAAAGGTGTAAACCGACATGACCATCATCCAGATACGGGGCGAACCGTTACGGTATCCACCATGCTCGAAGATATCCAAATGATGAAGCAGCACAATATCAATGCGGTGCGAACTGCACATTATCCGAACGATCCGCGGTTCTATGATCTATGTGATGAGTATGGGTTATACGTTATGGAAGAGACGGACCTGGAGACGCATGGCTTTGAGCCGCTGGGCAATATTTCACGACTTAGCGATGACCCCTCTTGGAAGGATGCTTATGTTGACCGCATCCGCCGTATGGTGGAGCGCGACAAGAATCACCCTTCCGTGATTTTCTGGTCACTTGGCAATGAATCAGGATTCGGCTGCAATTTCCGTGCGATGTCTGAGTGGTGCAAAGCCAATGATTCCACACGGCTTATCCATTATGAAGAAGACCGTGAAGCGGAAGTATGTGATGTGGTGAGCACGATGTATTCTTCCGTGGAGAAAATGGAAGGATTCGGCCAGCTAACCGATCATCCGAAACCGCATATTCTATGCGAATTTGCCCATGCGATGGGCAATGGGCCCGGAGGATTACGGACGTATTTTGACACCTTTGACGCTTATCGGCGTCTTCAAGGCGGCTTTGTCTGGGAATGGATCGATCATGGGCTTAGCAGAAAATCAATCGATGGCAAGGCTGACTACGCTTACGGCGGAGATTACGGAGATGTACCGAATAACAGTAATTTTGTTATTGACGGACTGGTTCGCCCAGACCGCACCCCCTCTCCGGGACTCATTGAATATAAGAAAATCATCGAACCTGTAGGGGTCGAATTGATAGAAGCAGGAAAGATTCGCGTAACGAATCGGTATGACTTTGTGACTTTAGATCATCTGCAGGTTCATTACAGTATCACGGCTGATGGAAGAACCATAAACAGTGGTGCACTCGTACTTCCTCAGATTAGTCCGGGTGATAGCGCAAACGTATTGATTCCAAATTTGAATTTAACAGATCAACAGTCGATTCATCTTGAGCCAGGTACGGAGATGTGGCTGAATGTCGGATTTACGCTGGCAGCAGACTGCGCTTGGGCAGCACAAGGGCATGAGGTGGCGTGGGCGCAGTTTGCACTGCCGAATCATTCCACCTCAGCCGTATCTCCCTCATCCCTGCTGTCTGTAGAGCAGAAATTGTCAGTCACCGAAGAAGGACGAGAGCTAATCCTTACGAATGACAGTTTCCGTATTTCTTTTAATCGTCTACGTGCAGGGGTCACGTCCCTTCGCCTGAACGGAAAGGAGCTCATTCAACTTGGACCACGACTGAATTTCTGGCGCGCTCCGATTGATAACGATATGTATGTGCTCCCAGATTGGCGCAAGGCACACCTCGATCGACTGACAGAGCGGATAGACGATTTCCGCTGGGATCGATTGGATGAAACGTCTGTGCGTATGACTTGGACTTCACGCATAGCACCCCCTGTCTACGATTGGGGCTTCCGCTGTGAAACGTCCTATACAGTTACTGCAAGTGGACTAATCATTATAGATGTGAAGGGAATGCCGGAAGGAACACCACCTGCTATGCTCCCGAAAATCGGTCTTCAGATGAAAGTTCCCGGTGATATAGATCGTGTGAAATGGTATGGCCGTGGGCCGGGAGAGAGCTATTCGGATAGCCGGGAGGCCGGACGCTTCGGCGTATATCAGCGCAGTGTAGATGGATTGTTCACGTCGTATATTTATCCCCAAGAGAATGGAAATCGGACAGATGTAAGATGGGTTTCGATTGCCGATGGAGCAGGAATCGGTCTGCTGGCGGCAGGAGCGCCAACGCTTGATTTCAGTGCTAGACGTTACACGGATGGTGATCTGGAGAAGGCGCAGCATATGAGCGATTTGGCACCTCGTGATTTCATTACTCTGAATCTGGATTACCGACAGAACGGACTGGGAAGTAATAGCTGCGGCCCCGCACAGTCGCCTGAGAATACAGTTAAACCGGAAGCGTTCCGGTTCCGCATCTTGCTTCAGGCGTATATGGCGGAGGATAGCTCTCCTGAAAGGCTGAGCCGCCGAATGAGTACAGAAGCGATGCAATATGAAATGGAGGAAGATAAAGATGCTTAATACACAGGACGTTTTGAATTTATCTGGCAAGGTAGCCGTCGTTACTGGCGGGGCATCAGGCATTGGGCTGGCCACCGCTGAGCTTCTGGCGAGCTTCGGGGCACATGCTGTCTTGATTGACATTAATGAGGCGGCGGGTAACGAGGCCGTCGCAGGTATCCGTGAACAGGGAGGTCAGGCCAGCTTTTACTGCTGCAACGTGACCTCTGCCGCAGATTGTGAACGCACAGCCTCAGAGATCAAATCAGCTCTTGGAGGGATTCATGTCCTGTTCAATAACGCAGGGGTTATTCGCCGCAAAACGGTTACCGAGTTGGATGAAAGAGACTGGGATCTTGTATTAGACGTCTCACTCAAAGGCGTCTTCCTCCTCTCTAAATATGTAATTCCCATTATGGAGCAAAGCGGTGGCGGTAGCATCATTAACACAGGCTCAGGTTGGGGACTGAAAGGTGGAGACCGCGCTGCAGCTTATTGCGCCGCAAAGGCAGGCGTTGTCAATCTGACGCGTGCCATGGCTATCGACCATGGAGCAGCGAACATTCGAGTCAACTGTGTATCACCAGGGGATACGGATACACCTCTCCTGCGTGACGAAGCGAAGCAGCTACAGCAGGATGAGTCAGCATTTCTGGTTGCCTCTGCAGGAGGCAGACCGCTGGAGCGTCTAGGTACACCGCGTGATATCGCGAATGCCGTATTGTTCCTAGCGAGTGACTTATCCTCATGGGTAACAGGCAGTGTTCTCGTTGTTGACGGAGGCGGAATCGCTTAGGACGATAAGAATTACCATTTTCCCAACATATGAACGGAGGCGTTAATTGTGGCTGACAACAAAACATATGCCCATCCCTATATCCCAAATACCGTTCCGGAGGTCCGGGACGCGATGCTGAAAGAGATTGGTTTAACGTCTATGGAGCAACTCCACGACGCAATCCCTGAAAGCCTGAAGCTGAAGCGGGAGATGGACCTTCCGCCAGCCATGAACGAGTATGAACTGCGCCGACATATTGATGGACTGTTAGCAAAAAACAAGCACAGTGGAGATTATCTTAATTTTCTGGGTGCAGGATGCTGGCAGCATTTCATCCCGGCTGTATGCGATGAGATCAATCAGCGTTCTGAATTCGTGACGGCCTATGCCGGAGAACCTTATGAAGACCATGGTCGATTCCAGGCCCTATTCGAGTATCAGAGCTTGCTTGCCGAACTCGTGGACATGGATGTCGTAAATGTACCAACCTTTGACTGGGCTCAGGCGGCTTCCACCGCGATTCGGATGGCGGGGCGTATTACAGGGCGCAAAATCGTGCTGCTCCCACGTTCCGTAGACCCGGATAAGGCGGCGATTATTCGTAATTATTGTACTCCAGTCATGGACATTCAGTATGTTGACATCGATCAGGTAACAGGACGAATGGATCTGAATGATCTGCGCAGCAAATTAAGTGACGATACGGCGGCAGTATACTTTGAAAATCCAGGTTATCTTGGAATCATTGAGGATCAGGGTGCCGAGATATCTGAACTGGCTCATAAGATTAATGCCATTTCTATTGTAGGTGTTGATCCCATATCACTTGGAGTTCTGGAGCCTCCGGGCCGTTACGGGGCCGATATCATTTGCGGAGATTTACAGCCGCTGGGTATGCATATGAACTTTGGCGGTGGGCAGGCTGGCTTCATTGCAACACGTGATGAGGAAAAATACGTCATGGAATACCCTTCCCGGTTATTTGGCATCGTGCCAACCGAAGTGGAAGGCGAATATGGCTTCGGAGATGTTGCCTATGAACGTACATCATTCGCTCTTCGTGAGAAAGGCAAGGAATCGGTAGGAACTCAGACCGCTTTATGGGGCATTACGGCAGGAGTATATCTGGCTCTCCTCGGTCCTGCCGGAATGCAGGAGGTTGGTAGCACTATTATCCAGAAATCGCATTACGCTGCGAAACAGATATCACGAATTCCAGGTGTGTCACTCCGCTTCGAAACTGGCACCTTTTTCAAAGAGTTTGTTGTTGATTTTAATGATACGGGTCTAACCGTTGAGGAGATCAACCAGAGATTAATGGAGACAGGGATTTTCGGTGGTAAGGATCTGTCATTATCCTACCCATCATGGGGTCAATGTGCACTGTACTGCGTCACGGAAACGCATACCCAGGCCGATTTGGACAGACTCGTCGATACTCTTCGTTCCATTGTCAGCACATCATAACGATCATATAGAGGAGGACTGAATGCCATGAAACGGATTCGCAGAGATCATAAGGTTCGTAAGTTTCACCAAGCGAAATGGGATGAGCCCGTTATCTTTGAACTTCACCGGCCCGGAGAGCGGGGCGTTGTCCCGCCGGGAACGGAAGCGGCTGTAGCGGCTGAAGTAGGTTCCGCAGAAGACAACATACCGGCATCCATGTGGCGGCGCACTGTTCCCGCTTTGCCAGAAATCGGGCAGGCAAAGGTACTGCGGCATTATCTGAGATTATCCCAGGAAACGTTGGGATCGGATATGAACGTGGAGATTGGTCAGGGAACCTGCACGATGAAATATATTCCCCGGATTAACGAAATGCTTATCCGCAATCCACGTATGACCGAGCTTCATCCGCTACAAGATGTGGATTCGGTTCAGGGGATGCTGGAGATATTCCACAATCTCGATCTGGCAATGCGAGAGATTTCGGGTATGGATGCGTTCTCCTTTCAGCCGAGTAGCGGAACCCAGGCACTTCTGGCTATGGCCTCCATCGTTCGCGCCTATCATGATTCGCGCGGTGAAGGTGAGCAACGTGATGAAATCATTACTACGATTTTCTCTCATCCTTCGCAAGCTGCTACAGCTGCCGTTAAGGGATATAAGATTATTACGTTGCATCCAGACGAGGATGGATTCCCGGACCTTGAGAAGCTGAAGAGCGTTGTCTCCGAGCGGACAGCCGGATTTGTTGTGGCTAATCCGGAGGACACAGGCATCTATAACCATCGTATCCGCGAATTTACGGATGTGGTGCACGAAGCTGGTGGTGTCTGCTACTATGATCAGGCTAACGCCAATGGCCTGCTCGGTATTACACGAGCGAAGGAAGCGGGTTTTGATATGTGCTTTTTCAATCTTCACAAAACCTTTGCTGCGCCCCATATGTGCGGCGGTCCTGCTACGGGCGCTCTCGGTGTGACGGAAGAATTGAAGAATTTCATGCCTGGCCCTTTGGTGGATAAGGAAGATGACGGACGTTATATTTTGAGAGATCAAACGGAAGTCAGCATTGGTAAGGTACGGAGTTTTCACGGTGTAGCCCAAACTGTACTCCGATCCTACGCCTGGATTATGAGCCTCGGACCGAACGGTCTGAAAGATGTCGCCCAGGTGGCGGTGCTGAATAACAACTATCTATATCATAAAATTGTTCAAATACGCGGAGCGAGTGCCCCGTATGTCCAAGGTCGTCGTTTAGAACAGGTCCGCTACAGCTGGAAGCAACTCACGGATGAGACTGGAGTGACGACGGAGGATATTACGCGGAGAATGTGCGACTTTGGCTTGCATTACTGGACCTCTCATCACCCGTATATTGTTCCACAGCCGTTCACACTGGAGCCAACGGAATCCTATTCTAAGGAGGATCTGGACGAATATATCCATGCGCTGGAGCATATCTCAAATGAAGCCTATACTCAGCCAGATATCGTCAAATCAGCTCCGCATAACAGCACGGTGCATCGCAATGACGAATCATCTTTGGACGATCCGAAACAATGGTGTATTACTTGGCGTGTATATTTGAAAAAAACACAGCCAGAGCTTCACTAACCACATTAGCATGACACTGTAGCTACTCTTATTGTTCATATAGAGGAACATTAATATTACTCATTTTATAAATAAACAGAAAAGCGACGACCCTCAAACGTGTTGAGGGTCGTTTTAATATGATTCTATAGCTTTCAGTGGAGTTAGATAACGATCTCTCCGGTTCCTCTTCCCCGTTTACACCGATTTTCTTATTCACTCAGCATGGACTGTGTGAAACTGATCCACTCCCGAGTTGCGAAGGATAAATATCGATCCTTCCGCCAGATCATGCCGAGCTGCCATGGAATCACAGGTTCCATCACGGGTATAATGCGCACACGCATATGATCCACCTCACGGCAGATCGTCTCTGGCAGCAACGCCACACCCAGATTGGCCGCTACCATCGCACTGAGCAGATCCCACTGGGAGCTTTCATACACCACCCGGGGCTGGAATCCCACATGCTGACAGGCGGCGATAATACGGTCATGCAGCGCAAAATCTTCCCGAAACAGCACAAATGCATCATTCTCCAGTTCACGTAGCGCGACAGAGTCTTTACCCGCAAGCGGGTGCGAAGGATGTACGAGCAGATTCAGCTTCTCTTTCACAAAAACAAAATGATCCACCAGTTCATCCACCGTTGGAAGAACGGCAACGCCAATATCCAGTGCACCGCTAATCACGTCGGCCTCCACTTTTTTCGCACCATCCTCGAACAGCTGAATGGTCACCTGGGGATAGGCTTTGTGAAATTCACCGATAATCATCGGGAAAAAGCTGGACCCCACCATCGGTGGCAGACCAATCCGAAGGTGTCCTTTCTTCAAATTCATTAGATCGTCCAGCTCGGATGATAAGCTGCGGAATGACTTTTCAATCTCCAGCGCCTGTCGGAAAAAGACATGGCCTGCATCCGTTAACGCTACCTTCTTGCCATAACGATCGAGCAGCGTTACGCCCAATTCGTCTTCCAGGCTTTTGACGGTTTTGCTAATGGTCGGTTGTGTAATGAACAGCACTTCGGCCGCTTTGGTGAAGCTTTGCTGCCGAGCAACTTCCAGAAAATATTGCAAATGGCGGATATCCATCGTCTGATCCCCATCTCTCATAGATAAATGGAATGGTAAACATTCTTAATATGCATTTTACTCATGAAAGAATGCGATGTAAAATTTGTGATATCAAGTGAATCATTTTCATAAACAACTCAAAATCATCACATTCATTATACAAGGAGGGATTGAAGTGAAGAAATGGGGCCTTGGCATTTTGCAAGTTGCGCTTTTGATGGCCTTTTCACTGCTCATGGACCAGTTGGCCCGTGCTCTCCATCTACCTGTACCAGGTTCCATACTCGGCATGATCGTGCTGTTTATTTTGCTTCAGACCCGAGTCGTGAAGCTGCGCTGGATCGAAATTGGAGCTGCCTGGCTGCTCGGTGAGCTGCTGCTATTTTTCATTCCGTCAGCCGTTGGCATTATGAACTACATGCCCATGCTGGAGCAAGACGGACTGCAAATTCTATTTATTGTTCTGCTTAGCACGTTTCTCGTCATGGCCTGCACAGGCCTTGTTGCCACCCGAATCGCCAAACGAAAGGAGCGTCACACCGGATGATTGGATTCCTCTGTCTCTTGTTAACCGTCGGTATATACTTGGTCGCCAAACGCATATATCGTAACCTGCCCAAAGTGTATCTGTCTCCGCTGCTGATTACGCCGCTTCTTGTCGTCGGTGTGCTGCTCGCAACAGGTACGGATTACGCAGCCTACAGCAGTGGTGGTAAATGGCTAAGTTTGCTGCTTCAACCGGCAACGGTGGCCTTCGCCATACCGCTCTATACGTTTTTCCATGTACTCAAAAAACATATTTCCGAGATCGTCTTCAGCGTTATGACGGGCTCCGTCGTGGCGGTCCTCTCTTCTGCCCTGCTCGCCAAATGGCTGCGCCTGGACTCCGGACTCATTCATAGTTTGATCCCTAGATCAATCACGACCCCTATTGCGATGAATGTATCGGCTACCATTGGAGGCATTCCGGCGGTTACAGCGGTTTTTGTCATCATGACCGGTCTGCTGGGGGCAATTATGGGGCCATCCATTGTGAAAATGCTGCGTATCGATGGTGAGATTGCACGTGGAACGCTGCTTGGAACCGGTGCCCACGGAACAGGCACATCCAAGGCTTTTGAGCTCAGTTCACTGACAGGAACCATCTCCAGTATCTCCATGGTACTGGCCGCATTGTTCACATTAGCGGTTGCACCCGTGCTATCCAAACTTATTTTCCCATAATAGATGGAATTAACCCTATTTCTTGAAATATTATTGTTGTATTAAAGCCCTTTCTTCCTTACAATAAGGACAGGTTTTAATTGTGAATATTGCGGGGGAGATGCGATGAAAAGAACCGGAATGAAGAGATCTCTGGACCGCCTTGGACGAATTGTCCTTCCCAAAGAAATGCGGGATACGATGGAAATCCATATCGGCGATCCGCTCGAGTTTTTCATTGAAGGGAAAGAGTTGATTTTGAGAAAGTACAAATCAACATTGTGTATTTTTTGCGGTGATGTGGATACGGAAATGTATTTCAAAGAGCAATTCATCTGCCGGACTTGTGCAATTCAATTAAAACACCCGGATGACACTCCCGAATGGTTCGTTCCTCAGAACAAACAGGCTCCTGCACCCGTGGAGCGTCCTGCTACCGAATCCGCCACAGTCTCGTCTCCCACTTGGGAAGAAGGGGCTACAGCTGCCAACCAAGAGTATCCGGACCTGCGGCCGAAGACGGCACGCATGCTGCAACAGATGAAGGAAATTGTTGAACAGAATCCCGGTTTGGCTCAACAGCAAATTGCGGAAAAGCTTGGCATTAGCCAAGGACGCGTCTCCCAACTTAAAAAACTACTATAATAGGAATTTATTCGATTATTTATAATCAGGAGACCTTCCGTTTCAAGAAGTCCCGTTGCAAGAGAACCCTTTGAACTCCGTGGGTTCTTCTTTTTTTTGAGAGATAAATCATAAAAAAGACGACTACCGCTTAATCACAGTGGTCATCTTTTTCAATATTCTTTAATCCAGCGTGTAACTCTTAGACCTGCACGAGATCCATATCCATTTCTTCTGCTTCCAGTTTACGCATCCCCATAATAAGAACGACAATGTTGGCAACCAGCAACACCGCTGGGAAAGGAACAGCTGCGTATTGTCCATAAATTAGATGGCTCCCCACAGCCCCAATCAGAATAAACGTCAGTACTCCCGAAGCCAGAATACGAGTACGAGGAATCAATAGACCCACCGCACTGAGCAGCTCTACTACACCAATGAGATACATCGTCCATGTAGGATAGGAGAAACCTTCGAAAGTCTGTACCATCATCTCTGCTCCACTAACCTTGTTAAAGCCTGCCATTACAAACATACCTGCAAGCACAACCAACGCAATATATCCCAAAATTCTTATGCCTTTGTTCATATGTATAATCCTCCTGAAAATGAATGTCCATATCCATCTGTTTTATAAAAAGCAATCTATGTAAAAGTTACAACGTAACTCTATTTTTAAAAATGGCAGTTTGCACTGCAAAGTTGGTATGTGCTGATATTATACATATTAATAATCATTAACTTACTTTTATGAAGTGAGTATATAATAATAACATTATTTATTCAAGTAATTTTTTGACGAATAGTGTATAATACATACAAAAGGTATGTTACAGTACATTTTGTAGTAACATGTTTGACTTCATTGTCCCTTACTTTGGTCAGAGCGGCAGAAAGCCACGCACTTTTATATATACGAGGAAATCCATCACTACTTACTTGAATCGAGGTGAACACGTTGAAGCTGAGAAAAGTAAAATCACCAAGTCCCTGTCTCATTACGCAAGCCATGGATATCATCGGTAAGAAATGGGTACTGCTCATCATGTACCAACTGTTATCCGGACCCAAACGATTCACAGAGCTGGAAGCTGAAATGGCGATTAGCGGTCGGTTGTTATCCGAACGTCTGAAGGAAATGGAAATGGAAGGTATCGTAACCCGCCATATGTATCCTGAAATTCCGCCTCGCGTAGAGTATGAATTGACGCCCAAAGGCAGAGCTATTGAACCCGTCATTAATCAGATTTACAACTGGTCCTCAGACTGGTTGAAACAGCAGCAGTCTACTAAGTAGCCAGATTCTGATTCATGTACAACACAAAGACGCCTGAATTGAATTGATCTTCGGATCAGTCCAGATTCAGGCGTCTTTTTCACGCGTTTATATTTCTGTTTACGTCATAAAGGATTAATGCGAGAGGTGTTTGGATGGCTGAAGCTGCACCGGCAATCCCGAATCTGCCGAAACCAAGGCCGCCGTTGTAATTTCCTGTGTACGGCAGGCATCCGCATAATCTGACAATATCCGTGAACGATCTCCGGTACGAAGGGCGTGAATGAACGCTTCATTTTCCCGCTCATACGGGTTATGCCCTGCAGGAATCTCCAGACCTGCCATCGCATGAGGGGCAGCACTTGGCAGAAGAAGACGTTCAGGTGTCCAGTCCCATACTCCGGCATCCGTGTAGAACTGGAGCCCCGCACCGCCCTCACCATCTGGCAGCAGGCAGGTGTTAGCAATGCTTGCGATCGCTCCACTCTCCAACTTAAGCGTTACATTCGCCACATCAGCTACCGTGACATGCTCATGCTTTTCATGCATACTGCGTTGGGCCGCTACAGCGTATACCTCTGTCACTTCACCAGCACAATACCGCAGCAAATCCACGATATGGGTCGTCTGTTCCACAAACTGTCCCCCGGAGCCTTCCTGGCGACGCCACCAAGCGACTCCCGGCATTCCGCCCATCCAGCGTCCAAGCGCCATGCCGACGGTCTGCTCTTTCATCGCTTCTTTCAGTACCTGTGCAGCCTCCTGATAACGGAAATGATAACCTACCGATGTCAACAATCCGGACTTCTGTACCTGATCCAACAACTGACGAGGAATATCCATGCCTGTACTCAGCGGCTTTTCCACCAGGAACGGGATACCCCGACGAATCAATTCAGCTTCAATCAATCCATGAGACATCGGAGGAACACAGATATAGACTGCATCCAGCTTTTCACCATCCAGCATATGTTCAAGTTCACCGTAGCCAACAGCATCATAGACGGAAGCCATTGCCTCTGCCTTCTCCAGCGTTGTTCCGCAGACAGCTGCTACACGAACGCCTTCCATTCGTGCCAGAATATCTGCATGTACCTTGCTGAACCAACCTGTTCCAATGATTCCGATCTGTAAAGTCATAGATGTAAACCCCTCTCCTTGTTACACGCTTACATGTTCCATTCGACCCCCAGATGCGAAATCCTGCATTACATTTTGCCCGATGCTTCCATGAGCAGCTGATCCAGTTCATTCGCAAACCGAATCGCTTGCTCCTCCCGCCAATCCAGGTGTTCAGCCATATACTGAATAACCACTGCCTTATACTGGCGGACTTCATCAATGCGGAAAAACAGGTCTCCGGTGCGTCTCACAAAAAAGTCTGCCGGTGTCACAGCCATCTCCTCGTCAATGGCATAACGCAGCATTAGCAGCAGCTCCTGTGACATACCATGCAGGTCGGCCTTTGTCCGCGGATCAGGCATCCGTTCGTACAGTGCGTCCACATTGGAACCATACACTCTGGCTAATCGTTCCGCAGTAGATCTGTCGAGTCCAAGTGCTACCCCATCCTTAATCTTGCGTTCAGCATACGCACCAAATCCGGCGGAACCACCAACATGGCCTCCAGAAATCGGCATCTTTTTCGTAATACATGGTCCAGCGGATCTCCCCGTCTCCTGCTCCAATTGGCGGGAAGCCAGATCAACAACCATCTCTGCCATCTTGCGGTACCCGGTCAATTTTCCCCCGGCAATCGTGATCAACCCCGAAGGGGCTACCCACACTTCATCCTTGCGCGAAATTTCGGAAGGCCCTTTACCCTCCTCATGGATCAAGGGACGTACTCCAGCCCAACCGGACTCCACGTCCTCAGCTCGAATTCGAACGTCCGGGAACATGCCGTTGACGGCATCGATGACATAATCCCGGTCTGCCTCAGAGATTAACGGGTGTGCGGGATCATCTTCAAAGACGGTATCTGTGGTTCCCACATAGGTTTTCCCATCCCGCGGGACAGCAAAGACCATTCGTCCATCCGGTGTATCAAAATATACAGCCTGCCTTAACGGGAAACGTGTACCGTCGAATACCAAATGAATACCTTTCGTCATCTGCAACGTTTTGCCTTGGCGCGAACCATCGATTTTGCGCAGCTCATCCACCCATGGACCGGAAGCATTAATCACCTTGGTTGCCCGCAAATCATAAGATTGACCGCTGATCTGGTCCACAGCCTGAATTCCGGTAATGACCCCATTCTCCTTCAGGAATGCTGCTGCCTTCACATAGTTCACTGCCTGTGCGCCGCGCCGCACCGCTTCCTTCATCACTTCAATGGTAAGCCGGGCATCGTCCGTTCGGTATTCCACATAACGTCCACCACCCAGCAGTCCTTCCTTGCGCAGCAAAGGCTCACTGTCTGAGACGGCACCGGCATTTAACATTTGGCGTCGTTCACTACGCTTCACTCCGGCAAGCCGGTCGTACACCATCAGACCAATGGATGTGCTGAAGCGTCCAAAGGTACCCGCCGTATAGATGGGGAGCAGCATCGGTTCGGGTGTTGTTACATGCGGCCCGTTCTCATACACCACCGCCCGCTCCCGTCCCACCTCAGCCACCATTTTCACTTCAAACTGCTTCAGATACCGTAGACCGCCATGCACCAGTTTGGTCGAACGACTGGATGTGCCTGCCGCAAAATCCTGCATTTCTACCAGTGCTGTCTTCAATCCGCGGGAAGCTGCATCCAGCGCAATCCCGGCTCCCGTGATTCCCCCACCAATAATCAATATGTCAAAATGTGCATTCGCCATCCGATCCAGATATTCGGTTCGTTTTTCCGCTGAGAACGATGTTGTCATCCCGATTCCTCCCATTGATTACCTCTGTTTTACCCACAAAAGCACAAAAAAAAGACCACGTCATTCGCTTCAGCAATTGCTGAGCGGTACGTGGTCTCTCCCGATCTCCAGACATCATTTTTTTAACTTGTGACTTAATCCTATCACACATTTAAGGCGGCGTGAAGGCCTGAAATGACACATTATTCAAAAAAATTTCAAAAAGTTGTTCTGCCTGCGGATGGAATTTCAAACTGATCCACTAATCATTTATTTTTCCTTATAGTGGGTATATGTTTTCTCTTCTCCAGGAAAATAAACCCTGTAAGTTATGCATCATTTCCCACCAATAAATATCATTTATTGTAGAACTTTATCGAAAAAGTACAAATACCCATTTGAAATTTAATCCACTCATTTGAACACCATAGCTGCCTTCACTGCACGTTGCCACCCTGCATACAGTTCTGTACGCTCTTCTTCAGCCATAACCGGCTGGAAGACACGTTCCGTATTCTCGTGATTCGCCAATTCATCCGCGCTATTCCAATAGCCTACTGCAAGTCCTGCCAGATAAGCCGCACCTAATGCCGTCGTTTCGTTCACATTGGGGCGCTCCACAGGGATATTCAGAATATCACTCTGGAATTGCATCAGAAAATCATTGGCCGCCGCTCCCCCATCTACGCGCAAGGCATTCACTGGAATACCTGAATCGGATTCCATTGCCTCCAGTACATCCTTGGTCTGATACGCCAGTGCTTCCAGGGTTGCACGGATAAAGTGTTCTTTGGTCGTTCCTCGCGTCAAACCAAACACTGCTCCCTTAACCTCACTGTCCCAGTAAGGGCTTCCCAGACCTACAAATGCAGGCACCATATAAACGCCGTCTGTAGAGGGTACACGTGCCGCATAGTCCTCACTGTCTTTTGAGGAACGAAGCATCCGTAAGCCGTCACGCAGCCACTGTACCGCCGAACCTGCGACAAAAATACTGCCTTCCAGCGCATACTCGATTTTGCCATTAATGCCCCATGCAATAGTTGTAATCAGGCCATGGTTGGATTGTACGGGTTGTTCACCGGTATTCATGAGCATGAAACAGCCGGTGCCGTACGTATTTTTCATGCTTCCCTTTGTATAACAGCCCTGGCCGAATAATGCCGACTGTTGATCTCCTGCTGCTCCGGCAATCGGAATCCGATGGCCAAAGAAATGGTAGTCAACCGTATGTGCGTACACCTCGGATGAACCGCGCACTTCTGGCAGCATCGCTTTGGGAATGTCCAAGATATGCAGCAATTCATCATCCCATTGCAGATCATAGATGTTGAACATTAATGTGCGGGAAGCATTGGATACATCAGTGACATGAGTACCACCGCTCAGCTTCCAGATCAGCCAACTGTCGATTGTACCAAACAGAAGCTCACCATTCTCTGCACGCTCTCGGGCACCAGGCACATGATCCAGAATCCACTTCACCTTGGTCCCCGAGAAGTAAGGGTCAATGAGTAAGCCTGTTTTGCGATGAAAAAGGTCACCCAGTCCCTTCGCCTTCAACTCATCACAAATATCAGCCGTTTGTCTGGACTGCCAGACTACTGCATTATAGATGGGCCGGCCCGTTTCTTTGTCCCATACCACAACCGTTTCCCGCTGGTTCGTAATGCCGATGCCGGCAATCTGGACCGGCTTGATTCCACTTTCGGCCAGACATGAAGCCATCACTGCCAGAATGGAGCTCCAAATTTCATTGGCGTTCTGCTCCACCCATCCCGGCTTGGGAAAGTACTGCGGAAATTCCTGCTGTGCGATATGCACTATCTCACCGCTCCGGTTAAACAGAATAGCCCGGGAACTCGTCGTCCCCTGATCTAGGGCCAGTATATATTTTTCCATACAGACAACCTCCTGTTGTGGGATTACTGCTTATATTCTGTATGCGATTTCTTGTAGTGCTGAATCAGGTCCATGTTGGAAGTGGTTACTGCGGTAGCTCCGGCTTCCAGCGCCAGTTCAACCTCTTCCGTTGAGCGGATCAACCCACCTGCAATAATGGGTATACCTGTCCGTATGGATACTTCTGCAATAATATGCGGGATAACACCGGGCAGTACTTCAATATAATCCGGTTGGGTCTTGGACAGCAAAAGATAACTTTTCTCCAGCGCATTTGTATCCAGCAGGAAAACACGCTGAATGGCTGTAATCCCTTTCTGTTTCGCCTTCTGAATTACACTGGCCCGCGTCGAAATAAGCCCTGCCGGACGAATATGCTGGCATAAATACTCTGCGGCATATTCATCGTTCTTCAGCCCCTGCACCAGATCGGCATGCAGTACTATTTTCTTGCCACGTCGCCGTGCTTCTTCCAGCAGACTATGAAGCTGTGCAATATGCGTATCCAGCATAACCCCATAGGTGTAAGGGCCTTCAATCATTGCTTCAAACTGCTTCATGCTCTTGGCAGCCGGTAACACATACTGTCCCTCAAATGGCACCTTCGTTCCTCCCGCATAAATCAGATGCCTATATTGTATAGTTCGTATGCCATGAACGGCAAGCAAAGTCAGGTCCGTCAGATTAATTCTTGGCGTGAGACGGGGCCGTTCCATTCTCTAAACTTAAAAAGCTGTTCATGTTTACCCCAGAAGGAGCATACACAAACAGCTTAAATTGTCCTGTCTATTGGACAGTATGACAAACAGGCTTTATGCCAAAATCATATTGAACGATCGATCGGGATCGGGATCAACCTTTTAGGCTTGGGCGTGTGGAAGCAAGGTCTCTTCACCAGCCCATGCATCATTTTCTGCCAAGTGACCCGAACGGCTCACTTTGGTCTGCAAATATTTTTCGTTAAAGGACGATCGATCTCCCCACAGTGGCACACGTCCACCCACATTCAGTCCCGCTTCCTGCAAAGCAGCGAGCTTGCGTGGATTGTTGGTGATCAATGTAACGGGAGCTGTACGAAGTGCCCGCAATACGGCAATGGCATCATCATAATTACGAGCATCGTCTGTAAATCCAAGTTGCAGGTTAGCATCAACGGTATCCAGACCTTCCTCTTGCAACAGGTAAGCCATCGCTTTGCTGAACAGACCGATGCCACGGCCCTCATGGTTTGCCAGATAGAAGAGTGCGCCTGCTCCATGGGCAGCAATCATCTTCATCGATTGCTCCAGTTGGAAGCCGCAGTCACAACGTTTGCTGCCAAAGATGTCGCCTGTATGACAGATGCTGTGCATCCGAATCAGCGCTTCCTGTGCTTCGGCAAACTCACCGTACACCAATACGCTGGATTGCTGACGTTCAGCCAGTTCGGCGGTAGCGAGAGATTCAATCAGCTCGCGGCTTTCCATAGCTTTCTCCGATTTCATCCAGCTGTACCACTGGAAGGTATGTGTCTCACCATCCAGATTCACCGGAAGTTTAATCGGCCCAACGAGGTAAATGAATTCTTTTCCACTCGGAAAAGTCTGAATTTTGGGGGCAAGCAGTTGAATAATATGTGAATTAATCATTAGTAATTTCCTCCTGTTAAACCATCTTGGTTATGAATTGATTCGCATCCAGACGTAAAATGGATCACTGGATTGCATATCATACGTATCTATATTATTGTCATCATCATTAGTTACTTTATGTAAGCAAGTTTAAAATAAAAATTATATTGTGTCAAGTAACTTTTGTTTTTAAAGTAACTAATAAATTTATGATACGTAACCGACACAAATTTGTGTTTCATTTCAGGAATATTGGGTATGAGTTTATAAACTGCTCATACACTTATGTTGTAGTCCATCGCACTTCATGCCTCGAACTTAACGATGAGGGGGTTATCACATGATCCGCCGGAAAAGAACATGCTGGACAGCCATTCTGCTAGTCTGTGTCATGCTGGTGAGCGGATGCTCCATATGGCCGGGACAGAACGATTCATCGAGTAACAAAAAGGTAGCGCTTACATTGTGGTACTGGAATCGTTCCATCGATGATAAGCTGATTGCCAAGGCCAAGGAAAAGTTCCCCAATATTGAACTGACCGCCCAGAAAATCGGTGGTGATTTCAAGGCAAAACTCAAAACGACACTCGCTGCGCGCTCAGGTGAGCCAGACATTGTCGCATTGAACGATTGGATCATGGAGCTCTTTCCCAGCGAGGACCGTTTCTATAATCTGTATGATCTCGGCGCAGGTGACGTCGAAGACCAATATCTGGATTGGAAATGGAAGCAAGGCGTTACACCGGGTGGACAAATGATCGGTTTCCCTATGGATACGGGACCGACAGCCCTCTTCTACCGTGCAGATCTATTTAAAGAGGCCGGATTGCCTTCCGAGCCTGAAGAAGTGGCTCGTCAGATCAACAACTGGGATGCCTATTCTGCTGCAGGAGAAAAGATCAAGGAGAAGTTCGGAGGCAAGGTATTTCTAACCGACAATATTGGAACCGTTTACAATCAAGTGTTATCGCAAGGAACCGAACGGTATTTCCGTCCTGACGGCTCGTTTATCGGCATGGATTCTCCACTCGTCAAGCAGAGCTGGGATACCGCCGTATCCTTCAAGCAAAAAGGGCTGCTCGCTAATGCAGACGGCTGGACCCCTGGCTGGAACGCAGCGATGAATAATGGTGAGATTGCTTCCTTTGTGGGAGCCGTCTGGATGAAGCAGGTACTGCAGGAAGCCGCGCCGGATACTTCTGGCCAATGGCGAGTCACTCGCGCTCCTGGTGGAGACGGCAATAACGGTGGATCATTCCTGTCCATTTTGAAGTCAAGCAAACATCCAAAAGAAGCGTTCGAAGTCATCCAGTGGCTGCAAAGCCCGGATAACCAGCTTGAACAATATAAGACGTTGAACCTGTTTCCTTCGGCACCTGGTGTGTTCGATACACCGGCGATGAAAGAAGAAGAACCCTTCTTCGGCGGACAGGCAACAGGGCCTGTATTTGCCGAATCGGCACAGCATGTGCCCGAGGCTTTCTTTGGTGAACGATACCCTTCGGTGCACAACATCATTACTCGGCGGCTGAATGATATTGCGAAGCAAAATGCCAACCCGGAGCAGGTCTGGCCTGATACGGTTCACCGTGTTGAGCGGGAGTTACAGCGTTAATTCAGACACTCTAATGAGATGGCAATCCGCAAAGGAGGAATTCATATGGCTGTAACCGAACCTCGCCTCACTCCGGATCAGGGGAAGGTAAGTCCGGATTTGGATCGGCAGAAATCACTCTTGTCCCGGATGTGGGAACATCGTGCACTCTATGTAGCGATCTCCCCGTTTTACATTCTGTTTGCCGTGTTTGGACTGTTTCCAATCGGTTTTTCCTTATATCTGGCCTTCCACAAATGGGATGGCATTGGTGTGATGACCTATAACGGACTAAACAACTTTAAATATATGCTGACCGATGCTGAATTCTGGCAAGCGGTGGGCAACACGTTCATGATCTGGATTTATTCCACCATCCCGATGCTGTTCTTTGCCCTAATCATTGCGTTTCTGCTGCATGCACCTTTTGTGAAGTTCCGTACGCTGTTTCGGGTGGGTTATTTCCTGCCGAACGTGACGTCCATCGTGGCCGTCGCCATTATCTTTGGTGCCCTGTTTGCCAACAACTACGGGTTTCTCAACTATCTGCTCCAGTCCGTCGGGCTTCCAGTGGTGGAGTGGCTGAACGCGCCATGGGGCATCAAAGTGGCAATCTCCTCCATGGTGGTCTGGCGCTGGACAGGATATAACGCAGTCATCTATCTGGCCGGACTTCAGAGCATCCCGCAGACATTGTACGAGGCTGCCAAGATTGACGGGGCATCCGGGATACAGTCTTTTTTCCGAATTACGATTCCAATGCTGCGTCCCGTCATTCTGTTCACTGTAATCACATCAACGATCGGCGGCATGCAGCTATTCACCGAGCCACAAATTCTCGTGGGTAACGATGGCGGCGCAGGTGCAGCCGGGATGACCATTGTATTGTACCTTTACCGCGAATCTTTCATTAATAACTACTTCGGCTACGGTGCTGCGGTTGGTTGGGGCATGTTCCTCATTATCGCCCTGTTCTCGATTGTGAACTGGAAGCTCGTTCAAGGCAAGTCATCCTGATGTGACAAGGGGGGAGCGCTCATGACGTCCAAATCTCTCAAATCGCTGGTGTTGTATATCGGTCTTATCGGGGGCATGCTCATTTCCATGTTCCCGTTCTATTGGCTGATTGTAATGTCTACCCGGACGACGTCCGACATTTATAAGTTCCCACCTCAGCTCTGGTTCGGAGGCGAACTGTGGAATAATATCAGTCGGGTGCTTCAGCAGATTGACTTCTGGGGCGCATTCATGAATACGTTGTTTGTGTCGGGCTTGGTGACGGTACTGGTACTGTTTTTTGATTCACTGGCAGGGTTTGCGTTTGCGAAGTTTGAATTCCCGGGTAAAAAATGGCTCTTCGTCCTGCTGCTCGCCACCATGATGGTGCCTTC
Source organism: Paenibacillus sp. ALJ109b (assembly GCF_010747435.1). Lineage (NCBI taxonomy): Bacteria > Bacillati > Bacillota > Bacilli > Caryophanales > Paenibacillaceae > Paenibacillus > Paenibacillus sp. ALJ109b. The sequence goes on from NZ_JAAIFP010000007.1 coordinate 72,044, forward strand.
CCAGCTGTCGCTGGTCCCTTCCTTCGTGCTCATGGCGACGTTCGGATGGGTCGGTTCCTTCAAAGCCCTCATTATTCCGGGCATGGTGAACGCCTTCGGCATCTTCTGGATTCGCCAATATGCCACGGAGTCCATACCGAATGATCTGCTGGATGCCGGGCGCATCGATGGCTGTAATTTTTTCCGGCTCTATTGGAATGTAGCGTTGCCCATTCTGCGGCCTGCGTTTGCTTTCCTCGGTGCGTTCACATTTATTGGCGTATGGAATGATTATCTCTGGCCCCTGATCGTCCTGACGGATGCACGAAAGTATACGCTGCAGATTGCGTTGTCTCAATTAAACGGACTGTACAATACGGATTACGCGATGGTTATCGCGGGTACATTGCTGGCTGTTATTCCGCTGATCGTAATGTTCCTGTTCATCAGCCGCCAGTTTATCTCCGATATTGCCGCAGGAGCTGTAAAGGATTAGGGATAGCGCATTTTGATCCATCCCTCAAGTCTGATATTCTTATCTATAGATAAATACCAGATGCCATATAAGTTGGATGAATAGACAGCATTCATTTCACTTATATATTCAAGAAAGAGGGATGACAAAATGGCTTCTTCACCCTATATGATCGGCGTAGATATCGGCACTACCTCCACCAAGGCCGTCCTGTTTGAAGAGAACGGAACCATTGTGGCTCAAGGCAGTGCCGATTACCCGCTGTATACCCCTACTCCTGCGATTGCAGAGCAGGATGCAGAAGATATTTTCAAAGCCGTAGTAGAATCAGTTAAACAAGCGACCTTCAAAGCGGGCATCAAACCGGATGAAATCCTGTTTGTATCGTTCAGTTCAGCCATGCACAGCATTCTGCCTGTTGATGAACATGGCAAACCACTGATGCGGGCGATGACTTGGGCAGACAATCGCAGTGCCGAGTGGACGGAAGCACTCAAAACCGAAATGAACGGTCACGAAATCTATTTGAGAACAGGTACGCCGATTCATCCGATGTCACCTCTGACCAAAATCATGTGGCTAACCAGAGATCAACCGGAACTGTTCAAACAGACGCACAAATTTATTTCAATGAAAGAATACGTATTTTATAAATTGTTCTCCGAGTATGTAATTGACCACTCTATGGCTTCTGCTACGGGAATGATGAATCTCGAAAAGCTTGACTGGGACGAGGAAGCTCTCCATGTCGCAGGCATCACTCCGGATCACCTGTCCCGCCTTGTGCCGACGACACATGTACTTAAGAAAGGCTTGAATCCTGAGTATGCCAAGGAGATGGGTATTGCGGATTCAACGCCATTTGTCATTGGGGCAAGTGACGGCGTGCTCTCCAACCTGGGTGTTAATGCCATTGATCCAGGCGTCGTAGCGGTTACCATAGGGACAAGCGGAGCGATTCGTACCGTCGTGGACAAGCCGGTCACTGATCCGAAAGGGCGCTTCTTCTGTTATGCGCTCACTGAGGATGCGTGGGTGATTGGCGGTCCAGTCAACAATGGCGGGGTTATATTCCGTTGGATTCGGGATGAGTTTGCGGCATCCGAGGTAGAGACAGCGAAACGACTCGGAATTGATCCGTATGAAGTATTGACCCGAGTCGCCGAAAATGTACCTCCAGGCTCGGAAGGCCTGCTGTTCCATCCGTACATGACGGGTGAGCGGGCCCCCCTCTGGAATCCGAATGCACGCGGTTCATTCTTCGGCCTGACGCTGCATCATAAGAAGGAGCATATGATTCGTGCTGCTCTCGAAGGTGTCTTGTTTAACCTGTACACCGTCATGCTGGCGATTGAAGAGAAAATCGGACGTCCCAAAAAGATTCAGGCGACAGGCGGCTTCGCCCGCTCTGAGCTGTGGCGCCAGATGATGGCTGATATTTTTGACCAGGATGTCATCATTCCCGAGAGTATCGAGAGCTCCTGCCTTGGGGCAGCTGTATTAGGGCTTTATGCTCTTGGCCGCATCGATTCCCTCAGCGCCGTCTCCGGCATGATTGGATCGACCCATCGGCATCAGCCAGACCCAGATAGCGTTCGCATCTATCGCGAACTGCTGCCGATCTTCATCCGTATCTCCCGCAAGTTTGAAGAGGAGTATGCCGATATCGCTGCTTTTCAGAATAAAACGATGCAGAAGTGAGTTGATACGACAACGAATCGCTGCACGTTAAAGAGGGCCATCCCACTATGTCTATGACATATGGGGTGACCCTTCTTCATGTACTTTTTTGTACAAATACTTCAAGTACCATAGGTGCATTGCCCATAGCACCATTAGCAACGGTGACATGATATGCAAGATAGATAACGAAGTATTTCACTAAGAAGAAATACAAAAGAATGTATGCATCCATATCCTAATTATTGCAATCATCCATTATATTTGCTGAATGCATCCTTATCTGCTTGCACATTTTCCAAATATACAATCTGTCCTGCCTCATTCACACGAGCGATATCGATGCCTGTTTTGGCATACACCGTTCCGTCCGCAGCTTGTCCACATACCGCCCAGTTCGTTTGATAGCTGCCATCCGGTTGAAGCTTCCACTCGTCCCACATATGTTTCACATCGCTATTGTATTCATAGAAAGCTTTCATAAAACCATCGAATCCTGTTCTGCTGGTTCCATTAAGCATAATCTCTGCATCCGGTGTAAACAGGGACAAGAGATCCTGCATCGCGCGTTCGTCTGTACGGGAAGCATCAAATAAACGGAAATAGTTGTTTAACAAGGTAGTCATGGGTATTCCTCCTGAGGTATACAAGCCGATTTGGATTTCAGTTCGAAAAGTTTCAAACTAACTGGGATGAAATGTACCACACTTTCCGTCCCCAGAACAACCCTCAGTTCGAAAAAAATCAAACATTGAAAGAGATTGTCGAATATGCTACCGTCATAGATATGAAAACTCCAACGATACCTATGGCTTCGGAATTGAATCTGACCACAGTCTGCAACGCACTCGGTGATCCGGTACGGATGAAAATTGCACACTGTCTGGCCAGCTCTGGCGAGAAAAACTGTTCCGCCTTCGAAGTGGACCATATTTCCAAATCAACGTTATCTCATCACATCAAAATTTTGCGTGAAGCAGGCCTTATCCGGCCTCGCATTGAAGGTAAACAGCACTTTTATTCTCTACGAAAGGAAGACTTGAACTCCCGTTTTCCCGGTCTTGTTGAACTGATTCTGAATACAACCGCGGAATATGTACATTAAGGAAAACGAAGCTTGAATCATGCGATCCATCATCTTATCGATTGTATAAAGGAGGTTTATTTCTTGGATAAAAAAGCAGCAAAAATTCTTCTAGGCACCTTCTGGGGAAGCGGCGGCTGGAAAACAATATCTGCTCCCTTCTCGGGGGATGACTTTGAATATGCCAAAAGCAGTGGTGTCATGTTCGATCCACTGACCATTACCCATGATGAAATCGTCGCACGTTTGCATAAGATTCATCAGGACAACTCCATCAAGCGACGGGTAGTATCAGCATTTTTACACAGTTTATCCACCAAAAAAGTTTACCTTCGCAGCGCTCTTTCCAGCTGGACTCTAACATCGCAACTGCCTTTGCATACCTACGAGGAACGCCGCGCACTACATGCCAACACCAGCTCCTGCGGGGATTGTAACTTCCTTCGACTGCAATCCGACAAGACGTACACGGACGTGGATCTGAATGTATTGAACTTTGAACGGGTGAAATGGGGCGGAGTCCGCCACAACAACCTGTTATACTGCCTGATGGATCTGGATCTACTGCTGGCTAGCAAGGAAGCCATCTATGAAGTGACTGACACAGACATCGCTATACTTGTGAGCATGCTTGAAGCAGCGCAAACCTGCGAGCCTCATGACAGCGCACGCGGGTTGGAGAAACGCTGGAAAGGCTTATTTCCTTCGAGCAAACAGGAACGCGACGCCATCCTCGAAATCTGGAGTGCATCCGGTCTGCTTGTGCCGCAGGATACGCCACGAAAAAGCAGAGGTGGGTACAGCGACTTCCACTTTGCCGCTACCTGGCAAGGCGATGATGGTTATAGCGCTGATGCAGCAATTTCCCTTTTTGGCTCCTATCTACCCCAGAAACTCTAAGCCCTTAACCAGCCATAGGTCTGCTTAAACCTGGTTATATGAATGACAAACAAATACTTAGGTGGATATAGTAAAAAACACTGTAGCTCGAAGGCTTGCAGTGTTTTACTGAAAATTGACCGATAATTTTCCAATAGGCATCAATACATATTTGAAGGACGACTTACTATGTGTGGAATCAATTCACACTTGTCGTTTTTTATATAATTGGCAATAACCCACTCTTTACTGCCCGATTTATTCTAAACTTTTTAACGATTCAATCATATTAATTCGGGATACCTTTCTCCGAAGCATCAAGTTAGAGAGCCCGGTAAGTAAAAATGCAATAATGATTGATACCAGCATAACAAACATATTTATTTGATCTGGGATTTGTTGATGGGTACTCGACAAGGCCTCAATAATAATCGAATACATGTATACGCTGATCGGCAGAGCTATAATGACCGCAAAGGTGGTGAGTATCATATTCTCGGAAAAGATAAGTCGATTTATTTTGTTTTTTTGATAACCCAATACCTTAAGAGTAGCCAGCTCGCGATTTCTTTCATAAATGTTGATGGAGGATATGGTGTAGATGGCGCCGAACGAAAGAATAACAGCACTAATGATAAACATAATGAAGATAAAACTATTTTGCTTCATAATAAATTGTGCAGTTTTTTTCAAATCATCTTTATCCGCGATTGTATCTACCTGGTTATCTTGTTCAAAAAACTGTCGAACGTTAGGAAGCTCTGCGGCATTGTTGGCTTTTACTAGAATCGATGTTGGCTTATAGTCGATGTCAAATCTATTCAGATACGCTATCGAACAAAAGAAAGATGGATTGGAATATTGATTGGATATTTGCGTAACCTTCATATCAACCGTTTTATTTTCAAACGACGGATCGGTGAATCGAATTTGGATCGTGTCCCCTATCGTAACTTTATATTGATTTGCATACGATTTGGGTATCAGCACGCCATTGTCCATAAGTGTCATCGGATTGTCTTTCTCGTCGAAAAATTGAATAAGAGCGTTGTCCTTCTCCGTAACGGTCAACGTGGCGTTCTCATGATCATCGCCCTTGGCGAATTCCACGGGAAAGGTCGATTGATAATAGCTGCTTTCAATCCCGGTGGGTAGCTCCACCTTCTCTAATGCTGCTCCCCTCGTGTATTCAACCTTCAAATCATAGGTATTTACCTCTTCGATCTGGTCGGCCACCCTCTGCAAAGACGTTTGCGTCCCGAAAGCAGTGATCAATAACACCGTGCTCACCACAACGCCTACGGAGCTTGCTATCGCCTTTTGCTTATTAAGAAAGATGTTTCTCAAAATGAGTTTATTGCTATAGGAAATACGTCCCCACATTTTCGGAAGCCGTTCAATAAGCAGTTTTTTCATCTTCCTCGGCGGTTTGGGCCTCATCGCCTGTGCTGCGTGTTCTCGCAGAATACCTATGCCGCTCAAGTAACAAGCCAGCATGCCGAATGCACTCGAGAATAGGATAGGCATAATGATCGAGAAGGGAGATAAGGAGAATGTTATGTTCGGCAACGAGTAGGATCTAGCATTTGACGCCTCAATCATTGGAACAAATATGATTGACGAAACGATACAACCAAGAATGGAACCTATGATACCGACCAGTATCGGGAACCCCATGTAATGGAGCATGATGCTGCTGTTCTTCACTCCTAACGCCTTCATAATTCCTACCTGGTTCCTTTGCGAATCGATGATCCGAGACATGGTGAGGAAAAGAATGATCGCTTCGATTATAAAGAGAACTAGCGGAATAACCTTACTCATCAATTTATTGTTATAGACTGTTTGTTGGAGCTGCGAGTAACTGAATGTTCGGTCTTTACTTATTTGGCTTACATAAGAGAAATTTTTGGAATGCGCTTCAACGTTTCGGCCTAATCGGTCTACATTGTACCCTTCTTCCGCATCGATCAAAACCTCATTATAATAAAGGCTACCTACGATTCGTGGAATTCCCGCTTCAGCCACATATGCGAATCCGGAATTTTTATGGTCCTGAGTTTCGTTCTTTTTGGTATATTCTACATTTTCGCCCAGTCCACTAATGGTGAATGCCACATCCTCGTTATTGACGCTTAACTTTATTTGATCCCCGACTCTGTACTGATGTTCCCTGGCGTAATGGGAATCAAGCAAGATTTGATCCTTGCGAGACGGAATGTTGCCTTCAATTATCGTAGGCGTATTAATGATATTGTTGGCGGGGATCGAGTGGATCTTTAAGGTCGCTTTCGTATCGCCAAAAGATTGCGTCGCATCAAAGGTATACCGTCCTTCAACCTTGTTTATCCCTTCGATTTCACCCAAATCCGACGTGTCCTGCCTGGAAATTTGGTCATAGTAGACGTTCAAGTCACTTAAATTATGTGTTTGAAAGTATTCCTTCGTATAAGAGCTAAGATTATTGCTTAACGTAACCAACCCCGTGTAGAAAAAAGCGCCTATGGTGATAACCAATACAAAGGCCAGAAATTGACCGATCGATTGCTTGATATCCCTTATCAATTTTTTGAATAATTTCATCACCACTCAATCCCTTCAACGCTTTGTTTATGCTCATTGACCGTTACGCTTTCGATTTTTCCGCTTTTCACCCGAATGATTTTATCCGCCATCGGCACAATCGCGGAGTTATGCGTGACCAGCACAACACATTTTTTCGTTTCCGTATTCAAATCCTGAAGCAGCTTCAAAACAGACTTGCCAGTTACATAATCCAACGCACCAGTCGGCTCATCGCATAGCAATAGCAAAGGGTTCTTTGCAACGGCTCGTGCTATAGCAACTCGCTGCTGTTCTCCTCCGGAGAGCTGGGACGGGAAGTTTTTTATACGATGATTTAAGCCGACTTTATTTAATATCTCTTTGGCATCCAGATGGTTTTTACATACTTCAGTGGCAAATTCAACGTTTTCTAAGGCATTCAAATTGGGAATTAAGTTATAGAATTGAAAGACAAATCCTACCTTCTCGGCGCGATATCCCGTAAGCTTCTTCTCGTTGAAGCTAGTAATATCCTTATCGCCAACAGTCACTCTACCCGAGGTGGCCGTATCCATGCCACCAAGTATATTCAGAATCGTGCTTTTGCCTGCTCCGCTTGCACCTAGAACAACGACGAATTCGCCCTCGTTGATGGAAAAGTCAACGCCGTTCAGCGCCTTAATCGGCACTTCGCCAATTTTGTATTCTTTCGTTACGCTTTTAAATTCGATTAAAGTTTTCATAAATTCTTCTCTCCCCGTTATCTATTTGTCATACTTCTGGTGCTCCCTTTGGCAAGTATTTTTTTATTTATGTAAGTATGTTAGTGTATGAGTATGTCACTCATGTAGCATACTATAATTCCATCGCAAACAATTGTCAATAACTGGACTTCGTGTAAAAAAATCATCATCTCCCCCTAAGAACGATTGTTTATTGACAAATTTTCGCATATAAGTTATGTTTTCCTGCTAGATGTGTAACAAACTACAATGCTGAGTGGTGAGGTAATGAGCGTCACTTTCGACGAAAAGCAGCCAATTTTTCAACAAGTAGCAGATATCATTGAGGACGATATTCTCAACGGAACTTACCGAGAGGACGAGCAAATTCTTTCCGTTGCTCAGTTTTCTCAGCTCTTTCAAATTAATCCAGCGACTGTTGTGAAAGGAATTGGCCTGCTCGTAAATGAAGAAATATTGTATAAAAAAAGAGGGCTTGGCATGTATGTCTCGTCTGATGCCAAACAAAAGATTAAGAATAAGCGAAGAAATCGTTTTTATAAGGAATTGCTGTCCAATCTCATTTGTGAAGCTGACAAACTTGAACTGGCAACCGAGGATATCATTGAGATGATTAAACAATTAAGGAAGGAATGAATTCATTGTGAGCATCTTGGTGAGTTGCGACAAATTGAATAAGAAATATGGTCGAACCTACGCATTACGGGATCTGGATATACAGCTCGAGGAAAACGTTATTTATGGCTTGCTCGGACGAAACGGCGCAGGCAAAACAACCTTGCTAAACATCATAGCAGGTGGACTCTTCGCCAATGACGGCACCATTGAGATAAGAGGTAAAAAGTTGGGTAAAGGAGCCCTACCAGAAGATTGCTGTTTCGTACGGGAGAATAACAAGCTATTTGGAGGAGCACGATTGATTGAGATTTTGCAGTTCGCTGCAAATTTCTATCCCAATTGGGACTGGACGTTTGCTCATAAGCTTCTTCAAACGTTTGAGCTTGATCCCAACAGAAAAATCAAACAGCTCTCAAGAGGCACAGAATCACTCGTAGGTAACATCATCGGTCTGTCTAGCCGATCGTCGTTGACATTATTCGACGAACCGGTGCTTGGACTTGATGTATTGATGCGGGAAAGGTTTTACAAGGAGCTTTTGGAGGATTACGCCAATCATCCCCGTACGATTTTACTTTCTACGCATTTGATTGATGAAATCGCCCCAATCGCAGAAAGAGTCTATATCATTGATGAGGGCTCCCTCCTGCTTCATGACGAGATGAATCGGATACGGATGGCAGCTTATTTGATTCGTGGAAATTCAGATGCCGTAGCTTTGTTCACAAAAGGAAAGCGAGTATTACATACAGAATCTTACGGCCACGGAAAGCTTGCCGCCATCTACGAAAAATTCAACGATGAGGACAGGCTGCAGGCCCGCAAACTAGACATAACTATTGAAAATTTGACGCTTCAGAAGTTTTTTTCGTATTTGATCGAAGGAGGTCGTTAAATTGGGTGCATTGACCGTTCATTTAAAGGCGACCTATTTGCAAATGAGGATTTATATATGGATGGTCATTATTTTAATCCTCCTTGGCAGGTTGGCAGAATTCATTGTTGGCCTCTTTATAGACAGCAGTCAGAACACAGGAATCGCGGATGGCAACCTGCTGCTGCTTATTTTGCTCATTTTCGCAATCGTACTTCCGCTTAGCTATTACAACCGCATCGTACATTTAGGAGCAAGCCGGAAACAATATTTTTTCGGGCTTCAGTTCGTTTATACCGTGTGGGCAGTGGCCATCGCTTTATTCAATTCTTTATGGTCTATGCTTGAAGTGAATGTACTCCACAAAAACACCGTAAATCTTATTGAAGCGTTTCATTGGAATGAATTTGGCGTTGTAGGTTCTTTCCTCTATCAAACCATTTTTTATTTGATGACGATGGCGCTCTTAAGCATGCTGATCTCTGGCTACCACCACCTTGTCGGTTGGCTGATGTGGGTGCTATTCATTGTGGCAATTCCAACCGGAACAGCGATTCCTGCGCTACGCGCTCATGTTGTTTCTTTTTTTGAAGCATTGTTATTCAACGGCTCACTACTCAAGGGTGTTGGATTTAATCTTGTGCTTTTCATCGTTTTCGTGGCCGGTGGTTGGTTTTTCACAAAGGGGAGAACATGCTAAACTATCTGGGTAGAAACTTAGGTTACAATAATGACATCGACAGATTTCCTGTTTAGCTCGTATAATAGGGGGAAATTGGTAGATAGGAGTGAATCAAGCGAATTTATGGTATACATACTGGCTTTTATGCTGTCTTTTGCTGTCGTGGTTCTGCTTATTCCGCCGCTTGGTCGACTGGCACATCGGCTCGATTTTGTGGACAAGCCCCGAGAAGATGTGGAGCGTAAGCTGCATAGGCAACCCATTCCACTGACGGCGAGTTACGCGATATTTACTGGATTCTTCCTGACATACATTGTTCTTACGAAAGAAATTTCTTGGGAAACGGCGGCCCTGGTCGCCGGCGGAATGCTTCTATTAACGATTGGTACAGTCGATGACTGGTACAAAACGAAAGGCAAAGACTTCCCTGCCCTGCCTAAAATGATCATTCAAGTCTCGGCGGCAGTACTTGTATTTGCTTCCGGCATTGCGTTCACCGGGTTCGTAAATCCCTTGAATTCTGAATACATTATGCTTCCGATCTGGCTGCAATTTATTCTGACGATCCTGTGGATCTTCGGTGTGACGACAGTCATTAACTTCACAGATGGCATGGACGGACTGGCAGGTGGTTTGTCAGCCATCTCAGCCATTACACTGTTTATCGTTGCAATAACCAAAGGCCAAACCGATTCTGCCCTCATGGCCATTACGCTGGTAGGTGTAACCCTTGGTTATCTGAAATATAACAAAGCTCCCGCCAAAGTGTTCATGGGTGATGCAGGGGCTACGTTTCTCGGCTTCATCCTGGCGGTAATCGCCCTGGACGGTGCTTTCAAACAGGCAACTATGTTGTCCATCTTCATCCCGATTCTGGCACTTGGTGTGCCGATCTTCGACAACATTTTTGTGGTCATCAAACGTTTCATTCAAGGTAAAGCCATCTATCAGGCAGATGCAAGTCAAGCTCACTATCGCTTGCTGCGTGCAGGTCTGAATCACAATCAGGTGGTTGGGGTCCTGTATCTCATCAGTACCTGTCTTTGCCTATCGTCTATTATTTTGATGCTGGTGGAGATGTAAATATTAGAAATAATCGTTACAACATAAGGTGTGCAAAAAGAGACGAGCCCACTGATCCTTGGGCTCGTCTCTTTGCTATGTCGCTGATAAAGTGAATTAACCTTTTAGCGGAGTAGCTACCGTGTCGTTCACAAACCTCGGTCTTCGCCCCCTACCCTTTCCCTCTCTCTTTTCCGTACCGTATATACTCTCTTATCTGGAAGCTACAGGCGGCAGCGGAGCCGCAGGTCTTTGCCCATCTGCCCAACCCGGACGGTCAAGTTCAACGAGACGGCGGTAACGCTCTTCCCGGGCTAGCAATTGTTCGTGAGAACCCTGCATGGTGATCTGTCCATTTTCCATAAAAATAAGTTCATCAAACCGTTCCGCTCCCATCAGGTGATGGGTGACCCAGATCATTGTTTTGCCCTGCATGCTGTCCAGAATAGTCCGCATAAGCGCTCGCTCCGTTACAGGATCAAGTCCTACCGTCGGTTCATCGAAAATAATGACAGGTGTTTCGCGAAGAAGGACCCGGGCCAGTGCAATCCGCTGTCTTTCTCCACCAGAGAAACGAAGTCCTGTCTCCAGCATCGGGGTATGATAACCCTGCGGCAAAGATTCAATGAGATCGGACAATCCTACTTGCGCAGCCACTCGCTGGATTTCTTCGTCTGTTGCTTGCGGACGGCCGATCCGCAGATTGTTAGCTACTGTTGTATCAAATAGATGTGGACTTTGGTTCAGCACCGCAATGACATCCGTTATATTTTCGCCCATCGTTTGTACTGGAAGATCATTGATGAATACGTTCCCGGCGGATGGGAGCAACGCTCCCTGGATGAGCTTCAGGAGGGTTGATTTCCCGCCGCCGCTGCGACCGAGAATAGCCAAGCGTTTGCCCTGAGGAAGATGAAGGGATACCTCCTGCACCGCATACGGAGCATCAGTCGTATAACGATAACTCACCTGATCGATCTGAATGTCGGCTCGAAGCCTGGGCGGAATGCGCAAGCGGATACGTCGGTCAGAAACTCTTTCCGTGCGACTCAGGGAACCCAGCTGCTCTCCAGCTACCAGATTGCTGCCTGATACACCTAAGGTCATCTCCGCTTTGGCTCCGGCTGCTGCATTCGCTTCTTCGGTTCCAGACTGTTCTGGCTTATGCTCTTCACCTTCCAAGTGCTGCAATCGTTCCAGCGATTCACGATACTGCGGGATATGCTCCACGGCATCTCCTACGGGCAGCAGTGCTTCCGTGAGTGGAAACAGTACCAGTACAAATGCTGCAATCATAACCGCAGGCAGCTGTCCCGCAGAAGCTGCATTTCCCGCCCATAAGGTCACGGATACCACCATTAGTCCGATCACACATTGGGCAACCAGATCACGCCAGCGCGTCCATTGTCGCAAGCGGAGGCGAATCATATCTGCCTGGCCTTCAGTCTCTTCCTGCCGACGCACAAATTCTTCAGCTCGTCCACTTGCTATCCAATCCCCGAGGCCAAGCACACCATCTGTCAGACGAGTGTACAACTCAGCATTCTCCCGCTTCAGCCGCACCCGCAACTTCCACGTCACTCGGAGCGAAATGGCAGGCAGCACGGCAACCAGAAACAGCATATACAACCCCATAAACATTCCAAAACCCAGATCAACGCTGCCAAAGGCCACAACAGCTCCACCGTACATCATGAGCGCCGTAACCGCCGGAAATACTGTACGCAGGTAAATATCCTGCAGTCGTTCTACATCCTCTGCAAGAGCAACAAGTACGTCTCCCGTCTGCATACGAGAGCGCAGGAACAGTGCCTGCGGCTCCAAAATCCGATACAGCTTCACGCGCTGATCCGCGAGTATACGTAAAACCGCATCATGACCCACCAGACGTTCGACATACCGGAATACGGCACGGAAAATCCCAAATGCACGAACTCCCACGATAGGTACATATACCATCAAAATATTTTCAGGACGGAGCGCCGACTTGGAGATCAGAAACCCGGAGGTGAAAAGCAGCAGCACAGCACATAATGTAGCGCATATCCCCAGCGCAATGACTGCCACGAGTCTCCAGCGGTACTTTGCCACGTACGGAGTGATCCAGCTATTCTTTTTGCTCCCGCTCCGGGCTGTTTCTGTCTGCTCATATCCGGCTTTCATCTTACACCGCCTCCATCTGGGCCTGAATCATCTGGTAATATACGCCTTGTCGGGCCAACAATTCTTCATGTGTTCCTGTCTCTGCAACCGTGCCGCCCTCCATCACGATAATGCGATCCATATGGGGCATCCAATGCAGTCGATGTGTTGCCAGAAAGACCATCTTACCCTCAAACAGCGGTAACATCGTCTGTTTCAGTTCATACTCAGTCTCCACATCCAGATGCGCAGTCGGCTCATCCAGCAGCAGAATTGGGCGCGCGCTAAGCAAGGCCCTCGCCAAAGCCACCCGCTGTTCCTGCCCGCCGCTGAGCTGCCTTGCCCCAGCCCCAATCGGTTCCTGCAACCCATTTGGCAAGGAGGAGGTAAGCTTATGCAGACCTGCTGCGTTAATGGCATCAGCCACCTCCGCATCCGAAGCTTCAGGCATATAGAACCGAACATTATCCGCTAAGCTGCCACTGAAAATAGTTGGATGCTGCGGGATCGCCGCCGTTTGTTTTCTCCAATCCTCCATCATCTCTGGAGATAAGGGCTGGCCGTTATATAAGATCTGACCTGAAGTAAGCTGCTGGAAACCTGCTAGCACATCAATCAAGGTTGATTTCCCTGCTCCGCTCGCTCCGATAATCCCTACTTTGCCAAGACCAGAAACCTGAAACGTCACATCATTCAGCGAGCATGGCCCGTCTTCCTGATGCCGTACCTGTACGTTGGTAAGCGCCAGTCTGCTCGTTGCCTCCCAAGAGGGTTTCGATGAGAAAGCAGCCACGCCAGTTCGGGCATTTACCTCGCGCAAGTCCACCCGTATGGTGGATGGAGCCACACTGCTTAGGCCAGAAGAAGGCTCAGACGAAGAGGATTCTCCGTTCTTTTCTGACACACCATGTAGAACAGCACTTGTGTATGCTTCCTTTTGCTTACGTTCGGCCATTTTCCCTCGTTCAATCATCTGGCTGATCGCTTCCCCGGCCTCTTTGCCGTCCAGTGTAGCGTGGTAATCTGCGCCTACCATTCGTACAGGCAGGAAGTATTCCGGTGCGAGAATGAGTACGGTCAGCGCTGGTCCAAGCAGCATATGTCCTTCCGTCAGGCGCAGCCCCAAGCCAACCGCCACCGAAGCCACCGACAGCATGGTGAAGAAATCGAGTGCGAAGGAGGACAGAAAAGCCATACGCAGCGTAGACATCGTAGCCTTGCGATATCGCTGACTGACCCGAATGATCGTTTCTCCATGCTTCCCGCCCTGTCCCAGTGTTTTGAGTGTTTCCAGTCCACGCAGCGTATCTACAAAATGGTTCGCAAGCGCTTTGTACGACTTGAACTGTCCATCGATCTTGCGTTGTGCAGCCAATCCCACCAAAATCATAAACACAATCAGGATCGGCAGCGTCAGCGTCAAAATAACCCCGGACATCATATCCAGCTTGAAGACATAGAACAGAATAACGATTGGCGTGAACCCCATCCCCAGCATTCGAGGAATAAACAGTTCCAGATACGTCTTATACTGGGCTGTTCCTTCGCGTGCCAAGGTGACCAGGTGCCCTGTTCCTTCCGTTTTGGCAAAACGCGGTCCCAGCCGGAACCACTGCTCCACCATCTGTCTACGCAGATCGTTTCCTGTCTTCTCCGCGTACCGCAAAGCGATGAGCTGCAACCAGAATGACAGGGCATAGCGGACAGCAAAAGCGGCCAGGAACAACAGCAGCACCGGGTACTGCTCCGTTACGGGTGAACCTTGAAACAATGCCGTAATCGCCTGTGCTAGCCATTTCGCCTGCATGATAATCGTCATCGCCTGTAACAGTACTAGCGCTGAGGCCAGCGCAAGTACTGGCCTGATGCCCGGCAGCTTCAGCAGCCCCCGTCCCATATCAGTACTCCAGGTGATGCTGATCGTTCAGACGTTTGCGGAAAATGTAATAACTCCAGATCTGATAGCCGAGTACAAACGGAAGCAGCGTACAAGCCACAATCGTCATCACTTTCAGAGAATATGCACCGGATGAAGCATTATAGACTGTTAGGTCAAACGCCGAACCCATTGAACTCACCATGACCCTTGGGAACAGACCGATAAATACGGATGCAAACGCGATTGCAATCACGGCTCCCGTCATGCCGAAGGCCCAGGCTTCACGTTTCTGACGCACGAAGTAAGCGGCCAGCCCCAATGAAGCAGCGCCAAGGACAACCATAATCCAGAGAGCCCAGCCGCGTACGGCGAACACATCGGTCATGAAGTATGTCATCACAGCGTAGATCGCGAGGATCGCGGCCAGCGGCAGCATCAGTTTTTTGGCCATATTCAGGGCACGTTCTCTAAGATCTCCGACGGTCCGCAAGGAAGCAAACAGCAGACCATGCACCAGACACAACAACGTAACGCTCAACCCACCTACCACCGTATACGGATTGACGATGTCCAGGAAGCTGGGACGGAGCTGCATCTGAGCATCAATAGGCAGGCCTTTCATCAAGGTAGCGAAAACAACGCCGAACAAGAATGGCAGTAACGCACTGGAGACTACAATGATGATGTCCCATGTTTTGCGCCAGCGTTCATGTCTCATTTTGCTGCGGAATTCAAAGGCAACTCCGCGTCCGATCAAGGCCAGCAGTACCACAACTAGCGGCAGATAAAAACCGCTAAACAGCGTGGCATACCAATGCGGGAAGGCTGCAAACATTGCACCCCCTGCCGTAATCAGCCAGACCTCATTCCCATCCCAGAACGGACCGATCGAGTTGATCAGAGTACGACGTTCACGATCCGTTTTGCCAATCATTGCAGTAGACATGCCCACACCAAAATCAAAACCTTCCAGAAAGAAAAAACCAACAAACAAGACGGCAATCAGCAAAAACCACAACTCACTTAGTGACAACAGAATAACCCCCATCCACGCCGAACGGATCGGCCGATTCATCATGCTCCTCCGGCTTTTCGACTGCATATGGCCCTGCCTTGATTTCACGAACGAACAGGTAGACCATCACCGCTCCCAGGATTGCATAAGTGACTGTAAACGCGATGGTGGAGAACAAAATCTGACCTGCAGACACGTTGGGTGACACCCCGGCTTCCGTCGTCATATAACCGAATACCGTCCACGGCTGCCTTCCTACCTCAGTCATAATCCATCCCGATGTATTAGCGATAAACGGCAGAGAGATGGCAAACACCATCAAGCGCATAAACCATTTGCCTGCTTCCTCCAATTTGCGGCGCATCGCCAGAAATGTACCGTATATCGCTAGCAAAATCATCATTCCGCCCGCAGCAATCATGATGCGGAAGCTCCAGAACGTCGTCCTTACCGGAGGAATGTAATCTCCTGGACCATACGTCTGCTCATACTCCGCCTGCAATTCCTTCATGCCTTTGACACTGCCGGAGAACTTGCTGTAGGACAGATAACTGAGCAATCCGGGGATTTTGATCTCGCCGGAATTCTCCTGTTTGTTCGGGTCGATAAAGGCTACCACGGTCCATGGTGCAGGGTCTTCCGTCGTCGTCCACGTTCCTTCACTGGCTGCCATTTTCATTGGCTGCGTCTCCACCAGATATTGCGCCTGGAAGTGACCAGAGAAGGCAACCCCCAGCGAGGAAACCAGGCCAATAATGATGGCAATGTTGAACGATTTGCGGAAAATCTCCACATCCTGCTTCTTCATCAACTTGTAAGCACTAATCCCAGTTACGACGAATGCACCTGTCATCAGGGCACCAAAGATCGTGTGCGGGAACTCTACCAGCAGTTGACCATTTGTAATCAGTGCAAAGAAATCATTCATCTCAGCGCGGCCATTATTAATCTCGAAGCCAACCGGATGCTGCATGAATGAATTGGCTGCCAGAATCCAGAGCGCAGACAGGAATGTGCCGACAAATACCAGCCAGATACAAGCTAGGTGCACTTTTTTGGACAAACGATCCCATCCGAAAATCCAAAGCCCAATAAAGGTAGACTCCATAAAAAACGCCAGCAAGGCTTCAATCGCCAGCGGCGCACCAAATACATCCCCGACAAACCGGGAATACTCGGACCAGTTCATGCCGAACTGGAATTCCTGAAAGATACCCGTGACCACACCGACGGCAAAGTTAATCAGGAACAGTTTGCCCCAGAATTTGGCCATCGTTTTGTAAACTTCCTTACCCTTCACTACGTACAACGTCTCCATAATGGCTACCAGCAGCACAAGACCGATGGACAGCGGTACAAAAAAGAAATGGAAAATCGTTGTGAGCGCATATTGGATACGCGATAACATGATCGGATCCATACCGTTACCCCTTCTTTCTGTTCATATCGCAGTGTTCGTATTTGGCATTGAAGCCCCTTCTTCAGTTTCTGTCAGCCAAACACGTATTGATGAACGTATTGTGCCAGATAGACTATTTTATACATGTGACAATTATCACAAACCCTGCCATGCCAGCAAAAAAAAGTGACGATGGTCACACAATAGAAAAAAATAAACCTAATCTTTGGGCTTGCCAGCTTCGTCTATTCACGGAAGATGCTCATGTTTGGGACGGAACGCCCATATGTTAGTGTCAGGCATAAAATACGCTGGGCAAAATGGGCATTACATATTGAATTATTGGATTCATTAATATCATTCAAAGCAGCGCCAATCTGATGTTTATCAGGTGGTGATGCTTCAATCCATGAACGGACAAAAATGTAAATCAAGTGAGGTGATTCATCGATGGAAGAGCTGTCTCCGATCCCGGACCCGGAGCCTCATCAAGGGGTAGATGCAGAAGAGTCAAGTACGGACCTGCCTGCCTTTCGTTATATTCTTTTCCCCCGGAAGGGAGGATGGTCTGCTTTTCCCTATCCAGACATCGCTGCTCTGATGGTCGCGGAAGGGCCTGTCTACTATGTCAGCAGCCTGGAGCGCTCCGAGAAAATGCCTGCGAATATTACCGTTATCACGCTTCCCGAAGCAGAACAATTGCTGCAAGAGCCCCGTACGGTTGCTGTGGTTGCTCATCCCTACTGGCTTACCGCCACAGCCTCGCTCCATCCGGAGCTCTGTATTGTACTTCTTCCCGAGCCGGTTGGTGAAGAAGCGGAGTCCCCCTTATGGGAGAGCTGTATTTCAAGACTGGTCGGTATCGCCGATCTGGTGGGCACCACTTCAGAAACACGCTACATGAAGCTGGTATTCCAGGGTGTACGCGCCATCTGGCTGAATGGAGAGGATTCCTCCCCTGCTGGCGTCATGCAAAAGGATGACCTCGAAGTCCCTCTCCGGGACTATGAACTGCTATTCCTGCATGCGCTGCGACAGACCCTCTCGGGTGTTCAGGATACGGTCACCCAGCTGCAATGCAGTGTGCGGGCCGACTTCTATCGTCAGCTTCGGTCCAAAGCTGGAGCGCATGAGACAATTTCCTTTTTGCTGGCAGCCTATGAATATGTGCTAGAGGATTCCAGAGCGGCCGCTTCACTCAAGGAGGCCTTCTCCCACGCGATATTAAACGGGCGCAATGATTGTTTAAGCTCCCACTATCGATTCCTCTCCGCGATTCATGCAAGGGCCGGAGAAATCGAGAACGCGCTGCAGGTTTATGGAATCAGCGCAGGCAACGAGCAGGAACGGCACCATTATGAACAACTCTGTCGCTGGCTGGAGGCCGGGGAGGAACAGCTTGTCCGGGCAGAACTGCTGCGTCTGAATGATGATTATGGAAACGCATTGCGCATTTTGGATGAACTCGGAGGCGAAACGGCACGGCATTGGAAATTTCGTATCTATCAGGAGACTGGACGTGTGGAAGATGCATTAGATTTGGTGCACGCAGTGGATATTCAGGATAGCCCCAGCCGACAGGATTATCGGCAATTATCAGGTCTAGCTCTGGCTCTGCGGGGAGAACGTCACGGGGCGGTGAGACAATTTCTGGAGACGGCACTGGAGGATGAAGATTCTCTTGCGCGAATCGTCGAGATGGAGCTGTTGGATCAAGCCGTCCAGCAATTGCTGGGGGAGGTGCCATGATGCTGGACCCGAAGAAGCGCAGACTACATGTGAATGGACCGATGGTGCATAAGGATATACGATCCGAAACAACTTATACTCCAACTGAAACGCTGGAATCGCTGCATGCTGACCCAGAGGGGCAAGGGGATCAGCAGCATGCTGCAAAACACCAGGATACAGACCTATTCAGAGAGCCGTTTTCCGTTCGTCGGGTTCGTAAAAGTCAGGGCAATAAACTGACCGCCATGCTTCAGGTACGTAACGAGCGAGGGCGATATCTGGAGGAAGTGCTGGACGATTTAAGTGAATTTGTGGATGAGATCGTCATTGTGGACGATGCCAGCACAGATGGAACACCCGATCTATGCAGAGCCTATCCAAAGGTCGTTCGTCTGGAAGTGCTGGAAAAGCCGTTATTTGCGGAGGAATGGCGATTACGCAATGCACTATGGCAAGCAGCAGCAGGTACCTCGCCGGATTGGCTGCTCTCGGTTGATGCCGATGAGCTATACAGCACGGAAGCGAAGAAAGCGATACGCGCTCTGATTAACCAGGACCATGCGGACTGGATCGCTTTCCGCTTCTACGATATGTGGGGCGGACGAACCCACTATCGGGAAGATGAGCTTTGGGGGCTTCACCGACGTCATACCGCTTCCCTGGTCCGTTATATGCCGGGTTATCCTTACTTTTATCCGCAGCAAAATCATCATGTGCCTCGCCTTCCCTTGCCCTGCACCGTACTGCCCGGAATCAGCACAGAATTGAAAGTCCAGCATCTTGGCTGGGCAGGAAGTCTGGAGGATCGGGTTCGAAAATATTTGCGTTATAAACGAATTGATCCACACGGCGAGTGGGGAAGCCTGGAACACTATGAATCGATTCTGGATCCGGATCCCCGACTGATTCCGTGGAAGGAGGAGCAGTGAGATGGGCGTGGTCAGCATATTGACACACAGCTTCACCGATGGATATAACCGTGAATTCAGCCGGGTGTTCGGGGGCGGTCTGGAGCGTTACGTTCTTGATTTGTGCAGTGTAATCCGCGGATTGGGACACATCCCCGAGGTTCATCAGTTGTCCTATTTTGAAGCTTTTCAGACCCGTACGGAACAGATCGATGTATATGGGTATGCCTACGATATGAATGATGTGCCCGAAGCTTTTGCCCGAATGGCTGCCGCAGCGCGAGGGCCTGTGATCTATGCAAGCTGCCTGTGGCAGCCCATTGCCTACAAGCCGGGTAGTCTCGGCATCTGCCACGGTATTAACTGGGATCGTCCCGCGCTGCCGCTGGAAACCAAGCAGCAAGTATCGGAGCATATTCAACTGGCACTGGATGGACTTGTACGCATCGTGTCGGTCGATTCACATTTTCAGACCTTTTGCCGTGCTGCTTGTACGTTTGCGGATGCCAGTCAGGTCGTGCTCATTCCCAATGCAGTGGATACCTCCTACTTCACACCTGCTCCGCCAAGACGTACGTTCGAGCATGAACAGGAAGAAGAATGGCTGGCTGCATGGAAGAAAGATCTTGCAGGCCATGAAGATCATGCTGAAGCTACCATCTCGGGGTTGAATGCTACGTCCGTGAGGGGAAGAAACGATGGAGACGGCATGGTACGGGCGAACAGATCCGAGGTGACAGTAATCGCTGAAGAACTGGACTCGAGGGATATCCGACAGGGCCACACTGGTCGGCAGCCAAATGAGCTGATGGGTGAACATTTGAAGGATCAGGGCGACGACACAAAGGCTGCAATTCATGTGAACCCATCGCGTCCACTGCGCATTTTATATCCGCGCCGCATCAGCATGGAACGGGGCATTATTCCGATGATGCTGGCAGCTGACCGACTGCTCGGTGCCTCTCCTGATCTGGAGGTCGAATTTGCGGGAGAGCTGGTCGAAGGCAGTACGGTGGGCCGATCCTTCCGATATTGGCATCGCACACACCCCCATGCGGATCGAATTATACAGCGCACGTATGATTTTCGGGATATCCGCGATGCCTACCATCAGGCGGATATCGCCGTGATCCCGACGGTCTTCTCGGAAGGAACATCCTACGCTTGTCTGGAGGCAATGAGCTGCGGGCTTCCGGTTGTTGCTTCCAATGTTGGCGGACTGAATGATCTGATTCAGGATGGCTTCAACGGACTGCTGGTACCTCCAGGGGAAGAAGCGCTGACCGCCGCGCTGTTGCGTCTCGTTCAGGATAAGGCCGAGCGGGAGCGGCTGGGTATCTATGCCCGCGAGACGGCGCTATCCTACGACATATCCCACTGGCGGCGGAGATGGAGTACGGTATTGGAATCTTTTCTGGCAGAAGCAGGATTAAAGGAGGGAATTCGGGGATGATGGATACACCAAATGCAACGGATTTCACGGAATCAAGATACATTCGGGAGGGTGACCCCAAAACGGATACATTGGTTTTTCCACTGCATCCTGCGTGGTGGAGCCGTCCGTACGAGTACGAATGGGCACGCCAGTTTGCGCGGCAGGAAGACGTCGTACTCGACGCTGCCTGTGGTATATCCCATCCATTCAAATTCTGGCTGGCAGAGTACTGCCGGGAAGTTCATGCCTGTGATTGGGATGAGCGCATTTTGTCCAGAGAAGCGATCCGGCTGGATATCGCTTCTGATTTTGGTGAGCTGGCCGCACGCGATCTGCCGGAATCGAGCCTGGACCGACTGCATCTTGCGCAGGCCAATCTGGCTCAGCTTCCGTATGAATCGGAGATGTTTGACAGCGTATTCTGCATCTCTGTGTTGGAGCATCTGGATACAGGCACGATGCTGCGGGCCTTTCGCGAATTCGCCAGGGTACTAAAGCCGGACGGACGATTGATAGCCACGTTTGATGTGCCAGAGATGCGCCCTGATCTGCTGGAGACCATTATGGCTGTCACTGGACTGACGATCGAAGGTAAGCTGAGCGTGAAAGAACCGGAGGATGCCATCTGGTCTGACATGTATGGCCCGGCAATCCGTTGTTTTCGTGCTGTTATTCGTAAGGAGTAATTGGGATGGATAAATGGGATCAGTGATGAGGGCGTAGATTCAGATTAACTCTAAATCCTTAAATCTTTTGGATACCGAAGCCGTTAGAGATGAACCAGCAGCATGCTGCACTGGTTAGCGTATGCTTCGGTGGATGCTGCGCCGAGTGATGTCAGGCGCAGCAGGGTATGCAGGCCCGGCGGGATGGTCGTCGCCGGGCTGCCGGAGGCGGCGGGTTGCCGTGCAGTGACTTGGGCCGATTCGGCCCAATCACGCGCAGTGCGCTGCCGCCCGGCGAGCAAAGCGAGCGTGCCCGCCAGTACCATGGCGGGCACTTCGTGCGTGAAGGGCTGCTGCACGCCATGCGGCGTGCCGAATAGCGCAAGCAGCCCTTCACGCACGCTCGCGGGCGCGCGCAGCAGCCCGCAGCGGGCCGCAGGCGGAAGCGCCGCGAGCAGCGCCGGCGCCTGGCCGGGCGGCAGGGCCCGCAGCAGGCGCAGCCATGCGGCCCAGGCGCCTACGCGCGCGAGCGCCAGCGCCGCGGCGTGCACGGCCTGCGGCGCTTGCAGAGCGCTGCTGGCCGGGGCGCCGCCGCGCAGCAGCGCTTCGGCTGCGCGGGCTGCGTCGGGCGCGGCTGCCTGCTGGCGGGCCTTACGCAGCGCTGGCGACGACGCTACGGCGCCTCGCGCTGAGCCAGCCGCAGCCCGGGTGCGATGCTCGCCGGGCTGCTTGTGGCCTAGCGCCCACAGTGCCAGCGCCGCCTCCGGCCCGTGCTGCGCATGCGTCGCCCAGGGCTGCAAGGCCGCCCGGGCAGCGGCGTCCTCGCCGAGCTGGGCCAGCGCCAGCCCGGCGGCGAGGGGCTGCGCCCGCAGCGCGGCGGACAGCGATGCCGCGTGGCGCAGCAACCATTCCGGCCGATGCGCATCCAGCGCGGCCGGGATCAGCGCCTGCCAGGCCGCAGGCGGCAGGCTTATCCGCTGGGCTGCGTCTGCGATGGCGTTCGGCCGCCCGCTAGCTGCCGCCAGCAGTAACAGCCGCTGCCATGTTGGCAAGCTGCCGGGCTGTACGGCGAGCGCAGATGTATAAGCCTTAGCTGCCTCCTGCCAGCAGCCCAGCCGTTCATGGGCCATGCCTTCCAGAGTCAGGCTGCGATACGTTCCCGCACCGGAAACGGACGTATATCGACTGGCTGTGGATGCTGCAGCTTTCGCCTGTTTGAGCCAGTCAAGCGCCGCAGCATCCCGTCCCTGATCGAGCTCCAACACAGCACCAAGCTCCAGCAAGTCAGGGAAGTCAGCATACACCGGCCTCCATTCCTCAATGATAGCGAGTGCTCTCTCTGGGCGGCTACGTTCCCGCCAGGCATAAGCCGTTTTGAGTACCAGATCCGAGTGATATCCGCATTCCGGCGTAAGCTTTGCCAGCAAAGGCTGTAACAACCTGAGCGCTTCATCGTATCTTGCTTGCTGAAACCACTCGGCAGCCATGGCATATAACAGTTCCGGTTGATCCGGTGACTCATGGAGAGCGGAGCGAATCAGCCGCATATTGCGCTCGGGTTTATTTTTGCCAACAATAACGTGCTCCAGATAGCCATAATGAATAACTTCAAGCCCGGAATCGACCACACCCCACGGAGCGAAGGACAGAATCGAAGATGCCACTTCTTCATGAATCATGCCTTGAAAAGCAATCCGGGGATCATTCCGAAATAAACGACACACCGCATCCGTCACACGCTCTTCTCCTGACATTCCGAGCAAACTCGTGACCTGTATCCAGTATCCCCATACGTCGTCCTGACTTGAGGTCAGCAGCCGCTTCATCTCGGCCAGATTGTGCTCGGTCTGCATCCAGACTTCATCCGCATCCAGTACCAGAATCCAAGGATGAGCGGCAGCAGCAAGAGACAGGTTGCGGGCAGCACTAAAATCTCCGGTCCATGCCGTACTGATGACAACCGCACCATAACGACGGGCAATGTCGATCGTCTCGTCCGTTGATCCCGTATCCACAATGATGATCTCATCCACAACATCCTGAATAGCATCCAGACACCGTTGAAGTGACCTAGCCTCATCCTTCACGATCATGCACAGGCTGATTCCTGTCTGCATGTTCATCCTCCCTCCTTCCTATTCGGGGTTCTACTCTCTTTCATTCAATCTTCAAAACTCAAAACCATCCGGCCCCGGTAAATCCAGCCTAATCTGCTGAACCACAGGCCAACAATGGTCTCGCTGTCCTTCTGTCCCTTGAGCAAATGCCTCCAAATGATGATCGGCAGCACTGACAAGCCCTTTCACCAACCAGCTGGTTCCCACACGTGAATCGGAGGCCCCGGGAAAGGGTTCTGCCGCTTCCTGACGTGCGCCTTCCACCAATGGATATACTCCTTCTGCCAACTGCCCCTCACCAAGCTGAACCAGCGCATGCAGCACATCCCATTTCCCGGATTGCACACATCCTTCCATCATCAGTCCAAGTGCCTGCCAGCCATTATATGCTGTTTCAGCAGCCACGTTTGAGTCGTCATTTTGGGCAACCACTTGTGAACTACTGCTTCGTTCTGCCTGTTGATATCGCTCCGACTCCGTACCCGGTTGCGAATGACGATACAGCCACGCAGTCAGTCGATCTTTCCCCTCTATTGGTCTTCCTTCAATCCAGTTTAGTCGCTCTATCCAATGGGTAGCTGGTACAGAAAGCTCTCCTTTTTTTCGCCGTATCGTATGCAGCTTAAGGTGTGCCTTGTTCCATTTTCCCTGTTGAATCTGGAGCAGAGCCTCAGCCATGGATAACCTCCCCCTCATCTCCGCTGAAAGGTCTGAAGATATGTCTGGCAACAACTGCACAGCTGTATCATAGCAACGACACTGCTCCAGAATGCCCAATACTTTCTGAATTGCCTCTTCTGAAGTCATTGCAAATCGCTCCCTAATCAGCTCCACCAAGTGTTGCTCTTGACCCGAAACCCGCATGATCCGAAAAATCCGGTACAAGGGCGGCAGCAGGCTCGATTTGGCACGGACTGCTTCCACATAAGCATCCACTGCGCCTTCAAGGTCCGCCCTCCCCTCCAGCAGCCTACCCAGGGTATACCATGTCTGATAGGTTCCGATTCCTTCTTCTGTATGAAATATGGGTGGCGGCGGTCCCATACGAACTGCTTCACGCAGCGATAGCTCTGCCTTTTCGGTCTCGCCCAACGCCTCCTCACATACTCCGCGATGATGCAGCAGGTCCGTGTATTCTGGGAAGAGTTCAAGAGCAGCATGGATGTGATCCAATGCTTCCTGCCAGCGACTCAAATGCTGGAAACAGCGAATCTCATATTTGAACAACAGATGTGCATAACTTGTCAGGGTGGGATCAATTCCCGCTTTTGCTACCCCAAACGTCTTCAGCGCCTGTTCCGTTTCCCCCATCCGTAAATACTCAACACCCAGGTTATAGTGATGGAACGGCTGATCTGGCTCTTCCTCCACCGCCTGTTGAAGCAAACGCAAATTCCGGTTCACCTTATCTTTGCGCTCCACAATGGCCGTCTGATACCCGTAATGGTGGATGATCATGTCTGTCACGTGAAAAGCAGCCTGTGGATTTTTCCGACAAATTGCCACCGCGATCTGCTCATGAATCCGACCCTCGAACCGATGCTCCGGCTCGTTCCTAAAGAGGCGCAATACCGGATTTACCGTCACCCCTTGCTGACCCGAACCTGTATAGTTATGGATATTTAAAAACAATCCGTCACATCCGCTGGCTGCCGTCCAGCTTCTGATCTGCTCCCGTGCAGTCTTATCCAGCGCCTCGTCCGCATCGAGAAAAAGAATCCATTCGCCCGAAGCCTGCTCCAGTCCAGCATTTCGTGCCGCGGCAAAATCGTCGCTCCACTTAAACGGCACAACCTCTGCCCCATATTCCCTGGCAATGGCAGGACTTCGGTCCGACGAACCGGTATCCACAACAATGATCTCGTCCACCGCCCCACGGACACTTTCGAGACAATGAGGCAATAGCTCTTCTTCATCCTTCACGATCATGCATAATGAAATGTGCTTGGTCGGCAAGCTGGTTCCTCCTTTCCCTTGCATGGAACACCGTACGCCAAGGAAGTCCTTCGGCGGTGCGAAGCTGCTGTTCCAGCAAAGTTTGTTGTGCCATGAGCACCTTATCAGCGGGAGAACGAGTTAGTTCCTGTCTGATAACCCCCAGCGCCAACCGTATATAACAGACAGCAGCTCCAGCCCTCGCCTGCCGCTGTTCTGAATCCTTCTCCAATGCCTGCTGGAAAAGAATTAATGCCTGATCGTAATGCCCTTTAGCATACACGGCTTCCCCAAGGTAAAAGAGGCTTTCCGCATCTAAATCGCCTTGTGACATAGATCGAATCAGCAGCTCTGCGGCCGCCATGGTGTATCCCTGGCGGTAAAGAACAGCGGCCATCCAACGGCTATGAACACCATTTTCGTCGTGTTCAGAGTTAATTGCAGTCATCTTCTCGTATAGCTTCTTGGCAAACGCCAATTGTCCCGTTTGCACTGCCCGAATCAATATGTTCTTACTCAGCTCCGTTGCAGCGTGAAGCGTCTGGTGAACTATTTCCCCATCTCTGTCATCCTCGACATGCATTCGTTTTCCCGTATCCAGCAGGCCATTCAGCAGTCTCCAGCCTTCCCTATCCTGAGGTTCTGCTGCTGCCATAAATGATTCGGATACAGATAATTCATTTGCCCAATAGGTCAATGCCAAATCCAGTCGTTGCTCAGGTTGGAGGTTTACGCCCGCAAGATGCTCGTCACTCCACTGTTTCTGCACGAACTGCAACGCATCTGATACCCTGTTGGCACATAACATCCAATACAGGTACTCTTCATGTTCTATACGCAAATTTCGGGTATCTCCATGTAGCAAGTCTAATGCTTGCCCATACGCTCCGCTGGAAGCAAGTGCATACACCACATATGCCTGACCATCATCGTATGTGACTCCGCTCAGATCTGGATCCTCTTTCTTTGAATGCTCTTTCCAGCGTGCGCATAGTGTCTCTGTTATGCTTTCATCCGTCTCTCCGGATTGCTGCAATACATCGGCTAACCCTGTCCATGCAGGAGCATACGTGATCTCACTCCCCAGAGCCAGGCTGTACAGATGAGCAGACTCCTGCAGAAAGCCTCTTTTCTGTGCAAGCCTTCCCATGGCTGTATAGGCCTTGTAGCTATCGCTACCTATATCCGTTACGTAATGCCTTTCCAATCGGTCTGGCTCTCTGTGAACATCATCAGAGGACTTGCCCTCACGTAATTCATCGCTTCCCGGTTTATCTGTTTGCTCGATTGCCTGCTGATGTATGCCTCGAATCTCTGCCTTGTTATTGTCCTTGAGATCAGCTCCATTGAAGCCCTCCCGGCAATCTGTTGCTCTTGCATAGGACTTGTAGGCCCTCTCCTCCAGACCCTGTTGCTCCAAAATCTCTCCATATATCAGATGCAGGTCGGCATACCCCGCATAACGCTGTCTTTCTACCGCCAATAATCCATGAGCCTCGTCATAGCGCCCCATTGCCAGAAGAACCTTGGCATAGTCCCGAACCAGGGTGGAGCGATACGGAGCTTGCAAGGGTGTATGAAGAAAGGATTCAGTAAAGGCTTCTGCTGCCTGTTCGATATTCCCTAGCTGGCAGTATGTCACCCCCACATTATAGAGGTGAAAAGGTTGCCCCGGACGATCAGCTAACTCCTGCTGCAAAAGCTTTAGATTACGCAAGGGTTTGTCTCCTTGAGCAATCGTGGACGGCAAATAACCATCATGAACCAAACGCAGTGGAGCCAAGGGTTCATGCTCAGCGATCCCGTCTTCCTCACGGGTAAAGGAGTCGTTTATTTCCAGAGCGCCTTCTTCATGTTTTCCATTATCCTTTGCTCCTCCACGAACCAATTGCTCATGGATACGCCCCGCATACCGATATTCTTGATGGGTGCGAAAAAGACGCACAGGTTGGAAGATCACACTCTCTCCCGCTCCCTCGCCAATTCGGTTCTCTATCGTAATCCGCAGTCTCGAAACGCTCTTATGGACCTTCGGTAGATAATCCAAAAGCTCTTCCAAACCCTGTATGACATACTCATCCGCGTCCAGACACAGAATCCATTCTGTGCTCGCAAGAGGCAAACTTATATTTCTGGCATATGCAAAATCATCTTCCCAACGTGCGTGAAGCACCGTTGCACCATAATGTCTGGCGATCTCCGGTGTACGGTCTGTTGATCCGGTATCTGTAATGAAGCATTCGCAGCCAATCGACTTGAAGCCGTCAAGACAGCGGGCCAGATGATGTTCTTCATTTTGCACAATCATATGAATTCCGAGTAACCTGTTCTGCATATGCAGCCACCTCCAATGCAAAAAAAAGTACATGAAGCCCACCAAAGGGACTCCATGTACCTATATGACAACAAACCAGGTTATGTGCCTTGTCCATTGAAGAACACATCAATCGTGCTGGGTGCTCCCAGCAGACTGGAGCGGTAGGAAAGACGTGTATATTTGAGAAAACGCTGCGGCACCAGAACATCCACCGATCCTGGCAAAATCCCGGTCACCGTGTCCACATCATCGTACCAGTTGGTACCGTTGGCACTGATTTCAACGCGGGCATCAACCCGGTTAAGCCCCGGCCCTCTGTTATATACAAAGAAAGAATAAGTGCCGAATACACTCGTCGTGACCGCCGGAAGCGGTGTAAACGTGTTTGCCGTCGGCGTACTAAGAAGCTGTGATTCCTGAAAGCTCTTTTGCGAGATGGACGTCACGCTGCTGAGTGTACCCGCTGTAATCGTGGCTCCCAATACGCTTGTAATGGTACCATTCAACAAATTGGTCAACGTCCCGGCCGTAATAGTGGCTCCGAGTACACTGGTAATGGTACCGTTCAGCAAATTCGTTAACGTTCCCGCTGTCACGGTAGCTCCCAAGACACTGGTGATTGTACCATTTAACAAGTTCGTCAGTGTTCCTGCTGTAATCGTAGCACCAAGTACACTGGTGATTGTACCGTTCAACAGATTGGTCAGCGTCCCTGCGGTAATCGTCGCTCCAAGCACGCTCGTAATTGTACCATTCAGCAAGTTTGTCAGCGTCCCCGCTGTCACCGTGGCTCCAAGCACACTGGTGATCGTTCCGGCTGTGATCGTCGCTCCGAGTACACTTGTGATTGTACCGTTCAGCAAGTTCGTTAGTGTTCCCGCCGTTACCGTGGCTCCAAGCACGCTGGTGATCGTTCCGGCTGTGATTGTCGCCCCAAGTACACTCGTGATTGTACCATTCAGCAAGTTCGTCAGCGTTCCCGCCGTTACCGTGGCTCCAAGCACGCTGGTGATCGTTCCAGCTGTAATCGTCGCTCCGAGTACACTCGTGATTGTACCATTCAACAAGTTGGTCAACGTTCCTGCGGTGATTGTAGCTCCAAGCACGCTGGTAATGGTACCATTGAGCAGGTTTGTTAATGTCCCCGAAGTCACGGTTGCGCCAAGCACGCTGTTAATTGTACCCGCCGTGATCGTTGCTCCGAGGACGCTGGTAATCGTTCCGTTCAGAATATTCGTGATGGTTCCGGCATTAATGGTAACGGTAGTGAGACCTGATATATTACTAATCGTACCATCCAAAATAATTCCGAGTACGTTCCCGCTTGTATCGGTGTGAACCGGCTGGGCCGCACCTGTACTATCATGACCAAAAATCAAAGTCCTGAGATTATCCGGATTCGTGTTAAACGTTGTAAAGTTAGGCATATGCCTCGTCCTCCTCCCTGGTAAATCGGTTGTATTCCACGTTCTTACGGCATACGCTGCCCCTGAAAATAAACATCGAGCCGGGTTGGCTGATCCGGTTCAACCGATTGGATAACCAGCCGGGTATAACGCAGAAATCGCAGCGGCACCAGCGCTTTGGTTTGACCTCCGGCAATCACTTCCTGGCTGTCCACAGCATAGTCTCTGGCATTAGGGCTGATCTGGATCTGCACAAGAGCCGGATGTTCGCCCCGATTTACAATGCCATATGTGTACATGCTGAGCGATGAGGTGTCTTGAGCCGGAAGAGAATTCATACTACCGTTTGTCTCGGCTCCGACATACGTATGCTCTGTAAAACAGTGAGTAGCACCAGGGAGTGTCGTACGTGAGGAACTACCCTGCTTGAACCGGGGACGAGTAATCCGGGCACAAGGAGGTTTCAGCAATTTAGCGCGGCAGGAACGACGGGATTGGCGGCGGCTGACATATTTAGTTGTTTGGTTCGTTTTCTTCTTGCTACGCTTCGCTGTTCGACTCATATCGATTTCCCCTTAAAAAATGTGCTTCCGCATCGTATGCCTGCATGTAAAATACGGGCACGGCATGCGCCGTTATTTGAGGATTTACTATGCATATCCCAAACCCTTCCCTTGTTTCCCACATACACTGCAAGTACAACCTCTTCACGGCTCTCTTTCAAACTTTCATAGAAACAGTTCATTCCAAAAATTTCGCTTTGATTATTCAGACAGATTGGAGGTGGATTATATGACCAATTCCAATGTATTTAATCAATCCAACGGCCCCTTATATACTCAACTGACTAATACATTCTCTGCCCCCGGCATTGAGTCCACTCCAGAGGGCGGTGCGGCAGCCGCAGGCAGTTCATTTGCACTGACTACCAATAATGTCAGTGTAGGTGCTGGACTAAATCTGTTGCTGCAGGTCGTTAATGCAGCGGGCAGTGGGCGTACCTTGTACGTCTCTAGGATCAGCGGAGGTACAACCGCAGCTGCTACACTCATTGTCTATTCCGGCGGAACCATTACAGGTGGTACCACACCTGCGCCAGTCAATACATTGTTGGGCAATACCAATACGAGTGTGATGACAACAAGGCAAAATACCGGCTCATTAACGGGAACATTAACAAGCTTATTAAGCATTCCTCTTACAGCGGGCATGTATATGTTAAACCTGAACGGTTCTATCATCGTCCCTCCAGGGCAGACACTATCCATCAGTGCGGGAACGGGTTCCCAAACCGCCTCCATTAATCTTTCCTGGTGGGAATTCTGACATATCATTTAGAAAAGGAGTGTGCACAATGCCGAATGAACACGTGTTCAACCCGCTAAACCGTCCCGTTTATACGTCCATTACTAATACGTTTACTTCTCCCGGCATTGTGGCTCCACCTGAGAATAATGCAGGTAGTACTGGCAATCTGTACAATGCAGGCTCAACCAACTCCACAACACTAGGATTGCTGGGGGGCAGTGTTATTGCTACTGTCCAACTGACCAACCCAGTCGGGAGCGGTAAAAATGTATATATATCACGGCTTTCCGGTGGAATCACGGTCGCGCTCAACTTGCTTTCTTCCTTCAGTGGTACCATGACTCTGTCTGCAAATGGAACATTGACATCACCGAGCACACTCACACCGGTAAACAATAATTTATCAAGCAGTAATACGAGCATTGCAACGGTACGATTCTCCGCTGCCGCTCCCACGGGTACCACAACCTTATTGGCTATGCCCTTGCAGGTAGGGCCCTTTCTATCCAACGAGTTAGGACGTTACGTGGTTCCTCCCGGTCAGTCCATTAACCTGTCGGTGAGCGGATCCCTGTCTGTTGGTGGGCTGATGGCCTCCACTTCCTATTTCTCTTGGTGGGAAGCATGATGTACTGCCCTATTAAATAGAAATAGCCGCTTACGGATAAGTAACCGTAGCGGCTGTTCATCGTTCGATCTTCTTTTTACCGTAACAATGGCAATTATGGCTGTCTGACTGACTTCTGTCCAAGTTCTCCAGTCGACTCTACCGGATGCGCTTGTTTCCCCACCCATAAGATTCGTTGCAGCAGCATGCCTGCCAAACCAATGGCCAGTGTCGCCATGCCGATATATTGAAATGTGGGACTGGGTCCTACACTCCGAATCAAGGCGCCGCCAGCAAGTGGAGCAACGACCAGCACGACACTGGAAAGTGAGTTTTGAATACCGAATACACGGCCTACATAGGCAGGCGGAGTTTCTTTTTGCAGCAAGTAATTCAACGTCACCATGAACAGACCATTGCCCACTCCGATGCATAAGCCCCAGATGATGATCCAGAACTCGGACGTTTGAGAACTAACCCAACCAAGCGCAGCAATTCCCGCACCAATCAGCAAATATCCTCCACCCAGCCCCCAGCCATACCCAATTCGCGGAAGCCGATTCAACAGGAGAATGATCACAACCGCACCTGCCCCAGCGGATGATCCCAGCCAGCCAATCAGGGCTTCGTTGCCAGGCTTGATCTCCCGAAACAGCGTCGTAAACTGGTAATCGATCATGAGGATCGCCATTAATCCAAAGCAACCAAACAGAATCGTACTCAGAAGGATGCGGCTGCTCTGAATAAAACGCCAACCTTTCTGCCATTGGCTGAATAAAGATTCCGTGGTCTCCCCTGTTTCCAAAGGACTCCCGTCCGATGAAGACGATTCTGGATTCTCTGTTAGACGCCGTAAAGGCCATAATACGGCTCCGGACAACAAACGTGTACAAGCATTGATTAAAATACAAACTTGTGGTGAAAATACGGCCACAATGACTGCACCCAGCAGCGGTCCCGCTACTTTGGAGCATTGGTTCACAAAACCGTTCAATGACGATGCCTGGAACAAATGCTCCTCTGCTACTACTTGGCGGGTGAGTGCCTGCTGCGCAGGAACATGGAATACTCCCATCAGCGCTCGTAAAGCAAGAAGCGGCAGCAGCCAAGCCGCACTTGGCGCGAACAGAATTGCAACCGTTAATACAACGGTGATCACATCACATATCATCATGATTTTCACCTTCTGCAAACGATCAGCGAGTGCACCTGCCACTGAGCCAAGTACGATACCCGGAACAGCCATACATACCGGAATAAGGGCAATGATCAGCGGATCAGCACCCCAACGATAAGCGACCATTATCTGGATGGCGAGCGCGTCAAACCAATCTCCAAAGGTTGCAAGCGAATACGCAATAAACATTCGCATGAAGCGGAAGTTGGTCCATAGGCTTTTGGAGGCGCTATTGGACGAAATGGATGATGGATTGGGTTCATTTGAAACGACGGTCATACGTTATACTTCCTCCCCTGATTACAGCCTTGTTGCTGGCTTGTATGTTCCTGGCTGTAATCATAAGGGAGTTATATCAGAGGAAGATCAGAGGATGGAGCAAACGGGGATAAAAATGTGCGAATTTCATCCACAATTTGCTGTCCATAAACAGGTACGCCGTAACTTTTGGAGATATCCGCATGAATTTGAAGGTATTTAGTGCGAAGACGCCCCTCTATCCGGTGATGTGCTATGAACAACAATATCTGGTATGCCGAATTGAGATATAGCGGTGCGTTCAATGTCATTTTCAATACGTCCAGACCATCGTCCATTCTCGGCTCTGCCTCTCGTATTCTCCCTTGTCTGAGCAGCCATAGGCCTTCCATTACTTGAAAACGTCCGATTTCCCGCAAGTATGGCGCATCTTTCAACCCGGAACGCAGAGAAGCCATTTGATCCTCTACCGCTTCGCCGCTGCCACCCCACAGTTCCACATACAACGCTGAGAGCTTTACCGGAAGTCTGAAATGGACCAGTTCATCTTGCTCCATCACATGATACGTTTCAATGAGTCGGGCTTTGGCTTGCTCATACTGGCCCACCTCTGCGTAGACTTCAACAATGTTCAGAATGCGAAGTTCACGAAGCTGTTCGGCAGACAAAGCGGATGAATTCAGAGCCTTTTCGTACAATAGCAAACTCTCCGATGGTTCAATCAGGGTATGTGTAAAAATGAGCAGCCAATACAAACGTTCCTCGAAGGGAATTTCCGTTGTTGTAATCAGCCATTCCAGATCTCCCTGAATAAAGTGGATATACAACTGATAAAATGGATCAATCGCAATGCCCAGCGCTTCTTGCTGATCCAGCAGCGTGAGCATCGACTTGCCCTGCCCATACAGATGATATTTGCGGAACAATCCATGAATCACTTCTCGCATCTCCTGATCTTGGGCGGAAGGGTTAGAGGGCAATATCGCCATATTCGATCGGATGATAAGCCGGTAACCATAACCACGCACGGTCTCCAGTGCAATTTCTTCCCAACGTTTCAGTTTCTTGCGCAGTCGATACACATGGTCGTCCACGGTGCGTTCAACCGGATATTCCAGGGGCCATACCCGGTCCAGCAGTTGGCTGCGAGTAAAGGCTTTTTCCTTGTTCTCATACAAAAAATGCAGCAGCGCAAATTCCTTCGCCAGCAGGCGAATCGAATCGGTACGCCGGGTTACGGTGTATGTTCCTTCATCGAATTGTAACGACATGCTCGGCCCTCCTATGTATGCTTACTAATTGTGATCCTTATTCTGTTCAACATACCACAAAAACCCTTTGCGAGAACGCAAAAGGTTTTTGTACCGAGATGTACTGCGTTTCTTCCCGAGCGCAAAATGCTCCCTCGATCTAACCGAGCACCACGCGATCATCCGCCATCTTTTTGCCACTGATGCGTTCGAATTCTCCCAGCAGTTCAGGTACGGTCAATGTACGCTTGCGCTCTTCACTGACGTCCAGAATAATCCGGCCCTTGTCCATCATAATCAGACGATTACCCAAACGTATGGCCTGCTCCATATTATGTGTGACCATCAGGGTTGTGAGTTTCATTTCCCTTACAAGCGTCTCTGTCAGTTCAGTGATCAGCTCGGCACGAGAAGGATCAAGTGCAGCCGTATGTTCGTCTAACAGCAAAATCTGCGGCTGGGTGAATGTCGCCATCAGCAGACTAAGCGCCTGGCGTTCACCACCGGACAGAAGGCCTACTTTGGCATTGGGACGTTTGTCGAGCCCGATACCAAGCTTCTCCAACTGGGCATTGAAAATCTCCCGTCTTGCACGGGTAACTCCAAAGCCCAATCCGCGCCCCTTGCCTCGTTTGTACGCCATCGCCATGTTCTCCTCAATGGACATATGCGGTGCTGTACCCGCCATCGGGTCCTGAAACACACGGCCAATCCAGCTGCTGCGCTTATGCTCAGGCAGGCTTTTGATGGAGCGATCATTGATCAGCACATCGCCCATGTCGGGCTTCATGACGCCTGAGATAATGTTCATCAACGTTGATTTTCCTGCGCCGTTACTACCAATCACCGTCACAAAATCTCCCGGATTCATGGTCAGATTTACGCCAACCAGTGCGGTCTTCTCGTCCGTCGTTCCCGGATTAAACAGTTTGGTCACTTGTGTAATCTCAAGCATAATCACATGCCTCCCTTCGCCTGTTGGCTCGACGAGCCCATAAGCTCTTCGGTTCGTTTACGAGCCAGACTTTTCTGCTTCATGGAGCGCTGCATGGTTGGGAAAACAAGTGCGATAATAACGATCACCGCGGTGATTAGCTTCAGATCGGATGTGTCGAACCATTCGACCTGGAGTGCGATCGCGACCACAATTCGGTAAATAATTGAACCGACAACGGCCGCAAGAGTGGCCCAGAATACGGTTCTTGCACCCAGAATCGCTTCCCCGATAATAACGGAGGCCAGTCCGATAACGATCATCCCAATTCCCATCGTAATGTCTGCAAAACCAGATTGCTGTGCAATAAATGCTCCAGACAGCGCAACAAGTCCGTTGGACAGACTGACACCAACAATGGTGGTCACATCCGTATTCGCACCGAAGCTGCGAATCATGCGTTTATTGTCACCTGTGGCGCGCAGTGCCAGTCCAATATCTGTTTTCATAAACAGATCCAGCATGATTTTGAATACCAGCACAACCACGATTATGATGATCATGACATGCTCACCCGAAAAAGGGTTGTCCATGCCCATAATGGATTTGTTCGGTGCGC
Source organism: Paenibacillus sp. ALJ109b (assembly GCF_010747435.1). Classification (NCBI taxonomy): domain Bacteria; kingdom Bacillati; phylum Bacillota; class Bacilli; order Caryophanales; family Paenibacillaceae; genus Paenibacillus; species Paenibacillus sp. ALJ109b. The sequence goes on from NZ_JAAIFP010000007.1 coordinate 107,766, forward strand.
CGAGAATACGCATATTAATCGAATACAAGGCAATCATCATCAGAATACCGGATAACAGCCCGTTAATTTTGCCTTTGGTATGCAGCAGACCTGTACAGGCGCCAGCCACCATTCCTCCAGCCATTGCTGCCAAGCAAGCGAGCCAAGGAGAGAAGTCGTTGGATATCATGACCGCCGCGATTGCGCCTCCAGTTGTAAAACTTCCGTCTACGGTGAGATCGGGGAAGTCCAGTATGCGGAATGTAATATATACACCCAATGCCATCAGTGCATACAACAATCCAAGCTCGATTGCCCCTTCAATTGAACCCCAAGTCAAATTCACATTGCTTCCTCCCTGTCTATCGAAAAAAATGAGGCGAACCCGCCTGCACGTCCGCCTCGCATCGCTACTGCCGGAGGATCTCCGGTCAGATTATTGAATAATGTTGTTATCCTGGTCCTTCACTTCTGCCTTCATCTCATCGGTAACAGTGATGCCTTGGGCTTCAGCAGCTTTCAGGTTCAGAATCAGATCCAGCTTATCGGGCACGGTGACTTTCAAGTCGCCCGGTTTCGACCCATTTTTCAAAATATCCGCAGCCATTTCACCCACCTGGTATCCGTGATCATAGTATTTGAAGCCAACGGTTGCGAAAGCCCCTTTTTCCACGGTATCCCGGTCACTGGAGAAGAACGGAATTTTATTTTTATTCGCTGTCTGGATGATTGTATCCACTGCGCTAACTACTGAATTATCCAGTGTGATATAGAAGGCATCCACTTTGCCCACTAGAGAATCGGTCGCCTGTTTTACTTCGGATGTGTTCGTAACTGGTGCTTTGACCAGCTTGATATTATGTGTTGCGAGTGCTTTTTCTGCATTGTTAGCCATCACAACTGCATTCGGTTCGCCCTCATTAATAACCAGACCTACCGTCTTCACATCCGGCAAATTTTTGGCGATAAAATCAGCCAATTGCACGATCGCCTCCGGGTTCGTATCCGATGCACCTGTTACGTTACCGCCTGGCTTGTCCATGTCACTCACCAGTTTGGCACCCAGTGGATCTGTCACTGCCGCGAAAAGCAATGGCTTGTCCTTTACTTGTTGAGCCAGGGCCAGTGCGGATGGTGTTGCAATCCCTAGGACCAGATCATTCTTGGAATCCCCGGCAATCTTCTGGGCAATGGACAGGTTGTTCGTTGAATCCCCTTGCGCGTTATTGTAGTCAATCGTCAGATTCTTGTTCTCTTCAAGACCAGCATCCTTCAGCGCTGCAATAAATCCTTCACGTGTGGCATCCAACGATGGATGTTCGACGATTTGCGAGATCGCAATGCGATAGGATTTTTCTGCCGTACCTTCACCTGTTGTGCTGCCCGATCCCTCGGTCGCTGTGCTACCGCCGCTGTTATTTCCGCAACCAGCTGCTACGACCATAGATGCAACCATCATCAGAGACATTAACCATTTCTTTTTCATGTGTGAGAACCCCTCTCCATCTTCTAAAATGTTGATGCCCTCATCGTTATCCAAGTGACACGATAGGGCGGGACAAAACGAACGCTTCAACGCATTGTTGCTTTGATCGACAAAAGCAGACAAATATAGACTTTTCTCATGCGACTGAAGTCCATGACTCGTGTTGGTATTTTATTGTTTCCCTAATATTAAGGTGCGACCTGTTTCCCGTCAATGGTTGAACCGCTTCCAATTTGCATTCATTGCAGATACGTGAGAGAAAACATTACATAAAACAAAAAAAGGCCTCTGCTAAGAAAGGATATACAACTGGTTTAAGAGAAAATACATATCATTCTTTTTCTTTTTTCAATTCTTCTAGTTCAGATAATGTTAGCCCGGTAGCTTTGATAATGGTATCTTGATCAAGCCCCAAAGCGAGCATATTGATTGCGATTTTACGTTTACTCTCTGCTTCTCCTTCTTTGATGCCTTCTTTGATGCCTTCTTCGATTCCTTTTTGGATGCCTTCTTCCAAGCCTTTCTTGAGACCTTCTTCTCGTGCGCCCTCAATCATGGAAACTTCATCCCATAGAAATTTCTGACGGTCGATATATTGTTGACGTGCTTGCTCATCCTGGCTCAGAAACTCCAATACACTCATGGCTTTTTTCAACGCCGGTTCCGGTTCGTGCATCAATAACTCCTCCCAGCTTGATCTAGTCATTCCTTTCAAAAATAACAGCCAGCGCACCAATCCATTCTTCATTTGAATATTTTCATCATTCAGCTTAGGTATTTCCATAAAATGAATCTCTATAACATCCGTCAACGGAATATCGGTATGGTCTTCTCTTAAATGAAATACGTTGTGGTACTGGTCATTAGCGAGCATTTTGAAATTAACAATGTTGAGTGTCCTTGTCCAGATAAGGGTTGATCAACAAAATGTCAGTCAGTAAGGATTCGCCTGCATTTTTAAAGGTATGATTTAGAAAAGCCAGAAGCACATCCTTATTCTCTTCACTTCCAAAAATTCGTTTGAACACATAATCGTTCTTGGGATCAAGCAACTCTGTCATCATTATTCACTCCTACATGCAAAATGAACAGGATATATCTGCTGAATATTTAGCAAATATAAGGATGCGAACATACACTAGATGTTAGCCCTATTGTAGCACGCATCCCCATATCAAAATAACGTTTTTACGTAATTTATGATCAAAAAAGAGACTGTTCCGAGTGATCGAAACAATCTCCGTACATTCTAATTCCCAGCCGCCTCGCGAATCTGGTACGTGCATTTTTTGCCACCGTCTGCATAACATTCAGTGCGCTCCACATCAGCCTGCAGCAATGAACGGAACAGCTCCAGTTCACAGCGGCAAGCCTGTTTATAGACACTCGCTACCTGCACAATGGGGCAGTTCAGCTCGGTAAGCACATAGGTGCCATCCTCTTCTTTGGAGGCATCAGCCATATATCCGTTTGCATTCTGAATGCGCGCAAGCTCCTCGACACGTCCGGCCAGATCCTGACCTTCCATCTGTGGCTGTCCGCTGCGAAACAGCTTGTCCCGGCGGCTCTCGAACAATGCATCCACGACACCGCTGCCCGCTGAATCCGACAGTTCCTCCAGCAGTTCCAGGGTCAGTGATGAATATGATTTTGGGAAAAAGCTATCCCCGCGTACCGTCAGATGGTACACCGCAGATGGACGTCCAGCTGTCGCTCTGGCTTCCCGAACTTCAATCCATCCATCCTGCTCCAGTGTTGTGAGGTGACGGCGAATCGCCATGCCGGTCAGACCAAGCTCAGCTGTCATTTCCCTTGCGGTCATTGTGCCTTGCTGCTTCAGCATGAACAAAATCCGTTCACGCGTCGTTCGTTCCTCTTCGCGCTTCACGATCAGCACCTGCTCTCCCTGCTTATGCGGTTACCGGTGCTGCCTCCCGGCAGGCATCCGAGCAAAAGCGGTTATGCGTCTCTTCGCAATCCTCACAGCATACATGCTGCAGGTTGCAGGTTGGACAATTAATATAACGGTCATGTGTCGTTCCACAGTGATAACAGCTAGCAATCACGATATCTTCATCCGTCCGGTTAATCGGCACGGAAATACGCTCGTCAAATACATAACATTTGCCATCAAACAGACGACCTTGTACCTCATCGTCCTTACCATAGGTTACGATTCCGCCATCAAGTTGTGCCACGTCCTGGAAACCTTCGTTAATCATGAACCCAGTCAGCTTCTCACAACGGATTCCGCCAGTACAGTAGGTAATGATCTTTTTGTCCTTCATGTCACCCAGGTTCTCCCGAATCCATTCTGGGAACTCACGGAACGACTCAACGTCCGGACGAATCGCGCCTCGGAAATGACCAATCTCGTACTCGTAGTCATTGCGGCCGTCAATTACAATGACATCCTCCTGTTGAAGATGCTCGTAAAATTCTTTCGGGGACAACCGTTTACCGCTAATTACGTTCGGGTCCAAGTCTTCGTCCACGCGGAACGTAACCAACTCGGCTTTGTGACGAACAAATATTTTTTTGAACGCATGCTCTTCGACATCATCAATCTTGAATACCATATCGCTGAACAGCGGGTTGGCATGCATATCCTTCATGTATTGCTCGGTTTGCTCTGGTGTACCGGATACAGTACCGTTAATGCCTTCTGAGGCAATCAGAATACGGCCTTTTACACCCAGGTCCTTACAGTATTGCAGATGCTCTTGCGTAAACGTTTCAGGGTCTTCAATCTTCACGAACTTATAATATAAAAGCACGCGGTACGCGCTGTTACACATGTGTATCACCTGTTCCTATTCCATGTTGTTATTGGCCGGATCATCCGACAAGACTACAACGTTGCAACCTTGCTCATTAAAAAGAAAATAAACAGCCGTCCGAAACAATGTCTCGAACTGCTGCTTTGAACATTCGACTTTTATTCCTGCGTTCTAGTTTATCGGAAGCGGAATAGCTTAGTCAATATAAATGTATAGAAAGGAATGTAAGTTATGGAATACATTTTTCGTTACTTATCTTAATTGAACGATTAAGAATACTGAATGGCATTGGCAATAAGCATAAATACAATACCCATAGCGATCCACATGACCATCAGCGGCCAGAAGAATCTAACCCATTTCTGATACGGAATGCCGGAAACTGCCAGACTGCCCATCAAAGCAGAAGACGTTGGCAGAATCATGTTGGTAAAGCCGTCTCCGAACTGAAAAGCTAGTACGGCAGTCTGGCGGGTAACCCCGAGCAGATCCGATAATGGAACCATAATCGGCATCGTAGTCACGGCCATACCTGTACCTGACGTGATAAACACGTTCATAATATTTTGGAAGAAATACATACCCAATACCTGCACCGAAGACGGCAATTCGCCAACCGCTGTGGACATTCCGTATACGACGGAATCAATCACGTTCCCCTGATCAAGGACAACCATAATCCCTCTTGCCAGACCGATAATAAAGGCACCGTAGGCAATACTGCTTGCACCTTTGACGAATTCGCTCGCAATCCGGCTGGGCCCGAACCCGGACACTAGACCAGAGATGACGCCCATGCTCAGGAAGAGAGCCGCGAGTTCCTCCATCCACCAGCCTTCTTTGGATACACCCCAGATTAACAGGACGAAGCCGGCTACAATCGTAATGATGGTCAGAATATGTGTGATGCGAATTGTAGGCAACTTGTTCAGATCCACCGCAGGGGCATCTGCTGCCTGCTCCTGTTCCAATTCATGCACCAAACCGCGAGTTGGATCAGACTTCACTCTGGACGCATACCGCATAATATAGATACTTGTTACGGAGATGAGACACACCAGGATAATCGCACGAAGCCACATACCTGAGAAAATCGGAACTTCTGCAATAGCTTGAGCTAGTCCCACATTGAACGGATTGAGCAGTCCCGCCGTAAAACCACACGAGGCCCCCAGTGAGATCATCGCCGTACCCGTTAGAGCGTCATATCCCAGCGCACGCGCGATGGCAATTCCAATCGGTACAAAGACCATAACCTCCGTGGACATGCCCATGGTAAACCCACCAACTGAGAACAAGGTGATGAATACCGGGATGACCCATAATCCTTTATTAGCAAACGAACGAGCTACCCTACCTGTAAGAGCCTCAATCGTTCCCGTACTCGTAATGATCTGAAATGCTCCACCGATGATGAAAATAAAGAATACAACATCTGCGGAGTCAACCAGTCCGCGAACGATGGACTTGGGAATATCCCACAATCCCGTTGGATTGGCCTCCACATGATGGTATGAACCCGGAACGAGCAAGGATTTGCCTGTCGCTTCATCCTTGACCCGATCAAATTCCCCTGCAGGAATAATATAGGTCAGGACAGTAGCTACGAGCACCAAAATGAACAAGATGACGAAGGTGTGAGGCATTTTAAACCATTTACGCCGTTGTTGTGGTTGTTTTGTTATGTTTTCCAATTCATCATCCCTCGTCCTTCTGTTGTTTCCATGCTTCAAACTCATCACGTACCTGCTGCAATGCTGCCTTGTCTGCGTACAGGTCGAACGCTGTCAGTGCAAGGGCCTTCGCCGCACGGTTTAACTCAATCATGCCTTCCTCTGCTCCGGCAAGCCGGGCAAATTCAGGAGTGTGTGTTGTCGCATCTCCTAACCGAATATACGGATGGATTGCGGCTGTAATTTGGCTTACGTTACCGATATCCGAGGAACCCACACCGCCTGTTTGCGGTGGATCATGTACTTCAATGCCCATATCCTCCAGGTTCTGCTGGAACAGACCCGCCAGAGTCTTGTTGTTATTCCGCTCGGCATAGATCAGGCCTTCTGTAATATCTACCGTAGCCCCAACGCCTTCCGCAGCATGGCGCACGACGCGGTAAACTTTGTCCATGACGACTTTCAGTTCTTCAACTGTCTTCGCCCGAATGATATATACGGCTTCAGCCAGCTCAGGCACCACGTTGGGCGCATCTCCACCCTTGGTTATAATCCCGTTCACCCGAACGTCATCCTTCAAATAAGGACGCAGCGAGTTTATTCCCGCGTACGCGTTGACCAAGGCATCTAGCGCACTAATGCCCTTCTCAGGAGACGAGGCAGCATGTGCCTGCTTGCCGTGGAACGTAAAGGTTGCGTCCACACAAGCCAGCGCACCTCTCAGTACCATCGTTTTTTGCTGCGGGTGACACATCATGACGGCATCCATCTCATTGAATACGCCATCGTTCACCATGATGATTTTGCCACCGCCCTCTTCTTCAGCCGGTGTACCAAGTACGACAATTCGTCCCGGAAGATCAGGGCAAGCTTCCTTGAGCGCCAATGCTGCACCTACAGCAGAGGTTCCGATCAGATTGTGTCCGCAGGCATGTCCGATGCGGGGCAGCGCATCATATTCAGCGAGCAGTGCAATCGTGGGTCCACCTGACTGACCTTCCCATACAGCGCGGAACGAGGTGTCGAGGCCTGAAATGCCTTTTTCCACCTGAAATCCGGCTGCTTCCAGCGGTTCGGTTAACCATTGTTGTGCTTGGACTTCCTGAAAGCTCAGTTCAGGGTTAGCGTGAATACGCAGGGATAATTCCCGCAAGTCGGGGTCTATCAGATCTACAGCTTCTTTGATTTTTTGCTTCATAAGAGCCGGGTCAGAATACATATTTTTTGCCGCCTTTCTTCAAATACAGCATTTCTATATTCAATTCAATCGAATAAATATACAATCAGATTGGATATATTGTATGTGTGACCAAGCTATAAGTAAATTCGAAAAAATTAAGGAATAGCCCATAAAAAATTTTATGGACTCGCTAGATATAATATATGGATATCATTAGATGTCAGTATCATACTGGTTTATTTACATATTAACCAAGACAGCATCGGTATACATTTTGATCTTATGTACATCCTTCGAATCAGTTTTCCCCATAAAAATGACATTGCCAAATAGCAATAAAATTCCTGTTTTGATAAGGAAATATCGGATAATTATGCATAAAGCCTAGCACCTGCACCACCACGTCTGTATCTAGCTTCCATCCACAACATGCTGTGTTCCAGCCGTTTTCATCAAGTCAACAAAGCGACCAACCGTTGCCTGTTGCAGTACACTTTCCTTATACACCAACCACGTGTTACGCCGCACTCCCTGTCCATTCTGTCGGATTAGTTCCTGCTGATGAAGACCATCCGAAGCAGATACGAAAATACCCGGAATAATGGCATAACCAAGCCCGTATCGCACCATTTCCTTGCATGTCTCATAGCTGTCCACACGCATCGCTACAGTTGGTGAACATTCATAGCGCTCATACCACCAGGCCGCTACTCCTTCTCGGAATGGACTCACAGGAGATCCACCCGTTTTTGTCAGGGGCTCCTGAAATGCAATTTGCGGAAGCGCGGGAAGTTCATCCAGATGAATGGGTTCACGGGATACAATGCAGACCGGTTCATCGTGCAGCAGATGTTTCCCCTCATACCAGGGATGCTCCCCCCGTATGACACCCACCTGGATTTCGTCCCTCATCAACAGTTCCATAACCTCCACACTTAGTGCACAGGTCACAGCAAACTGAACCTCAGGGTACAGCTCCTTGAACTGCTTTAACAAGGGAGGAAGCTTGTACAACGAATAATGATTGGCAATCCCCAGGCGCAACGTTCCCTTAACCTCATTACGAATGTTAGACAACTGCTCCTTGACCTGGTTAAGCTCCTTGAGCATTTTACGGGCATAGATCGCGAGATGCTCTCCTTCGGGAGTAAATCTGGCGCCTTTTAACGTTTTATCGATTAGTGGCACGCCAAATTCCTTCTCCAATTGCTGCAAACGGTATGTCAAAGCCGGCTGGGTCATAAACATGCGCTCCGCAGCCTTGGTCAGACTACTCTCCTCGGAAACGCTCAGCAGTAGACGGCAGTCCTTCTCATCCATGATCATGTTCCCCCTTTACTTCTCGTCTCTTCAGTATAACCCAGAAAAACTGCGTTAAGAGTACAGAAAAAGCCCAACTCGATATGAGTCAGGCCCGCCCCTGCTAATTTGCTTCTTCTTCTTCGATGATGATTTACTGCGAAATCGTAATGACCGAGGTAACAAAGTGGTATGATTCATTTTCCTGCACTGCCTGTGACAGTAAAATTCGGTTGCCTTCCGGACTCCAGCTCAGCGGATCAGATGCGTTATCCATATCAGCTGAGATCTGGAACTGCTCTGCCGATTCCGTATTGGAGACGAATAGCCCTTTTTCATCATCACTCTCCGAATTGATCGTGTAGGCGATTTTGGAATCGTCACCAGACCAGCTCGTGCCGAAAATCTGTGTACCTCTGGCAAGCGTCGCTTTTTCATTCCCTTCGAGATCGGTTAGCACCAGCGCCCGTTTAGTATCGGCTGTTTTTTTCACAATCGCCAGTCTTGAGCCATCGTTGGACGGGATTACCCTCTCTACACTTTTCAGTACCTGCTTTACTTCACCGGTCTTCGTATCGTAGCTATTCAACTGTCCGTCCGTGCCTGTGATGTAGTAAATTACATTGCCCGAAACGCTGACACTGCTTATATTAAAGTTCCCCGTCTTGACCAGCGCTTTGGTCGTTCCATCCACACTAGCTGATATGATATCCCCATTCATGTTTGGAAAAACAACATGCTCCTTATCCAGCCATGCTCCTTCAAAGACAAATCCATCGTCCTTGCCCGCAGGTACCACTTCCCCGTTGTGCAGATTCAAAATGAAGCCTTTGCCTGTCGATTCCTCTGGTTCTCTGTAGAAAATATACTGACTATCCGGGGACACGAGTGGTGAACCCAGACTCACTTCACTTTCCTTCACGGGTGTATCTGTGCCCTTCGTAAGATCGTACATGTATAAGTTATGCGGGTAACGTTTCTCACCCTCCACAGTGACAGGCTTCATGGACTCGTTTTCTTTATCCGACAAAATCCAGTCATTGCTTAGCCACGCTACCCCGCGCATATTCGACAGTTTATCGATTTTCTCCAGCTTAAAGCTCTGGTATACCGACGTATTTGTATTGTCCTTGACCGTAATATCCGTGCCGGATTTCCCGTTCTGTGTATTATCCCCTGGTTTCGTTGCTCCCCCGCATGCTGTTGCTGATAATAGGACGATTGCCCCGAGCGTGCCCATAGCCGCCTGTTTCCAATTCATCATGGTCCCTCCTGAGTACTTTCTATAGACCAAGCATACATATCGCATACTTCCAAAGTTATTCAGACTTGTTTCCAACTTGTAAACTTGAATGGGCCAGAGGGAAAACAAGCTGGAACGTCGTCCCTTCTCCGTGTTGCGGATCGCCCGGCAACAATGAGATTGTGCCGCCCTGCTTCTCTACAAACTGCTTGACGAGTGATAGTCCCAGCCCGGTTCCCCCGGTTTTTCTAGCCCTGTCTTTATTGACGGTGTAAAAGGGTTCAAAGATTTTCTCGCGCGCCTCGTTCGGAATGGGCGTACCCGAGTTGAAGATGCGAATCACCGCTTGTCGCTCCTGCATTCGCAGTTCATTGCTTACCCGGATGACACCTCCCGGCACATTATATTTGATCGCATTATCTAACAAATTGATGAAAATATGCATCAGGCTTTCCCGATCGCTGCGGATCACCGCAGGCAGTAACACCAGCTCCATGTTCAATGCAAACTTCTCGGCTTTGCCCCGCATCCGGCCACAGGCATCCTCCAGTAGAGCACGAACTTCCACGTCTTCTGCCTGATTCTCAAAATCATATTTCTCCAGAGCAGACAAATGTAATACCTTCTCAACCATCTCGTACAGCCGCTCAGTTTCCTTGCCAATATTGCTCGTGGCATCATCCAGCAATTGTGGATCATCTTTATACATGTCCAGCAGCTCTACATACGCCTTAATCGACGTAAGTGGCGTCTTGAACTCATGGCTGATGTTGCCAATATATTGTTTCTGCTGCTGCTCCAGGGCCTGAAGCTTCTCGATAGCGAGCTGAAGCTTCTGTTGTTCCATATGCATGGCTTCAATATTTTGCTGAATCGATGTGCTCATATAATAAATGCCCTGTCCCAGCTCACCTAATTCATCCTTGCGTTTCACAGGTGATTCAGTAATATAAAGCCCTTCACGGATGGAATCGGCAGACCTCTTCAAGCGGGTTATGGCAACTGCAAAACGATTGTAGAAGAGATATCCTAAAATGAAGCTTAGTCCAACAACCGCAATTCCCGCCCACATAAACAACTGAAGGATATGGGCATAAAATTCATGATAGCTCTGAACCGGATACTGCATGCGCACAGCACCCATCTGTCCATCCGGTCCGTCCAGCGGTGCTATATAGAGCAGGGTATCCCCCTGTTCGTGGTAAGCAATTTTATTTTGCAGCGCATAGTTCAGCGTCGCTGTGATATCTGCACTTTCCTCAGACATGATCGATGAACCAACTTGCTGTCCCTTCATATCATAAAGCGCGATTGGCAGACCTGTGGAGCTTGCAAGCTCCTGCGCCAGTCTGCGGCCATTTTGCTGTAAAAAAACCTCCTGCTCCAGACGAACGGACTCGGTATAGTAAGACTGCCGCACATTCAGATTCACCAGACGGGTCTGCTGGGACAGAATGGTCTCGATCTGTGTCTGCTGGTTGCGCTCAATACCTCGCAATACCAGGGAGCTGAGCACAACAACGGTCAGGATAAGCAATGCGGCCAGAAAAACGCTGAACTTCAGCTTGATGCTGACTCTCATACCAAGCCGCCCGGTTCAGGGGCTGATGCCTTATAGCCAATGCCGTATACCGTCTGCAATTTTTGCTGGTCGGTATCGCCGATTTTTTTGCGCAGCCGCTGAATATGAATATCCACCGTGCGTGTACCCCCGGCATATTCCATGCCCCACACCCGGTCCAGCAAATCATCCCGTGTGTATACACGCTCGGGGTTGGACATCAGAATGGTCAGCAAATCGAACTCTTTTGGCGTCAAATCCAGCTTCTCCTCATTCACCGTCACGGTGCGGTGAGCGATATGGATACGTAGCGTTCCATTGACGATAGCCTGATTCTTCTGGTCGTCAGAGGATGGACTGCTTTTCTCTACACGACGCATCAGTGCCTTTACCCGGGCGAGCAGTTCGCGGATCTCAAACGGTTTGGTCATGTAATCATCCGCGCCCATTTCCAGGCCAACGATCTTATCCACAATATCATTTTTGACGGTCAACAAAATAATGCCGATATCCTCCCGATCCTCCAGCCTGCGGCATACGCCGTATCCATCCAGTTTGGGCATCATCACGTCCAGAATCATGACCTGCGGATGGAATGAAGCTACCTTGACCAGCGCTTCTTCGCCGTCATTTGCTGTCTCTACTTCATATCCTTCGCGCCGTAGCGCGTAAGCAATAGCACTAACAATGCTTGACTCGTCATCCACGACCAGCACTTTTTTATTCATCCGAATCATCCTCTATATATGTCATGAGTTATCTTATTCTTTGGATCTATGTTAACAAGGTATGGCCTGATTAGCTATGGAGGACTTTTCGATTTGCGAGAAACGCTAGAAACGTCTGTATCCTCCCAGCTTGGACTTCGCTCCACTTTTTTTATACCCCAAACACAACAAAAAGAGCCAACCCGTGATTGGATCAGCCCTAATAAAAACAAAAAGAGCCCATCATCAGGAGAAATGCTCCATCCCATTTGGCTCTTCTTTAATAAGACTAACGGCTCCAAGTGCGGCGCCTTTTTATTTCTATACCCCGCTCAAATCGAATTTATTTCCCAAACCATCATCATACTGCTGGCACAGGCTGAGCTCCAACTTCCTCCTCATGATCCAACAGATCATGTTTCTCCCAAGCCCGGCTCTTCCAGCGGAAATACATAATGACAGCACGTGTCCACTCGTCTGCGGCAATCGCAAGCCATACACCGGCGAGCCCCATGTGAAGCTTGAACACCAGCAGGTAGCCCAGCGGCAGACTCATGCAGACCATGGAGATCAGTCCCATATATACCGGGAACTTCGCATCACCTGCGGCACGAAGGGAACCAATAATCACAATGTTGCAGGTTCGCCCGGTCTCCAGCAGAAGACTGAGCAGGATGACCTGTGCACCCAGTTTTATAATTTCCGGATTATCCGTGAACACACTCATCAGCGGAACACGGAAAAGAATAATAATTACATCGATCACAACTGTGGCGAGCAGCGCCCATTTTACACTGTCGAATACACGTTTGTATGCATCGTTCTTGCGTCGCGCACCGACCAGTCGGCCAACTATAATGGAAGTTCCCATTCCGATAGCCATGCTGAATAGATAGATGTAGCTTGAAATGTTACCCGCATATTGCCGGGTCGCCATCGCTTCAGCACCCAGATAGGTCACATACAGTGTGAAGACGAGCTGGCAGGACTGATATACAACGGATTCCAGCGCAGAGGGGATACCAATTCGCAAGATTTTGCTGATAAATTTCTTCGAAAGATTGATGTAATAGCTAAACTCTACCCTTACATCCATAACGCGATAGAGCAACCAGAAGAAAATAATCAAACAGATCAGACGGCTTCCGACCGTTGAGATCGCTGCCCCTTCTACACCAAGCCTCGGCATGCCGAAATGGCCAAAAATAAGAGCGTAGTTACCAACGACGTGAATCACGTTCATCAGAACAGAAACATACATCGTCTCTTTGGTGTAACCATGCGTACGAATCGTCGCGGCCAGCGCGTTAATCAGCGCCTGAAGGAAGATTCCGCCTCCGACAATACTTATATAAGAACGGGCAAAATCGTATATTTCACCTTGGATATGAAGCAGTGTAAGCAGATGTCCTCCGAACAGAAGGAAGCTTCCGCTCAGGATTAGTCCAACAATCAGATTAAGCGTAATCGCATTACCTGTGACCTGTGCCGCCTCACTCAACTTCTTCGAACCAATATATTGTGCCACAACAATAGCAGCACCATGTCCAATGACTTCCAATACAAGAATCGCAATGGAAATAATCTGGTTAGCTGCTCCGACTCCGGATACTGCATTATCGGACACCGAACTGAGCATGAACGTATCCACGCTCCCCATCAACATAAACAAGAAGAGTTCCAGGAAAATAGGCCATGTTAGCCGAATCAGATTCAGATCTTTGGCATCCGAACGCAAGGACTCTTTGGTTGAGGATATTGCTGTCATTTTCTCACCTTTCCCGTGTGGGCTTTAATTCTTAGGGTATGTTAGCACAGGTAGTTTGAAAATGCAGTAGTTTTGCGAAAAAACTTGAAAGTTTTTTGAAATTCCAATAATAGGTATTTTCAGTTCTTTCATTTAATTTGCATTATAGAGAATAAATACATTCATATAGTCGTTCTAAATACATGTTCTCAGGAGATATACGAAGTCCGAGGCGATGAGCAAAAACCCTCACACATCCCTTTTGGATCGGGATGTGTAAGGGTCCAAGGTTTAAGTTAGCCATTTAATCATATGGAATACATGGTCTATCCTTTTACCGATCCGGCAGCGATGCCCTCCACAATTCGGTTGCTCAAGACGAGGAAAGCGATCAGGATCGGCAGGATGCTAATCATCAGTGTCGCACCAATCGCTCCCCAATCCGTAGTGTACTGTCCAATAAAATTCTGTACCCCAACGGTCAGCGTCTTGTACGCATCTGTGCTGATGAACGTATTCACGAAGATGAATTCATTCCAGTCATAAATCATGTTGATAATCGCTGTCGTAGCGATCACCGAAGCTGTCATCGGCAGGACGATACGGAAGAAAACCCGATGGACAGAGCAGCCGTCCATCACCGCTGCTTCCTCCACTTCCCGCGGAAGGGCGTAGTAGAAGCCAAGCAGGATCATAATGGTGATCGGCATATTAAACGCGATGTATGAAAGAATGACCGACAATGGATGATCTGTAAGATGGAGCTTCAGAAAAAGGCTGAACAACGGAATCAGCGTAGAATGCACAGGGATCATCATACCCACCATGAATAGTCCGAGCACCAGAGAACGTCCTTTCCAGCGCATGCGGGTTATCGCAAAGGTGACCAGACTCGCGAACAGCACGGTGAATACAACGGACACCACCGTGATCCAGACACTATTGAAGAAATATAAACTAATGTTGCCTTCCGTCCACACCTTCACATAGTTCTCCCAACGCGGAGTCGCGGGAAGGGCAAACGGTGCCATATCAAATACTTCCTGATTGTTTTTTAGCGAGAACAGCAGCAGCCATATCAAAGGCAGAATCTGCAGCAGCGCCACCAGAATCAACAGACTGTAGAGCAGGACATAGCCTAGCCTTCTCAGCACTGTCGGTCCCACGCCTGTTCCGGGATAGGCTGGCAACCGAATCGCAGTATCGGTCTTCACAGGGATGGGCCTCCTTTCATTTCACGTCACTTAAGAATACTGAATGGTGTCCTTGGATGCCGTAGCCTTTCGAAGCAGCCAGGTTACGACCAGACAGATCACGAGCAGGAAGAAACCAACGGCACTCCCATAACCAAAGTCGAATCCACGGAAAGCCTGATGATACATATAGGAAGCCATCACTTCACTAGAACCATTCGGTCCACCGTCCGTCATCACATAAATGAGGTCAAAGTACTTCAACGAACCAACGACAGCCAGCACGATAGTCACTTTGATCACTTCCGTAATCAGAGGCAGCTTGATTCGGAAGGCAATCTGCCAAGGACTTGCACCATCAATCCGCGCTGCTTCAACCAACGATTCCGGGATATTCTTGAGTGCAGCGTAGTAGATCAGAATATAGAATCCGGCATACTGCCATAAGATCGGTACGAACAGGGCATACAGCACCAGGGATGGCTCCGCCAGCCAGGCTGGTGGATTGGCAATCCCGATTGCTTCCAGAAAGGTATTAAGCACACCGTTACTGGGATGATAAATCTTCAGCCACAGCTGGGCAATCGCTACGGAGGACAGCAGCATCGGAATCAGATATATTTTCCGAAACAGGTTGGCACCCTTAATTTTGCCTGACAGCACAAGGGCAATCATAAGATAACCGATCAGGCTCAGTGCTGAGAATAAGGCCAGCAGAAAGGTATGATATGCACTCTGCCAGAACGTTGCGTCATGAAGCAATCTTGCATAATTTTCAAAACCGATAAAGGTCATTGCGCCGATCCCGTCCCACTGCATCAATCCGTAATATCCGGTCAGCACGATCGGGATATAGATCAGTACCAATAACAGCAGCAGTGCGGGAAGCACGTACAACGCAGCGACTAAACGGTTGGACATGACTTTATCCATCACAATATCCTCCCTATGAGCGTTGTACGTTAGTTGCCTTTATCAATCGCTTCCTGATGATTCTTCACAAATTCCTCAGGAGTGACCGCTTTTCCGAACAACGCCTGGATCATGTCCAGATGGACTTGAGCTGCGGTCGGTTTCATCTGCACGTCGGCGAATAATGTCAGGCTGCTGGCCTGATTCAATTCATTCAGCAGGTCAGTATAAAGCTGCGGCAGTTGTACCTCGGCTGTGTCCACTTTCGTTGCCGGAATAACACCCGCTTCGGTTACAGAGCTTTCGCCCCATTTTTCCACAAAATATTGAACGAATTTTTGAGCTTCATCCTTCACCTTGGAGTTCTGTGCGACGAACAAGCCTACACCCGGGCCGCCGACCCAACTGTTAATATCGCTTTTGCCGCCATCCATCGTCGGGAATTTGAAAAATCCGATTTTATCCTTGAACTCCTGCGGTACATCCGGATTGGTGGTATAGTTCGGCAGTTCCCAGGTGCCCATCAGGTACATGGCAGCTTTCTCATTCATGAATTCCGATTTGCCTTCATCATTGGACAAGCCGTTATAACCTTTGTTAAAGGCGTTCATATCCACCAGCTTCTGTACTTCGGCTGCCGCCTGGATCAGGGCAGGATCGTCAAACTTGCCTGTGCCATTGATGGCCTTCTCCAATGCATCCCCGCCCAATCGATTGGCCAGATACATATACCAGAGAGATCCGGTCCATCGATCCTTGTTGCCGAGAGCGATGGGAACCACACCATTGTCTGTCAGCGTTTTCACAACACTCAGGAATTCATCATATGTGGCCGGGGGCTGCAGATTATATTTGGCGAAAATGTCTTTGTTGTAATAGATCGGAGAAATGTTCAACTCAATCGGGAGCGCATAGGTTTTGCTGTCTACGGCATACGCCTCGGTTGTTCCGGCAATGAATTTCCCCTCGAGCGAACCACTCAGGAGGTCATCCAGTGGAGCAAACAGATTGCCCTTCACGTAAGGCTCAAGAAAACCCGCAGCCCAGGTTACGCCTACATCCGGGAGTTCATTGGAAGCGGACAAAATTTTCAATTTGTTCTTATATTGCTCATTCTCCAGCACTTCCTGCTTGATGGTCACGTTGGGATGATCGGTCTGATACTGTTTGATGATCTCATTGACCAGCTTATTCTGCTGTGCAGAACTGCCTGCTGGCCAGAGATGCATAAACTTGAGGGTCACTTTTCCGTCAGAGCCACTTCCACTCGCTTCACCCTCTCCGTCAGAACCTGAATTGCTGCATCCGGATAAAAACACGGCGAGGATAAGTGTCAATGTCAGTAGCATTGCTATTGGCTTTTTTCTCATATTCCTAACCCCCTGTAATGGTTATTCGGTTGATGTAACCGCTTTAATAAAATTGTAGCATGGGTACATCTCCCCCATAAGACCAGGATGATTTGGAAAAACTCCACTATTTTATGGTTATTTAGTCTCTTTACGAATCCCAATGGAATGACGATATTTGCTTGGGCTAAGCCCTTCGAGACTTTTGAATACCTTAATAAAATATTTATCCGTCTGGTAGCCTACCTGTTCGGCGATCTCCGAGATTGGCAGGGCCGTCTGAACGAGCATCTCCTTCGCCCGCTGAACACGTGTGCGGGTCAGATATTCGCTGAAATTAATTCCTATCTGCTCCTTGAACAAAACGCTAAAATAACTGGAGTTCAAGTGCAGCATATCAGCGATTTCCCGCAGGGTAACATGTTCGCTCAGATGGGCATCCACGTAAGCAACAGCTTCACTGATCTGGGGATTAAGTCTCTCGTCTCCCCGTCCTTTGGCATCCAGCAGCTTGGGGTCAACCAGCTTCTGCATCATTTGAATACGCCGTTGTTGGTCTCCAAGCTGCAAAGCCTTCTCTACCGTCTGAATAAGCTGTTCCTTCTCAATCGGTTTAAGCAAATAATCTACCACGCCAAGCTTGATGGCCTGCTGGGCATATTGGAAGTCGGCATGCCCTGACATAATCAACACGACTGGTTTGCTCGGAAACTGCTGAACGGCTTCAACGAGGGACAGGCCAGAGAATTCCGGCATGCGAACATCTGTAATCAAAAGGTCCGCCGTCTGTTCACGGAGCCATGCTGCTGCTTCGACTCCACTTGCCGCAGTTCGAATTTCGTTACGACCAGCCGACCAGCCTTCCAGCGTCTTGCGAATTCCTTCTCGTGTACGCGGTTCATCATCAACGATTAGAATCGTTCTGCCATGAATCATATGCACCCTCCGTATCCTTCGGAATCTCAAAGCGAATGACAGTCCCTTCACCGACCTTACTCGTAATGCAAAGTCTGCACAATTCGCCAAGCTGACTGCCAAAATAAAGCTTCAACCTGCGATGCACGTTAATCAGCCCCACGCCTGTTCCCTTGTCGGAAACAGCAGGTCCACCATTCAATGCACGAACAACGGATTGAAGCCGGAAATCATCCATGCCAGGTCCATCATCCCGAACTTCGATGTGGACCAGCCCATCCTGCGTGGAAGCATCTACATGGATGCTTACCTTTCCCGGTTCAATTTTGCTCTCAATCCCGTGAAGAATAGCATTCTCCACCAAGGGCTGTATGAGCAATTTGGGAATCCTCACGGTGCGCATCGCATCACTCAGTCTGATCTCCCATTGCAGCCGTTCTCCCAGCCTCATCTCCATAATTCGAAGATAACGCTCCGCGTGCTCCAGTTCATCGGCCATGGTAACCCATTCATCCTGATTGGGACTGGAGATGATGTAGCGAAATAGGCGGGACATCGCCACAACCATACGCGCCATTTCCTCGTCTCCTTTGTCATCAAGTGACCAATAGAACGCCTCCAGCGTGTTAAACAGAAAATGAGGATTGATCTGCGACTGCAGAGCTTTCAGTTCTGTTCTTGACTGCATGATTTCCTTCTCGTATATCTCCTGAGTCAACTCATTTAGCCGATAAACCATCTGATTGTATACTTCATTGAGCCTATGAATCTCCATCGTTGAGCTGAACATAATATTGGGCTTCATGGCTCCCGGACGTGCACTGCGCATGGCCCTCATTAGTCGGGTGATGGGACGTGTAATCATGGTGGACAAGAGAAAGGACATAATGAGGAACAGCACGACGCCAAACAAACCGGAAATAAGCAGTGCCGTCCGAAGAATGGACACGCCCTCCGTTGTCTCGCTCACAGGTGTAAGAACCGCGAGCGTCCATCCAGTCATTTCGGAATGCTGTCTAACGACGATATAAGGCTCCTCCCGGGTCTCGACTACAGAGCTGTCACTGCTTAGGAGTGCCTCCACATCCAGACTAGCCTCCAGATTGGAAGTAACTACGCTTCCTGCCGCATCTACCAGAAGAATAGAATCCTCCACATCGTCCTCAGCATCCAAGTCATTCAGTTGAAAAAAGCTACGCTGCATCCGCACCACGACATAACCGCCAGGTTCAAAAGCCCGGTCCATCAGGCTGATTCGCCGAATAGCCATAATGACCCCCGGATCTTCCGGGTCGGGGCCGACCCAGACCAGCCTCCCCTTCTCCGCGTCTGCTTCCGCTATCCAGTTACGTCCGAGCCTTCCATCCAAAGATCGGTCATCCATGGGAAATATTCTGCTGTAAGTTGTCGTATAGATTTCCAGACTCTGCACACCACTCATAAAGGACGGATAGCTGCTCACAACCTGCAAGAGAGCTTGACGCTGATTAAACGTAGCCGTTTCCCCACCTTTCTCATTGCTCAGCAAACGCTGCACATAAGAATCATCTGCCACTTGAGCTGTCAACGAGTTAACTTGTGCGATTAAGGCATCCAGTCTGCCGTTAGCCTGAACAGCAGTTTGATGGATATGCTTCTCCGCATTGGTCTTCAGCAAACCGGATACCCGGTCATAGGCGGCGATTCCCGCAATAAATAACACCACCAACATCACCAGTACAAAACCAACAAAAATCTGATTGCGCAACGAGTTCCATCTGCCCCAATTCACTCGCAAACCCCATTCTCCTCCCCGCATGTAAAAGAAATCGCCACCCGTTTCTCATCTTGGGTGACGATTGAGTACAAGTATGCCGGAATCCATCATCGCCAATTATTGAAGCGTTTACATTTTGGCTCATCGATCTCCTTCACCGATCTTTGTTTAGTGATTAAACTAACGACTAAAAAATAGCACAGAATCCTATCTTTATCAATCATTTAAATATAGGGCAGCTCCACAAACCGGAAGCTCATGAAAACAAAAAAAGGACGGACTCCATGAGTCCGCCCTTTTCTTCATTATTTCACTGAACCTTGTGTTACACCATTGATAATCCACTTTTGTGCAAACAGATAAATGATGATCATCGGCAGCAACGCCAGCAGGTACGATGCAAACGCCAGGTTGAAGTCAGTATTGAATTGACCCTGGAACACATATTGTACCAGAGGAAGCGTGTATTGTGCCGGATCACTAATAATAATGAGTGGCAGCAGAAAGTCATTATAGGTAGACAGACAAGTTAGAATACCAACCGTGGCACTGATCGGCGCCATCAATGGGAAAATGATTTTCCAGAATGTTCCCCAGGTTGTTGCTCCATCTACGAAGGCTGCTTCCTCCAGCGCTACCGGAATGGACCGAATGTAACCTACATACACAAATACGTTAAAGGCGAGACCATAAACCGTATGCAGCAGGATAAGACCCAGAAGATTGGTCATTTCCAGTGACGCAGTCAGCTTAACAATCGGCAGCATGATGATTGGAAACGGAATGAACATCGCGCTGACGAAGTAATAGTACAGCCCTTTGAAAAACTTCCGTTTCTCCATATTCCGGGCAATTGCGTAAGCAACCATAGAGTTACTGAGCAAGGTCAGAATGACTGTTGACGCAGTAACAATGGCACTGTTACGGAACGATTGGAAGAAGTTTGTCATGTCTATTGCACTTGCAAAGTTCTCCCAGTGGAGTGTTGTCGGAATAGCAAATACCGATTGAGCCATTTGCTCCGGATTCTTCAATGCGATTGTAACTGTCATATATAAAGGGAACAGAATGAACAAGGTACCCAGAACAATTAACAACATAACGGGCCAGTTGGTACGTAAACGGCTTCTCATTACAGATCCGTCTCCCTTCTTTGCAGGAACCGGATTTGCAGAATCGAAATCACCGCAATAACGATGAAATAGATAACCGAGTTCGCAGATTGATATGCATATTCGCCGCCTTCAAATCCACCCGTGTAGATCAGATGGGAGATGGACTGTGTTGCCCGTCCCGGTCCACCATTCGTCAAGGCCACGATCTGGTCAAAGACCATCAGTGAGTTTTTCATCGCCAGCACCATATTAATTGTGAAGAACGGGGCAATAAGCGGAAACGTAATGCTCCAGAATTCACGCCATTTGCCGGCGCCGTCCAGATTTGATGCTTCATACAATGTCGTAGGGATCGTTTGCAATCCCGCCAAATACAGAATCGTATTCAACGCAACGGATTGCCATACCGCTACAATCACGATCCCAATCCATGCCAGGCTTTCGCTCCCTAGAATGTTGGTGGATAGGGCGTTGATGCCCAGGTTTTGTCCCCAGATCGGGAATACGTTGGAGAACAGGTAGTTAAATATGTAACCCACGATCAATACACTCAGGATATTCGGCAAGAAGTAGATGCCCCGGAAAAAGTTACGGAACTTAATCTTGGCATTCAGCCCGAGTGCAATGAGCAGGCTCAGAATATTCGTCAGGATCGTTACAACGATCGCAAACTTGAAGGTAAACCAGTAGGCGTTGCCTACATTGTCATCTTGAAACAGATTGAAATAGTTTTTGAATCCAACAAAATCATAACCTTTACCGAATCCGTTGTAGTTCGTAAATGAATAATAGATCCCCTGGAGGGCCGGCAGCGTCATAAATACAAAGAACAGTATTACCGCCGGAACCGTCATCCAGTAATAAGGCGCAATGCGCTTGTTCATACTCCATCCTCCTTCGGACAAGGCGTTATCGCCGATTCGCTACCTTGTCCCATTCTTTGTCGAGTGTATCCAGATAGTTGTCGATGTTCTTGTTCTGCAAAAAGGACTGTACGATGGAATTCAGCTGCACTGCAGCCGGAATATAGTGATCGGCGAAGTCGATAACCTTGCCCTGCTCAATGTAAGGTGTCAGTTCCTGTACAGCAGGATCATCTTGTTTTACACCTTCCACCGCAGAGAACAGCGTCTGTTCCTCAATGTATTTGCCTATATTTTCAGGCTCCAGCAGAAACGCGATGAACTGCTCGGCCTGCTCCTTGTTCGGTGTATCCGCTGCAATGGTAAACAGGGAGTCGATTCCGTTCACCAGCTTGATCTTGCTCAGATCATTGCCTGTCGGGAATGGGAAGAAACCAATGTCCACATTCGGGTTGGCTTTGCGAATCTCGGAGATCGCCCAGGTACCCTGGATGTACATATAAGCTTCGCCATTGGCAAAGGCACGGTTACCATCCGAATACGCTTTACCGAAGTTGTCGCCGTGACCGTAATTCATCAGTTCCAACTGCTTCTCCGCAACCTCACGGTATTTCTCCTTGAAGGTCACTCTGTTCTCGCGACGCTCCAGGTAGAAATCAATACCAACCAAGTTAGGTCCGAGTGCATTGAACGGCAGATTGGTCTGCCAGTCGTCCTTGTATGTGAAGTAAAACGGAATTTTACCCGCATCCTTAATTTTTTTTGCTGTAGCAATCAGCTCGTCCCAGGTCTTGGGTACGTCCAGACCCATTTCTTTAAACAACGTTTTGTTGTACATGATGCCGTTTGCATTTGTTGCGTAAGGGACACCTGTCACTTCATCCATGCCCGTGACATCCTTCAGCATCTGTATGTAGTTGGGATCGATCGTTTTTAACAGTGGACTGTCTGTCAGATCGGCGAAAATATCACTCTGTGCAAGAATGGAATAGGTATCGGTTGCCCCCATTGCCATAATGTCTGGCACATCGTTCTTCACCACACGTGTCTTCAGCACCGTCTCCGCGTCAGGTGGATTCACCTGAGTGACCTGAATATCGGAGTGTTCGGCATTGAATGTTTTGATTAATTCGTCAAAGGTTCCTTTGGCTTCGGGTTTGTTCTGAAAAAATTCAACTTGCACTTTGCCGTTGGCATTATTCCCACTGGTGCAGGAAGACAGAAGTACAGCCGTTATTCCACAAAGCAGCATTATCCCGAGTGCCTTGGTAAGCGATGTTCTCATGTTGTACCTCCCTCAGCTTATATACGTAAAGATTTACCCATTAAATTAGTGAAATAACCACATGGTTAATCCTTCCACCGTTTTATACTTAGAGCGTTGACTATAATGTGTCCTATTATTCCTAAAACGGTTTCGGTGAAATTGAATCAGTCCCATTGAGCCCGAGTCCGCTCATTGACATAACAAAAAAGGACATCGGAATATATCCAATGTCCCTCATGTATTCAGTTACGCTGCTTACATCAAAGCTGTTGCTAACTCTCTATCAACGCTCTATTTTCGGCAAAGCATTACGTAAACGCTTGGCTCGGTAACTCTGAAATGCACGGATTAACATGCCGATGACCAGCATAACCACACCAACATTTATTGCTACATCCGCCAAATTGAGAATACCACGTCCCGACGGAAATACGAGAAAATCCGTTACGCGTGCGTAGATAAACCGATCGATTGCATTACCCAAAGCACCACCGACCATGAAACCGGCACCTGCCTGCATCCAGAAACCGCGAATCTCACCTTTTTTCCGATAATACATCATGCCCGCCACGAACAGAATGGCGACCACACCGAACAGACGCGCATTCCCCTGAAACAGGCTGCCTGCCATTCCACTGTTCTCATAATGCTGCAATTGCATTCCCGAGTCGCCAAGCCTCATCGTGTCGCCAACTTCCATATACATCCTCACCGCCATCTTGGTTCCCTGATCAACCAAGGTAACCAGCAGTGCTACAAAATAAAATAACATTGTGCCACTCCTCCTGCCGGACGCTCCAAAGTTAAACTAAAGGCTCTCCGCTGTAACATTTCCTTCACTTTAACACACCCGAAGCGTTGTCACCAACTGGGTAGAGCACGCGCATTACAAACCATCAGGAGTGATTCTTCCGCTTTAATATATGATAGGTGTTGCTGAACATACCGAATAGCACTCCTGTAATCGGGAATATGGCCCAGTTAACGTCCCATCGCTGGTATACAAAGCCCGTGAACAGAAACAGCGCCGTAGCCAAAGGCCATACGATAGCCCCCACTGCTCCTACCATTCTTTCCTGCTCCTTCTTATCAGCACTAAAGTGTGGCTCCTCCAGCAATTTCGTGTAAGCCCCCTGGATATTACCGTAATAAATGAACAGGAACACGCCCACCGCTGCCATTAACATAAAGAGAGAGACACCGTAAGATGCGTAGACATCGTTAATATATGCACCCGCGAAAATAAAAACGGGTGACAGCACGCACAGACCGACGCCTGTAATGATCGAAACGCGGTATGTCAGCGCGAAATGAGCCTGATTGCGTTGAAGTGACATCTTGAGCGCATAGGGCAACTGAAAGCCCTTCTCCATATACTTGAAGCGATCAAGCTTCATCCCGCTGTGAATAAACATGCCGACTGCAATGGCGATCAGTACAAACATCCCGATTAGTCCCAGCAGGCTGCCCGTTTCCATCGATCCTGTCATGGACTTGATATTGTTGTTTTCAAAGAATGTATCAAGGAATATCAGGAATGCAACCCCCGAGGAGCAGAGAAAAACGCCCAAGCCGGTCCATAGACCGACGCTGCGTTTGACAGCAGCATAATCGTAAGCCTCTTCCTCCGTCAGCACAGGTGCTGCTTCCTCGATCCCGGCTGGTTGAATACCGAGCTCAGCTGTTAACTCCTCGATATTGCCAAATTCCGCAATCACAATACCAATCGCCTCATTCTCCGATTTGCCCTCTCGCTTCAGTTCCAAGTATTTATCTTCCATCCCCGAGAGAAGCTCCTGTTTCAAACGCTCCACCTCGGAGGTCTTCGGCAGATTAGCAAACATGTTTTCCAGATACACCATAATCGTCTCCATGCTCTGTCACCACTCCCTGATAAATAGATTCACAACCTCCTGCGTAACCTTCCATTCCTCGCATTTTTCCTTGTAATAATCGAGGCCGAGCGGCGTGATCCGGTAATAGGTACGCCGCTTCCCAAGACTCTCATCCCGGTAGAATGATTCAATGTACCCGTTCTTCTCCAATCGGGTGAAGGCAGAGTATAGTGTCGTCTCTTTCATCACATACTTCTCATCTGTCAGCTGCCTGATGTTTTTGGAAATCTCGTACCCGTACGACTCCCCTTCTAGCAGCATGTAGAGAATTAGCGTATCGTTGTAGCCGCGTATAACGTCACTGCTGATCACAAAAGATAATCCCCCTCTGTTACTTCATCTGTCGTAGTAGTTGAAGTATATCACAACTTACTACGACAGGTGAAGTAGTTGGACTTAAAATGGGCAAAAAAAATCCGTACCTGGAATAGGCACGGATGATAAATACTTTTATTTGAGTTGAAATCCACAATTTTATTGAATAGCAGAGAGCACATCCAGCAGCATGGATTTGAATTTCGGACGGTCAATGGCCTCACAGACGCGTACATTCGGCTCTTTACCGAAACGTCCGTTGATATCCACAACGCTATATCCGCGCGTTAACTCTCCTGCTGCTTCTACATCCACATAATACTGACCGGATTTGGTCATGAGCGACTCATCTGCGGCAACAGCCATCAGCAACGTATCCGGGTGAGTGGTGCCATTCAGTTTATGTACCGATTTGTTGAACTGCATCACCACTTTGTTGATAGCCGTGAAGAAATCGGCACCAGATGTACCCAATGCTGCAATCTCCGCAAGATCATCATCATCCATAACAGAATATTGCGTACACATCTCCCAGCCAACCATGGTGGTCGGAATGCCTGCGTGCAATACAATTTTGGCTGCTTCCGGATCTACATAGAAGTTATACTCCGCAGCTGGTGTGATATTACCCAGTGCATTATTCGTTCCACCCATGATGTAGAGGTGGGCAATCTCCGGAATAATGGTTGGGTCCTTCTGGATTGCCATCGCAATATTAGTCAGGGGTGCAATGGCCAGAAGCGAGATTTCGCCTGGATTTGCGTGTACTTTTTCAATGATAAAATCTACTGCATGCCCTGCCTCTGGACGCTGGTCCGCCTTCGGGAAATGGGCTCCGCCCATGCCGTCATCGCCATGTACGTCTTCCACCGTGCGGTGCTGGGCCTTGCCATAGGCCATCAATGGGCGTTCGCATCCTTTGTACACAGGCACCTTGCCACCATGTCCTGCAACCTGTACCGTGTACAGGGCATTTTCAACCTCCTGGTCAAACTGTACGTTCCCGCCTGTAATCGTAATGCCCTCCACCTGAAAATGGTGCAGTGCCGTCAGAATCGCAATCGTATCGTCTCCTGCTGTATCTGTATCGATGATGACTTTTCTCATGATGCCGCGCTCCTTCGTTGAATTGATATTCATTCCAAATAAACACTAGGGTTTATTTTACATCAAAAACGTACCGATGACGATGGAAACGCCGATGATAATGGAACGCAGCAGCTGTGCTACCGCCATATTGCCTCGTGCGATTTCGTCACATACCCGCATCTTGGGGGTAAGGAAGTCAAATATAATATAGACCAGACATAAAATAATGATTCCTAGCGCTGACCAGAGCAGCATATCCAGCCACGAATGCGTGGAGAAGGACACCATGCCCACTATGATACACAGGCCCAGCAATTTGCTGCCCATATACATGCCTGCCGCCTCGTTGCCTTTCGCGATTTCCTCGCTATCGTTATACCGGGTCAATTGGCTAAAAGCGAAATACCCACATACCAATACAACCAGCAGAATGCCTACACCTACCGCTACATTCAGCAGGTTTAATCCCAAATTGTCCATTCCTTCTCCTCCTCATCATCCATCCGTTCATTGACCACAGCCGCACAATAATAGGCCATATCTCCGGTTACCTTCTCCCCGATCCGTGGCAGTACACCGGCAAACCGTCCACCGATGACAAACACTCCTGTAAGCAAATAACCGCTGTATTCGCCATCCTCTGTCTGAATTACGGCATGCTCCATCGGTACCAGCTGCTGATATATTTTAGGCTGATTATTATAATAGGCTGCAATCTCCTCATCTTCTTGCAGTTCGGCTATTGTGTTGGAGTTCGTAGGGGCGTGCAGCTGATGAGAAGCAGCAGTTTGGCCCCCATGATGATCCGATTCCTCACCCAGCAGCGATGTGCCTCGACCCTCGCGCCCCCAATAGCTTTTGGCTACATAAGGCATTGCGCTCCATTCAAAAGGCCCAGCTTCGAAATAAGTCGGTAGCAGATACCGTGAAATGGAAGCTAACTCTGCATCGTTAAACAGCCGAAATCCACAATATTCCGGGGTTTGTTCATTACGTTCATAGAGTGACCAGATCGCTGCCATGAAGCCCTTGCTCTGCATCAGCACATGCTGTGCAGGATTCATCAGACCCAGGCGTCCATCCTGAACCAATTCAAGCAGTGCTGCGCCGATGTCCACGCCGGTTGTATCATCTCGATCATCGATTAGATATTCCAGGGGATAGAGCCGGTACAGAAGGTTGATCTCGCGTCCATGATGGTAGAGCGCCTCCCCTGGAGCAATCTCCAACTCCTCCAGTGGAACGTAGAACGTTTCATACCCCGCCTCCTGGCACAGCTTCATCAGATACTCCGTATTAGTCCGATCCTCCACATGCTCCCCAAATGAAGTAAAGGTCACCGGGCCCAGCAAACCCTGCTGTGCGTAAGCATCCAGCCAGCGGCGAAAGCATTCCCGGATACATTCATCCATTCCTTTGGATGGAGCATGGAGCGATATTTTTTCAGCCATCCCCACCAAAATACCTTCCAATGCAGCTGCTTCAGGTAATCCGGTTGGGGTATCCGTATTATTCTCAATACACTTAGGTCCAGCTTCCCCGATAATCCAGTCCTGCCGAGTGATCCCGCCTGTCACTATCTCCATACGCGCCGCCGGAATCAGGCCGGGATGAATGCCCAACTGCTGCTCCAGAAAAGAGTCGGGCATGTATTGCTGAATAAAACGCATCACCTTGCAGTAGATTCCATCTACAACCTCAACTGCTGTACGCAATTCCTGCATCTCCGCAGAAGAATAGACCGTCAACGCAGGCACGCAATATTGCTTACCATACATGCGATGGTATGGGACCTGCTGCCCTGCTTCGCCCCTGAATACTTCTTCATGACTGAACGGCAGCTGGTATATATGCCTCATCAGGTTCTAACCTCCCGAACTGCGGAAGAAGCTGCCAAAGCCGCTCGATTTTGAACTGGATTTGCTGTAGGAGCTGCTATCCTTGTTGCTCCGATAGGACGATCCGCCACCGTAATAATAGTGCCCACTACTGGAGTCATATTCACATCCGGTATCGTATTCCGGGTCACATTCGTCGTTATTGCTGCTACAACCGGATAATACGGCCGGAACCGCAAGCATTAGGGAGAAGGCAACCAGCTTGGCGCGTGATCCGGGTTTGGGTTTGGAATTTTCGTCCATCACAGATCCACCTCCTTCATAAAAAACAACACTTTCTTGCGATCCGCATCCAGCAAGGAATACACAAATTCATAGGTCATACCGCCCTGGACCATGTAATGGTCCAGCAGTTGCTCGGCAAGCTCCATCGTGTACGAGGAGGATTCTGCCAAGTCCAATTCCTGAAATGCACTCCCATTCCACAGCATATATTCCGCACTGTACATGGAGGACATTTTACACATTGCCAGTGCAGCGTCCGCAATCGCTGTACCGTATTCCGCAGGTTTTTGATTGTCATACTCGGTCACGTAAACTGCATGCTCCCGACGATCCTCGCTTTCATTGGACAGATGCGCCCAAAGCCTATTTTTCATCAGGGTAGCATCGACCAGCTTGCGCATGAAAAGCTCATCACGAGTAACCGAAACCTGCTCCAATACCCCCGTCTCCACCTGCCGGTCATCCGACCAGTTCCGATAAGTCATTGAATAATAAATAAAGATAACCTGCCTTTCTGAGAGCTCTAAGAGGAGCCGTTTCCATACACACAAACGTATTAAACGCATGAGAAGGAAAAAAGTTACACTATTCCCGATGACATGTAAAAAAGCTTTTTATATAAATCCCAAGAACGGTTTTCAATCAGCAAGATATAGATCGAAATCATTCTATTCCTCTAGATCCTGTACCCGCGAGCGATACACAACATAACTAGCCAATTAATGCGGATATCATCGCGTTATGAAGCTAACTTTGAAGATCAAAAAGGCCAGAGAAGTTTCTCCGGCCTTCTATCCTTCTTTATCTATTTCAAGATCTACCCTAAGATAAGCTCCCTAATCTGACCTGTCTCACAGCTCTGCCCACTGGGCCAACATTTCATTATATTCACCAGACAATTGCTCGCGTTCGTTCCACATTTGCTCCAGCTCGTTTGAATTGTTCTGCACGGATTCAAGCTGGCGGTCCATCTCCTGGATTTGCCCTTCAAGGCGAGCCAGTCTCTCCTCCAATTGTTCAGCGGACAGCTTTTTGGAAGTGACCGTGGTATCAGGCGTTCTACCGGACTTCGTCTCCTGTTTCGGTTTTGAACTTCCACGTGATGGAGTGGCTTCAACTGCTACATGCTGATTTGCCGCGGCTGCGCGGGCTTGCAGATCCAGCTTTTTCTCGCGATAGGCTTCATAGTCTCCCAGATAAGCGGTCATCCGCCCATTCTCCAGTTCCCACACGTGGGAAGCCAGTCGATTGACGAAGTAACGGTCATGCGAGATGGCAAGCACCGTGCCTTCGAAATCAACGAGTGACTCTTCGAGTGCTTCCCTTGAAGCGATATCCAGATGGTTGGTTGGTTCATCCAGCAAAAGCACATTCGGCTTGCGCTGAACCAGCAGAGCCAACCTTAGCCGTGTCCATTCCCCACCGGATAACTGTCCTACGGAGCGAAATACATCTGCTCCATAGAATAGATACCGGGCCAAAATGCCGCGTGCTTCTCCTTCTTCCACGCCCGCTTCCTGACGGAAGTACTCCAGCACAT
The DNA here is from genome assembly GCF_010747435.1 of Paenibacillus sp. ALJ109b. Classification (NCBI taxonomy): domain Bacteria; kingdom Bacillati; phylum Bacillota; class Bacilli; order Caryophanales; family Paenibacillaceae; genus Paenibacillus; species Paenibacillus sp. ALJ109b. The sequence continues at coordinate 137,753 of NZ_JAAIFP010000007.1, forward strand.
TCAGCTTCGGATTGGAAGGCTCCTCCTGCTGGGCCAGATAACCGACGTCTACACGTGCACCCCACTCCAGGTTGCCTGCACTGGGTTGTTCCTCGCCCAGCAACAGCTTGAACAACGTCGTTTTGCCTGAACCATTGCGTCCAATAAGGGCAATTTTGTCGCCATATTCAAGTAATCCTGATACACCGCACAGAATTGGACGTTCTCCATAAGCCTTTTCAACCTGTTCCATAACGGCCACCCGTTTTCCCGTACGGTCCGTAGGACGAACATCAAAGTCAGCGTTACGCCGCTCCAGTACCGGGCGCTTCACCTGTTCCATCCGTTCGATTGCTTTACGCATCGAAGCCGCGCGACGGAAGAACTTTTCATTACCCCCGACTCGGCCCCATTCTTCCAGTTGGCGGATCGTTTCTTTCATTTTTTTGATCACCTTCTGCTGCTCCTTGAACTCCTCGAATTGCTGCAGCAGTCGTTGTTCCTTCACTTTCATATATTCCGTATAACCACCAGCTGACGTCTGCGCTTCTCCATCCTCCAGCTCTAACGCCCGGGATGCTACACGGTCCAAAAAGTAGCGATCATGTGAGATCAAGATTATCGTACCTGTGTACTCGCGCAAAAATCCTTCCAGCCATTCCACCCGCTCCAGATCAAGATGGTTGGTCGGCTCATCCAGCAATAACAGATCAGGCCTTACAATTAGCTGTGAAGCCAGCACAACCCGGGTCTGTTCACCACCAGACAACGAACCAAACCGCCATCCGTAATGCTCCTTCGCAATATCCAGACCGTCCGCCACCTGATCGATCCGGGCATCCATTTCATATCCACCCTCGCGCTCGAACTGGTCCTGCAAGGCCGCGTACCGCTTCAACAGTCGCTCCAATTGGTTCGGATCGGATGCACAGTCCGGATCGGACATCTGCTGCTCCATATCCTTCATTTGACTCCTGCACGCCATAAGCTCCCTGAATCCAAGACTCAGCACATCCAGCACTGTGTACTCGTCCATTCCTTCCGGCACCTGAGCGACGTAACCGATTCGTGTATCCTTCTTGATCATCAATTGTCCTTCATCCGGCTGGCTCAGTCGTGCCAACAGACGCATCAATGTTGTTTTACCGCTTCCGTTGCGGCCGATTAAGGCGACCTTGTCGCCTTCCATAATTTCAAATGTGATGCCGTCCAGCACCAGATGTGCCCCGTGGTATTGGGTCAGTTGTTGTGCGCTAATAATCATCATAATAAGGTTCCTCCTATGGATTGGAAGATCCTGACCGCAACACAAAAAGAGCCGCAGGAGGTTAGCTCCGCGGCCCTTCAGAATTCAAGCAATATCGCTTATCGTCCGAATGAGGTCAAGGCAGGCATCTTCTCGCAAGTGTTAACTTCCGTATATTCAAAATTGGACAGACTTCTCCCGTTGGTCAGAAAAGTATGAACAATGCCAGCCATAGCAATCGGCAGCTGGCTAATACGGTTGTTAAGCATCTCGTGATTCACCTGTCTTCACCTCCCTTGTCATAATTAATGTCAATATATCACAGACGAATGCATTCCTGCAACCGCCCTATCGTCCAATTCACTCTTACTGTACAGCAGCTAACCCTCCGATTAATTCCGTCTCCGACGCCGAAACACTACATCCGTGATCGCCACCGTAATTAGTGTCAACATTCCCGCTGTACCCAGCGATACGCCAAGCAAGGCATAACCGATACCGTTCCACCCGCCAATATCAATGCTAATCATGATCACAACGGCTCCGCCGAGCAAGGCCACACATGGCAGTATATATTGAACCCCGGTCATTCGACGTCCCTGTAGCCGATAGATGAGCCATTCGATCAGCAGCTGCACTGCCCACATGCCAAGCGTCCATAGGATGAGTACTTCCATAAGGTTCTCCTCCTTCTTGCTGAATGGTTAGAGCCTTCATTACAAACCTTACATTACTTCAACCAGTTGGCAAAGAACTCCCGGTATCCCTCTTTCATGATCGTGCGCGAAAAAGCACCAAAGGCATACTCCCGGTTGTCTTCCGAAATACTACGCGGCGCGGCAGCAGCCATATTCACCAATTCAAACCAGTTATCCTCATTTCCTGCAAAAGCATGCGTGGAACGGATGTGTCCATAGCAGGCATGCTCCGGTTTCACAACCATTTTGCCCATCGCCATAGCTTCGGTCAGCGGCATCGCAAACGTATCAAAGGCCGAACAGCTCCAATACACCTTGGACGAGTTCATCAGGGTAAATACTTCATCCTGTGTCAGCGCGAATTGCAATTTTACGTTGTCCGGAATGTTGTATTTCTTCATGCTTTCCTCATAGCGGCGACCGCCGAATACCATGTATACTTCCTTGTCCGGGTTCTGCCGGGCGTATTCCAGCACCAGATCCGGGCGACGATTCGCTTCATCCCGACCGATCCAGAGCACACGATTATGCACAACCTGACTCGGGTCGTAGTGGCGATGCGCCAGCTCTTCGTTGAAGCCGATCGGGATAACGTTCACGTCATGTACACCGAAATTGCGTCCCAGTTCTGTTTTTAGGAACTCCGTCTGCACAATCGCTTTATCCACCATCGTATAAAATGGCTTCATCATCTCATACCCCGTCAGCGCCGGGTCGGGAAAGCTGTGCGGGAACAACACACTCTTCGGTAAAAACATCTTCAAAAACGTAAACCCAGATACGGTATAGATGACATGCTCTATATTTTGGCTATAGATCTGGTCCAGTACGATATCATAGTTCACCAGGTCGCCTTTCTCATGCTCATAGCCTGGTAACCAGTCATACCCGCTGACATGGCGCTCCGGTGAGATGAACACAATCTCAACGCCCAGCTCCAGCCCAATCTGCTTCAACCGATCCGCAAATACGCGCGGGCCCTGTGCCTCCGTGAATTGAATTTTACGCATTACGAGTCCTACTTTACGCATGTTCTGCCCCCCTCATTTCTATTCCCTACAACTCTGTTTTATACACTGTTTCAGCGTCATTGCCGTCTCATGCCACTGGTTCCGCAGCTGTTCCTCCGGCCATACACAGTCTGCACTTCTCAGATCCCCATCAATCAGACGCAGCATCCAGAGCGAGAATACAATGGCATATGCACGGTACCACCTTTTAAAAGAAACCCGTTCAACCTGAACGCTATGGCGTTCCAGCCCGTCCAGATAAACATCGATAATCTGCTCCCGCAGCTCAGGCGTAACGGTTCTCGGGAACAGCGGGTGTGATAGATCCACCAGATGATATACGTCCCAGAGAGCCGTATTCAGATGCGCATGCTCCCAATCGATAATCACCAGCCTGCCATTCACATCCGCCATGTTGCCGGGATGGAGATCTCCGTGACACAAAACACGAGGTAACTTCTCCTCCGCTGTATGGATTAGCGAGGCGATGTTGTGCCAATCCGATGGTGACAGCGAGATCTCCAGCTTGGACAACAAATCAGCGGTGGATTCCTTTTGCCCAAGCAGATCATCCAGTATGTCCCGAATTGGCGGTTTCTGACCCACCCGGGGCAGCTCACCCCAATCAGTAACAGATAAGGAGTGCCACTCCCCCATATGTACAGCAGCAGCCAGCATCGTCTCTTCCCGCGAATCATGCACCAGTTCGCCCAGATCCTCATAGATGATCCAGCTCTGTTCCGCGTTAATTTCACGGTCTGATGCAGCAATTAGCGCTGGATAAATAGGCGGCAATACAGACAGCACATACTGGGACATCCATTGTTCACGTCCATGTTGTGCAGGATTGGTCAGTGGTTTGAAAATATAACTTTCCCCGGTACGAACAGTGAAACGCTCCACATATTTACCATTCATGCCTTTGTAGAGCCTTTCTCTGCTTGTTACATATTGTTCATTTAACGTCCCTTCGGGAGTCACCCAGCGATGCGCCTGCACTTCTTCATTCACGCCATTCACCATCCATTTCGTTCCCCAGACCTGGAGCTGGCGCCGCTGATGTTTGCCTTTGCAGCCCTACTTCTGTCCAAGCTCCTTTGCCCGTCTATCCGTTATTATTTCTATCCATCATACGTTGCCGTTCATAAGCCTGCAAGCTTTGAGTGAAAGCACTTTTCCTAGCGTTAAATAAGAGATTCTGAAATGTTAGTTGCAATTTAGTTAGTAATCACTTACTATACAATCATGAAGAACAAACCTCATGTAGACAGCAAAAAGAAAGACATCCTACAAGCGGCGATGCGCTTGTTTGCAACCAAAGGCGTTGACGGCATTTCCGTCAAAGAGATCGGTGACGCCGCCGGAGTAACGGATGCGGCGATCTACAAACATTTTAAAAACAAAGATGCCGTTGCCCTTGAGGCCTTCACCCAATATTGCGCAGACTATACCGCCCTGATTGACGGGTATGTTCGCCAGGAGGGCCCGGTGCTGGAACGCTTCCGACAACTGATTACCGAAGTTCTCCATCTGCATGATGAAGATCCCTACGGGCTGCTGCTGATTTCACAAAATCATGAGATTTTCATTGAAGCTGGAAGCAGTGAGGATTACCGTCAGCCGCTTGATGCGTTGATTGATCTAATCGATCAGGGGATTATGCGAGGTGAACTGCCAGATCAGGATTCACGGCTCACAGCCGTTCTGGTCATTGGTGCCATTACGCGCCTGGCCGTATCCAGTATGCAAGGTGAACTGCCGGAGCTGCTTGTTCCATACACCGGGGAAACCGTTCACCGACTTGCGTTGATGTTGGGTCAGGTAACGACTGAGTTGGGATAACACCCGACGGATTGCATCTCAAATTCGTTCCGATCAGATCAGGCAATAATCATTGGAATAAGTATGCGCCTATACACAAGACCAGCTTCATCCGACTTCAGGATATTCCTGAATGTTTACCAGGTCATTCGTGACCTTTTCTTTTTGCACATGAGGTTAGCGTTCATTAACTAAAATAGTCAGGACGTGTCATCACTATGAAGAAAATATTAATCATCCAAGGCAACCCCGTCTCCCCAAGTTACAATGGCGCAATCGCCGAAGCTTATCGTAAAGGCGCTGTGCAGGCAGGTGCCGAGGTTCGCATGATCACCCTAAACGAGTTGGAATTTAACATGAATTTAGAAGGTGGATACCGCAATAAACTTCCACTCGAACCCGACTTACTGGAAGCCCAAGAGGCGATTAAATGGGCAGAGCATCTCGTATGGGTATTTCCGATTTGGTGGGGAGGACCACCAGCTTTGTTCAAAGGATTCATCGACCGCATCTTCATGCCAGGCTATGCCTTCAAGTATCACAAAGGTAAACTTTTCCCGGATCAACTGCTCAAAGGTCGCACCGCACGCATGATCACCACCATGGACGGTCCGAACTGGTACTACAAATGGTTCCAGGGTGAACCTGCACACAAAATGATGAAGATCTCCACCTTTGCTCTGACAGGCATCAAACCTGTGCGCATAACACCTGTAGATCTAGTGGGCAAACAGTCCGAGGAACAGAGAAAGAAATGGTTGGAGAAGATTGAGCAGCTTGGACGGAAGATGAATTAAGTAGGTATTTCTAAAATTCGATCAGAATGTACATCCTCCATCGCTTAGAAAATATCCAATTGTATCCTTCCACAATATGGAGATTACACTTAAAATAAGACGTTGTGACAGTGTTGCCATAAAAGGAGGTATCCATAGAATTAATGGTCGTCTCATAACATCACAAAAGCATGGAGGATCACGAAAATGAGAAAGATATGGTTCGTACTATTGGCTTTATTCGTAGCTTTTCCAGCTTCGAGCACATCTACCTACGCAGATTCTGTTAAAGCGAAAGCCGAAGCTAGTGTTACCAAAAGCAATGTTACAGTGAATGGAAAAACAATAAAATTATCCGGTTTCAATATCGCAGGAAGCAACTATTACAGTCTAAGAGATATTTCCAAACATTTATCAGGAACAACAAGTGAGTTTGATGTCATATGGAATACGAAAACCAACGCGATCGAGATCGTGAAGGAGCAATCTTATACTCCTGATGATTCGATTAAACAAAAGTCCTACTCTTCAAACAATAGCTACACAGCGATTTTGTCCAATGCCAGAGTAATCGTTAATGGAGCTCCTCAACAACTTAAAGCATACAATATAGATGGATCGAATTATTTCCAACTTAGAGATTTAGCTGCACAAATACCTTTTGAAGTTGAATTCGATGAAAGCTCCAATCAGATTAATATTTTTTCCAAAGCCGTTGAGAATACATATCGTGCGAACGTTACATCCATAATCAATGACAATGTCGTATCATCTGAATTCCCAAGATGGAAGAACCCAATCCTCTCCTATCTCATTCATAACGCAGATCAAACGATTAGCGTAGTCGAAGCCAACCAGGGAGTGACCATTGAGACTTACAATACCGATTTTGAACTCATCGAGAATCACAAGGTAGATTTGGAACTTCCGTTGTTTGGAGGGTTCTATAGCGGTAAAACCTACAACTATATTGCCTTTGGGCAGGGAAATAAAGAAGAAAACGACGATAAAGAAGTTATCCGTATCGTTCGATATGATAAAAATTTCAAGCGAGTGGATAGTCTGTCGATCAAAGGTGGAGAAAGCTTTACTATAGAACCATTCGCTCACGGATCGGGGAGAATGGCGGAGCATGACAATACACTCATCTTCCACACCGCACGCAAACGTTATACTACATCCGACGGACTTAACCATCAGTCTCAGTTAACGATTCAAGTGAATACTTCAACAATGACTGTCACAAACGACCTGGGTCAATTTCAGAAGAATCATGTAAGCCATTCCTTTGATCAATATGTACAGTTCGATGGGAGCACACCTGTCCTTGTGGATCATGGAGACGCCTACCCTCGCTCTATTGTTATTCATCGTGGGAATGGATCGAATTATACCGAAGCAGACGTATTCAACATCCCGGGCCGAGTTGGCGCAAACATGACGGGGGTATCTCTCGGAGGCTTTGAAATGTCCAATGACTATTATATGGTTGCTATGAACTCCATAGATCACACTTATGTAACAGACTATACTTCCTACGAGATGGTTGGGTTACCCCGAGATCAACGGGACATTATTCTTAGCCTGATGCCCAAATCCAATTTTAATAGCACCGCTGCAAAACAGATTACCTTGAGTAAATATGTTGGAAGTGACCATATTGCCTCTATACCTAAATTGATCAAACGTTCTGACAATAGCATGATCGTTCTTTGGCAAGAATTCGATATGAATAACCATCTACAGGATGTCAAATATGTTGAGATTGACGGACAAGGCAATCCATTAGGGGAAATTCAAAGCTTACCTCACTATGTATTATCTGAAACGGATCCCATTGTAGTCGATAACCGTATCATCTGGTATACCAACGTGGATGGGAAACGTACGTTTTACACCATTCCTCTTCATTAATTCAAAAGTTGTTCCATAAGAATCCAAAAATTTTGAAGTATCTAATTACAGAATCCCCCGTAGTCGAAAAAGGTACTTTAAGAACCTACCCACGAAGATGGTAGGTTCTTCTTTTTTTTTGCTTATTGCTTGTCACAGCACGGATATCATCAAAAAAACAATGAACCCGAGACAGGGTGTCTTGCATCCACAGCATTGATGTAGATGGAGAAATTTTGGATATTATTGGATTTGGTTGCATCAAACATTGCATCTGCAATGTGCGTATCCGGCTGCACAGGTTTGAAAAATATTCCATCTACAGTCAAGGTTTAGGCTTTCACTCTAACATCTTGATAGAATTGGCGTATGACCTTCTCAGCTGGTTTGCCGTAAACTCCGTATCCATCATCGCTCAGGGCATCCTGCTCCTGATGCAGATGCGCGCTCCAGTCCCACAGACCAAATCCGCGTACCCACTCCCTCTTGCTTGCATGACAGAACATGGCTTCATAGAACTGCTCCTGCTCCTCCGCGCTGACCGCTCCTTCTAACCCCCAGTCGTTCGGCACCTGTGCCGATCCACTGCGGCTAGGGCAGCCCGCTTCTGCGAAGAAAAAAGGTTTGCCGTAGGGTGCAATGACATGCTCAATACGATCCAATTGCGCTTCCCAATCTCCGATGGGATAGTAACCGCTGGAGGAAATGACGTCTACGACATCCCACCATTTCACATGCCCTTCCTGATACTTGTCGGTGTTGTAGGATACTAGCCCGGAATACACTTCACGCACTCCCGCGATGACCTCGCGCCATTCCTCGCTCCGACGCTCAGACTGCACCATCTCACAGCCCACAATAAACATCTCGCATTTCTCACGCTCTGCAATGGCTGCATAATGCTTCTGATACACGGTATAACTGTGGAACCAGTCTTTCCATTTCGGCTCACACGGCACATCGATATCAAAGAAGTTAATGTGTGCACGCCATGTGCCATCGGTGCAATGATCCTGATGTGCCGCCAGTGCAAAAATAACATGCGAACTGCCCGTGCGTTCAGCCATCAGACGCAAGGATTCTTTTGCTTCCGGCTTGCGGAAGTCTCCCCTGCCACTCATCCAGCCAAATGTAAATCCCTTGATGTATTCCATATGCATTGTTCCGCAATGCCCCTTTCATTCTGCAAGGTAAAATAATTTTAAAAAAGCTGAATTTTACACAGCAACGGAGAGTGCAGAACCAATCTGAAGAAGCGCAGCGTTCGCATTTATCCTCGGATTTTACCCTTGCATAAAGAAAATCAAAAAATCCGAGGATAACGGCGATCGGAAGATGGTACTGCAATCGAAGTGATCGTGTAAAAGTGATCTGCATCTTTTGAAATAAACCACAATTATAATTTGCCTTCCTCACGGTCTCCAGCAATGACTTCGTCGGTTTCGATGACGTAGTTCACAATCTCTTCGACAGTGGTATAAGCGACTCCAACGTATGTGTCGGCTGCACCAAAATAGATGGCGATCCGTCCTGTCTCCGCATCATGCAATGTGGCACAGGGGAAGACGACATTGTCCACAAAGCCTTGCTCCTCATACCATTTTTCCGGTGTCAGTACGAAGTTCGAGGAACGATATTTTACTTTCGATGGCTCATCCAGATCCAGAATGACCGCACCCATGCTGTAGACAAAACCATTACAAGTCCCGGTTACGCCGTGGTAGAACATCAGCCAGCCTTCGGACGTTTCAATCGGTGCTGGACCGCCGCCAATTTTGACCGACTGCCACCAGCCCTGACCACCTTTGCTCATGACATGACGGTGCTTGCCCCAGTACACGAGATCCGGACTTTCGCTCAGAAAAATGTCCCCGAACGGCGTATGTCCGCTGTCGCTTGGTCTGGACAACATCACATAGTTATCATTGATTTTACGTGGAAACAACACGCCATTCCGGTTGAACGGCAGCATCGGATTTTCGAGACGCACAAACGTTTTGAAATCATCCGTTTTGGCCAAACCCAACGCTGCACCGTAGAAATCGGTACACCAGATGATGTAATACGTATCTTCTACTTTCACCAGACGCGGATCATATGCATAGTTCGGCATGAAGGGATCGCCGTTCTCATCCACAAAGGCAATACGTTTCTCTTCAATATTCCACTCAAGGCCATCCTCACTGGAACCCATATGAAGATGCGGACGTCCATTAATGGTTTCTGCGCGGAATACCCCGATGAATTTTCCTTCATATGGAATCACTGCACTGTTGAAAATACGGGCAATTCCCTTGACTGGGTTACGCGGCACAATCGGGTTCGTGGAGTGTCTCCATACCGGACCTTCCGTGCCCTCCGGTTTATCCTCCCAAGGCATATTCGGCAATGCATCCCCAACAATGTGTACATTTTTCGTATCAACAACTGTCATCGTTTCATTTCTCCCTTCGTTTTTTATTTAACGGAGCCTTGCGCGAAGCCATTGTAGATGTACTTCTGTAGCAGCAGGAAGATGATCATCGTTGGAATGATGGCAATCATGATCCCAGCGCTGATGACCTCCCACTGTGATCCGAATGGCCCCTTGAATTTGAAAAGAGCCGTGGATATGACCTGCAAGTCTGTCTTGGGCATGTACAGGAATGGTGTGTAAAAATCGTTGTAGATGTTGACACCCTTCACGATAATGACCGTTACAATCGCCGGTTTCAGGAGGGGCAGAATGATTCTCCAATAGATCGTAAAGTAGGAAGCGCCGTCCAGCATGGCGGATTCATCCAATGCATTCGAGATGGAACCCAGGAATTGCAGGAAGATATATACCGCGATGATATCTGTACCTAGGTACATCACAATGGCTGCCCATCTGGTATTGAACAAATCCAGCGCGTTGATGATCTGGAATGTGGCGACCTGTGTCGTTACACTTGGGATTAACGTGGCGAGCAGAAACGCGGCGACCATGATCTTTTTACCTTTGAATTTGAAACGATCCAGCACATACGCGATCATGGAACCCGTTAAAGTGGCACCCACGATGGAGATGATCAGGATGATAATCGTATTTTTGAAACCGACCAGCATGTTGCCGTCCACGAAAGCCTTGGTATAGTTTGCAAAGTTCAGCCAGTTGGCTGGTGGGGCGAGCGGACTGCTGGTCGCATACTCTGCATTGGTTTTGAGTGATGCAAACAGCACCACAACAATGGGTACAAGCGCAATGAACGCTGCGAGAATGAGTGAAGCATATTTAAATATGCTCGCTAGGGTGTATTTGAATGGTTGCACGTTCATTCCTCCCCTTTCATGGTGACACGCTGAACCAACGTAACAAGAATGACGATAAAGAGCAGCACAACAGCCATCGCTGACGCCAAGCCCAGCTTGCCGTATTTGAATGCGAGGTGAACCGTCTGGATGACAAATGTCTCACTACCGTTGGAACCATCGGTCATAATATATGGAATATCGAACGCACTGATTGCGCCGCTAATCGCCAAAATCAGATTGAGTTGCAGGATACGCGTAATGCTTGGCAGGATGATATGGCGGAACTGCTGCCAGCGATTGGCTCCGTCAATGTCTGACGCTTCATAGACATCTTTTTGAATGGAAGAGATCGCACCTAGGAAGATGATGAAGTTAAAGCCCATGTATCTCCATACCGATGCGCCTGCGAGCGACACGTTAATAATATTCGGATTCCCAAGCCAGAGCTGGGTGTATTGTCCAAGCCCTACGGCCTGCATGAGTGTATCGAGGGTACCATCCGGTTTGAAGAAAAAGAGGAAGATAAATCCGATGGCTACGCCATTTAGCAGATAGGGGAAAAACAATATGCCTTTGAAAAAGTTTTTGCCGCGGATTTTGAAGCTCAGAATCGTTGCAAAGTAGAGGGCCAGACCCATTTGTACGAAGGTAGCCACAAAATAATACAAACTGACAATAAACACTTTAAAATACTCAGGGTCACTGAATATCCGCGTGTAGTTCTCAAACCCCACATAGTCGAACCTTTTGCTGTATCCATTCCAATCCGTGAAGCTGTATTTGAACATGTTAATGACAGGTAAATAAGCAAACGTGAACAGCAGTGCCAGCGGAATGATTGAGAAGGCACAGATGATAAATATGCGTTGCGCTGAGTAGCCCCAATTCGAAATCTTTAAGTATTTCATGCTCTCCACACCTCCAAGCGGTTCTGCCGCTTTTATATCGAAAGACTCCGTCCAAATAACAAATGTCTGAGTAATCAACCACCGAAGGTGGCATTCCACATCCGATATGCTGCATCCAGATGCAAAATGCCGTATGAAAAGGGGAATCCTCTCCCCTCAGCCAAGGCGTGGTGCCTCGCTGCATGTCAGCGGTGGTCGGACACTGGTAGCGCCTTTACAGATCGTTGTATACCCATAATCTGCTTATTTCGTCAGTTCTGTCCGCGCTTTAACCCATTTGTCATTCAGATCCTTCATGATGTCATCGTACGATTCGCTGCGATTACCGATGGCAGCTTCGATAATGCGTTTCTTGAAGTCAGGCTGCCAGAGGCCAATCTCGCCTTCGTTGTCGATTTTGTCAACCAGACCTTCCTGTCCTTCTTTGGCAGGAGTCAATGTGGAGAATGTAACGTCTTTGTATTGATCCAAAATCGGTGGCAATTCCGCATTTTTGTCTGCGCTCATGCCTCCCCCTTGCTCAACCGCATAGTTTGATTTTGCGAGGAACCAGTCAATCCATGCTTTCGCAGCAGGTTTGTTCTCACTGTTCACGTTCATGCCGATGTTATAGTCTGCTGCGAGCGGAACGACCACATCACTTGCATTCGTAGGAAATGGCAGGAATCCAATATTATCCGGTGTATCTGTCAAACCTTGAATTTGTGTAATGGCCCAAGATCCAAGTGCCATCGTTGCAATTTTCCCGTTCGCCAGATCAGCCTTAGAGCTTTCCCAGTCGGTTGTGGTCGGATCTTTTTCAATCAGGCCATTTTGGGCTGCATCATAAAGCACTTTGTACAATTCATAGTGCGGCTTGCCAGCCACAAAGTTTTCATCCGTGTTCGGTTGATCAATGTTTACGTAGTCCACACTGCCTGCAACCGTCGGCAGATCTGCTTCCCATTGTGTCAAAGCCCAGCCGGAGGCATAGTTGGTGTACAGTGGAATCGCGTCTGTATTGTCTTTCACCAGTTGGAGTGCAGCCTGGAATTGCTCAGGCGTTTTGGGAACTTCCGCAATGCCAGCGTCCTTGAACACCTGTTTGTTATAAATGATACCGGAGAACGTGATAACGGTTGGAATACCATATACTTGGCCGTCAACCATACGCTCTTCAATGGCTGTGTACTTATCTTTCAACTCATCGTACGTGCCCAGCGGTTCAAAAAAGTCCGGAATGTCCGCAATCGGTACACTGGTGGGGATCATCAGCACATCACCGTAATCTTTGGTACTCATACGAATCTTCACTTGTCCCTCATAGTCGGCCAGTGCCTGGAAGTTTACTTTGACATCCGGGTACTCCTTATTAAATTCCGCAGCATAGTCTTTGAATACAGTATCAACAATATCTGTACGTTGTGTAAGGACAGTGATCTCACCCTTGATATCTGCAGGATCTGTGCTGATTTCCTCTCCTGCCTGTGAGGATCCACCTCCAGAAGAGCATGCTGCGAGCAGAGAAGTGATGAGCAGCATGGTGAGCAGCAACATCCAACCTTTGTTTTTATTCAATTCATTCGACCCCTTTCTTAAGTTAATTTAAGTTATCGTTAAGGTTACAAAATGAATTTTATTATGGTAACGCTTACCTGTCAATTAAATTATTTATAACTTAACAATAAGTTTTTATTTCGGGACGCGTTGACAATGCTTTTGCCCGACACTAATATTATCAAATAAGGTTAACGTTAACTTAATTAAACTTTATCCCTGTACTTTGAAGGAGCGCTCACTTATGACTCACATCAATGACATCAGAACTGAAATAAAAGAACACTGGGAAGGTCATATTCTGCCATTCTGGTCCGCCCTCAAAGATCATAACAACGGCGGATTCTATGGTTGGGTTGGCAATGACCTTCATGTCGATCCACTCGCTCCCAAGGGCGGAATCGCCACGGCACGACAATTATGGTCCTTTGCAGCTGCCTACCGGGTAACCGGAAATGAAATCTGGCGTGATCACGCTGAACATGCTTACCGTTTCCTTGTGGATCATGTGATGGATATGGAATACGGCGGAATGTACTGGATGGTCAATGCCAATGGAGAACCATTGGACACAAGCAAACATGTGTATACCCAATCCTTCGGCGTCTACTCACTGAGTGAGTACTATCGTGCCACCGGGGATGAATCTGCTTTGGAACTTGCGAAAACGCTTTTTGCTCTCATTGAGGATCGAGGGCTGAATGCCGAACTACCTGCATATAAGGAACAATTTGACCGCCTTTGGAATGAACAGCCCAATGAAATGCTGAGCGAAAATGGTGTGATTGCGGATTACACGATGAATACGCATATTCACGTGTTGGAGGCCTATACCACGCTCTACCGAGTGTGGCCAGATTCGCAGGTGAAGACGGCGCTGGAACGCTTGCTCGGCATCTTATATGAACGGGTGTATGACAAGAACACAAAGTTTCTTGGGGTATTTTTCAACAAGGATTGGCAATCCATCATCGATCTGCGTTCATTCGGGCATGACATTGAAGCCAGCTGGCTGATCGACGAAACGTTGAAAGTGCTGGGCTTGGACCAACACCCGGAGTATTCCGCTATGGTTACGGATATTGCCTATAACATTTCCAAGGTGGCTGTACAGGACGATGGCTCCCTGATGAATGAACAAGAGGGCGATCATGTGGATGAGAAGCGGATATGGTGGGTTCAGGCCGAGGCGATGGTCGGCTTCTACAACGCCTATGAGCGTACAGGTGACCCTTTGTTTTTGGAGAGAGTAGAACGCTTGTGGACATATACGAAGGAACATATTATCGATCACCGTGCTGGCGGGGAATGGTACTGGTCGGTAGACGGAAACGGCAAACCGGATCAAAGTGAAATCGCCGGACCGTGGAAATGCCCGTATCACAATAGTCGATTCTGCATTGAACTAATTGAGAGGATGGGATAACGATGATACACCCCAAATACAATGAATTATTGGAGCAACAGGAGCAGCTGCTTACACGCCAAAATGAAATTGATCCTTCCTTCTACAACGGCGTATACGATCGGTACCGTTATCCGGTAATCACACGCCATCATGTACCGCTGCACTGGAGATTTGATCTGGACAAAACGACGAATCCCCACTTCATGGAGCGTCTGGGCATTAACGCTACGCTTAATCCGGGGGCCATCTATTTCAATGGTAAATACGTGATGGTCATCCGAACCGAAGGATTGGACCGTAAATCCATCTTCGCCCTAGCTGAAAGTGATAACGGCATCGACGGATTTCGCTTCACAGGCAAACCCTTAGTGTGGGAAGATATCGATGCCGACGAAACCAACCAGTACGATATGCGATTGGTTCAGCATGAAGATGGCTGGATCTATGGTATCTACTGTTCTGAGCGCAAAGACCCGGAAGCTCCAGCATTTGATACATCCAGTGCTGTAGCCCAGGCCGGACTTGTCCGGACACGCGATCTGGTCAGCTGGGAGCGTCTACCCAACATCACAACCAACTCCCCTCAACAGCGAAATGTTGTATTACATCCAGAGTTTGTTGATGGTAAATATGCGTTCTATACACGGCCGCAAGACGGATTCATCTCCACAGGCAGCGGCGGCGGGATTGCCTTTGGTCTGTGTGATGACATTCTGAATCCAGTGATTGAGGAAGAGACAATCATCGATGAACGTATATACCATACGGTATACGAAGTAAAAAACGGCCAGGGCCCTGCTCCGCTCAAAACGGATCGCGGCTGGATTCACATTGCTCACGGGGTTCGCAACACGGCAGCGGGTCTTCGTTATGTACTGTACACGTTCGCTACGGATCTCAATGATCCGGCACGCATTATCGCCAAGCCGGGCGGACACTTCATTGCTCCTTATGACGACGAGCGCGTAGGCGATGTGTCCAATGTTATTTTCTGCAACGGTGCGGTGGTCAACGAACAGGGTGAGGTGTTCATTTATTATGCATCCAGCGATACACGCTGTCATGTGACCACAACGACGCTGGATAAACTGGTCGATTACACCTTCAATACTCCGGCTGATCCATACCGTTCCTTGGATTGTGCTAGCCAGCGCGGTGACCTAATTGAGCGGAATGAGAAGCTTCTCCAAAAGCAATTGTCTTAAAATCCGAAGAGTAGCCTTCAACGGAAAATGCAGCATGCTGAAAAATTAGCGCAGCGCCAATCAGAATTTCTTTATTCCATGTGGGTAACGATGTATACTAATATGGATTGTTGTTATGTTTGAAGGAAGCGCTAACCATAATGACAGCACATTGTACGTAAACCGGCTTGAAGGAGGCGACCAAAGCTGAAGAACAATATCACCATGCGGGATATCGCCGACAAGCTCGGAGTTAGCAGTGTGACGGTCTCGAAAGCATTAAATGATAAAGATGGCGTCAGTGGCGAATTGAAGGAAAAAATTAAAGTGCTTGCCGTTCAGATGGGCTACCGGTATAACGCCGCGGCTCGTTCGATGAAGGAAGGCTTGACTCATAATATTGGTGTTATTATCCCGGAACGGTTTACCGGACCTACACAATCGTTCTATGTACGTGTATTCCAGCGCATCACCAAACATCTGGAGGATCAGGGATACTACGGTATTCTGCACATTCTGAATGTTCAGGACGAAGAGGAATTAATCCTGCCGAAGCTCTATAGTGACAACAAAGTGGATGGTTTCATTGTGCTTGGACAAGTCAGCAAGGAATATATTGAGCTGGTCCAGTCGATGGAGGTACCCAAAATGTTTCTCGATTTCTACGATGAGCATTCTGATATCGACTCTGTCGTTACCGATAACTTTTACGCTGCTTATGAGCTGACAAACGTTTTGGTACAGCAGGGACACCGCCGCATCGCTTATGTAGGGAATCTCTATTCTACAAGCAGCATTCAGGACCGATTCCTCGGTTATTACAAATCATTGCTGGAACATCGGTTGCCGATGAATCCGGATCTTGTGCTTAATGACCGCGATGAGCGAGGTACGTTTATTGAAATTGATCTGCCAGAGCAGCTGCCTACGGCTTTTGTATGCAACTGTGATCAGGTGGCCCATCTGCTCGTTCAAAAACTGACTTCACTGGGTATTCAGGTGCCTGCACAATGCTCTGTGGTTGGGTTCGATAATGATATCTATGCCACACTCTCCGATCCCAAATTAACTACGGTTGAGGTCGATGTGGAACAGATGGCGCGTACTGCGGTTCATTCCATGCTCAAAAAGATTGATAACCCGAGTCGCAGCTTCGGCCGCGTACACGTGAAGGGCAATATCATTTATCGTGATTCGGTGAGTGCTGCACCTGCCCTTTCGGATGACGTACCTAACTAAAAAGGAACTAGACTCCCTGTTCCACAAAAAGAGTGCTCCCGGCCATTACGGCTGCAGGAGCACTCTTTGCTTATGAAAAAAAGAGGAAGTGGTCAGGAACCACTATAGATCACGGCCACTCTCCACTCGATTCCAAATACCTAACTCCTGTTACAGCCTAGTAACTCGTCTTCAGCCAATTGTCTTTGGACCAGGATAATTTGCCGGCACCTGCTCCGCTTGAACCGGTGAGGCGTGCATTCAGCGTCGCTGGATCATCGGTAGTGTAGCTGTAAGGAAGTGCCGAGAATCCATTCCAGGAGAAAGCTTTCACTGCGGCCGGAACCGGGCTGAGCGGACTGCCGGATGTATCACTGTTTCCACGGAATGAGCTTCCATCCAGAGAATACATCGTGTCAGTCACCTTAATTTTACCGGTATACGTTGCATCGGCCGGATCCGTCTGATTATTGCGGACCGGGAACAGTACGTCTTTGATCGCCGATTTTTCGACCAGCACTGCACCATCTTCAGTGGAAATAGCTCCGTTGCCAATGATATCAAAATGATACCCTTTGGACGAAATCGCCGTTGCCATCGCAGAAGTGATTCTGGATTTGGCTGCACGTGCCCCTGTCGCATCCATCACAATATTGTAGGCGTGTGCATTGCCTCCGCGCAGACGCGGCATGCGATCCTGGATATCTTTGTACAGGTTATGGTGCAGGGTCATGGACAGATTGGCATTGGCCGATTCGAAGCTGGTCGAACCAACCAGATGACCTTTTTTCTGAGGGGATGAAATGGCAATGATATCGGCTTTGCTGAGCCCAACCGCGCTGCTACGCAGGTAGTTGTACATCGGATAGGAAGCCTTGTTCGCCTCCAACTCGTTAATCTGCTGGGTAACCCAGCTGTTTGAGCTGCCGTCATCCCCTTTGAAGAGGGACCAGGAGATAGTCACACCGCTTGTTCCTTTTTTCGAATCGACAAGCCCGTCATAGGCTTTATTGAATGTACAGTGATCAATCCATACGTTGCTGTTCTCCTCAAGAGTGATGTAATCCCAGTCATTTTTGTCATAGTCACCTTTGGTCGCTTCATCCCATTCCCATAATTCATCGAATTCGAGGTTGCGAATAATAACGTTGGAACTGCGTTTGACACTGATGGCTGCATGCTTGATCTTGGCACCGTTGGCTGAGAAAATGGTCAGGCCATTGAAGCTGTCAATCGTCAGCTTACTGACACCCGTTTGCTTCAATACAGGATGAGTCAGAGCATCATTATGCTTGGCAAAAGGAGATGTCTGTGCAGCGCTCGGAATTTCGTTCCATCCCAGGTTCAGGTCGTTCATAATCTCGACGACTTTGACACCAGAGTTCTTTTTCAACGCCGCAGCGAGATCCGTTGCATTGTATACCTTCTTATACTTGGACGTGTCCGACTCGCTGATGGCACCTCCACCCGCATTCCCTTGGGAGAAACCTGTAAGATTGTAATCTGCATTGCCTGCTGCCTGTACACTTGTCGGTCCAGACAATAGAGTAAAGCCCAACGTCAGAGCCAGTGCGGCACTGCACCATGTTCGAATTTTGCTTTTCATAAAACCATTCCTCCCTAATGATAATGATTACGTCCGTCCATTTCTGCCATCGCATGTCACGAAGGACATGTCCTCAATGTAAATGTTGGAAGCGATTACAACAATAATCCTTATCTCAGATTCTATGTATATGTGATCTTATCTTCAGGGATTGTACCGTATGCAACCTGGCATCGTACGTACTTAACTTATGTATAGGGCCCTTCTACCATAATTGAACGATTACTTGAGATTTAGTGAGAATATTATCTATTATTCAAGTCTAAACTAAGAATATCCTGGAGGTGTTCATTCAATGTATGTCACTTGCCCTTCCTGTAGTAAAGAAGTCAAAATTAAAAAAAATGGCCACGGCAGATGTTCATGCGGTGCCCACATAAAGGTTATAAATGATAAATAACCACTCCACCTCTTCATTCTATTTATAAAAATAAGCTCATTTTTATAAATAGATATGTACATTTCGCTTTTTATATGTAAAAATCTCTTTAATTATAGAAAAGAGGTGATGGAATGAGGTATATTCAAAAAATTTATCATGAGAAAAGTGCTAGTGAATTTAACACTACATATCAACAAAGATTCAATTATGAGTCAACAGTCCATACGGGACTAAAAATAAAACCAATGAGCCAGCCAAATAATTATGAGCTTTACTATGTTCCCACTAACCACTTGTTAACCCTCGTAAACAATATCCATCTCATATCTCGAGAGTTTCAGAAAACGTTTGAACAGCTCCCTACGGTAGCGCAACACCAATTTATTAATGAGTGCTTGGTAGAAGAACTATACAATACCAATGATTTGGAAGGAGTAAGGAGTTCACGTGAAGAGATCGCAAGAAGCACGAAAGAGATTCAATTAAAAAGAAAATCTAAAAATAGGTTTGACAGTATGATTAAATCTTATTTGGCTCTATTAAACAAGGAAATGAAGTACCCCGTTTCACCCCAAGATATAAGACAAATCTATGATGAAATTACAAATGGTGAGATTGACTCGAGCGAGTTACCCGATGGCGAAATTTTCAGAGAAGAAGCAACCTATATTTATAAAAAATCGGGGAGCGGAAAGATTATTCACCAGGGAATGACACCAGAAAAAGAAGTTTATCGTGCAATAGAACATTTATTAAACTTTATGAACACTCATGACGACATTCCTCTGATTATAAGAGTGGCTGTTGGCCATTATTTCTTTGGTTATATCCATCCATTCTATGACGGTAATGGCAGGAGTTCTCGCTTCATTAGCAGCTTATATTTGATAGAGGTACTTGGTGAGATCGGTACACTGTCTCTATCTAGAGGGTGCAATACGTATAGGAACAAGTATCTAGAGACTTTCGAGATTACAAACAGTATTAAGAGTCGGGGCGAAATGAATTGTTTTATTGAATCCTTCCTTGAAATAATTCTGGAAACGCTTAGCAAAATGAGTGGCGAGTTAAAAGAAAAAATCGAATTACTTAAAATTACTGAGAATAAATTATCTAAAGATTACAGACTCAAAGATAAAGATGCTATATATCGCAATATCATGTTTATCTTGGCCCAAAACCATTTCTTTGTTACAGAAAACGGATTGACCATCAAAGAATTGGCTGAAATTTTAAATAAATCCGAAATGACGATCCGCAAAACAATCAAAGAATTGCTACAAGTGTCTCTTATTGATAAAAACGGTGAGAAACCCGCGTATTATTCAATTAGCCGAAACTACTTTGAATGATAATTTATCTGAAACAACTGATTATATTTACAACTAAAAAAGCAGGACTGCACCTGCTGCAGCCCTGCCACAATTTATCTTTTGATGGAACGTGTCCAGAACCCGCCATGGAACTGTTTGGGCTCAACGGTGATGACAAATGCTTTAGGATCAAGCTCCAGAATCGTCTGATACAGCAGTTTCTGGTTTTTTCGTTTCGCCAAAATCTCCATAACCAGCCGATCTCCATCTCGTCCACTACCAACCCAAGCAGTGACGCCGTATCCTTTATCCCGCAAGGCATTCGCTACATCCCCACCCATCTGGTTACAAATAACCTTAACGGTAACGTAACCGAGTGCAATCTTCTCTTCAATCCAAGCACCCAGCAATACCCCCAGCCCATAACCAACGGCATATACAATTAACGCAGATGGCTGGGTCAGATATTTGAGTACCAGATTCAGACCGAGTACGTAGATCACAATTTCGCCCATACTGATGAGCGCAGCAATATATTTCTGTCCTTTGAGCGTCAGAATCATCCGAAGCGTATAGGCAGATACATACACAATCTGGATCAAAAAGATAAATACCAATATTTTAAACAATCGCAATCCCTCTTTCCTGACTTTCACAACGGAATGGGCCGTTTGTTGCACGCCTTCTTTCCGCTTCCTCTGCATGTCATTTACGCTTCTGTGTATTTACTCTATCTCCATCATTGGACGTTATGCGGTCATTTTAAACGGTGGAACGTAAATCGGACTGCAGTTCCTTGCCGGAACTGCCATTATAGAGCCCTTTCTGCGCATTATCAACCCGGCCTGAGACCCAGGGGCGAAAATCGGCTTGACTGAATATGCTGAACCAACAGCAGGTAGATTGAGGCGTACAGGCAAACAGGTTCGGAAAACGACGGCTACCAAAAGGGGGAACTGTCATGCAGTTGTGGCACGAAATGGAGCGGGAAGGTATGGAAGAACTCATATTTTGCCATGATTCACACAGCGGGCTTAAAGCCGTCATCGCCATCCATAGCACAGTACTGGGTCCCGCACTTGGGGGATGCCGCTGCTGGACGTATGCATCGGAGGAAGAAGCGGTTCGGGATGCCATCAAACTCGCAAAGGGCATGACATACAAGTCGGCAGTCTCCGGTCTGCCTTATGGCGGGGGCAAAGCTGTGGTGTGGGATGTGCCCGCCGAACTGGTCATCCAATCGGGTGATGCCAGCCCAGACAACAATCTGAATCCCAGAAAAGGCAAACAGGATGTCGGACCCCATACGAACATCATTAAAGGCAAGGATACATCGGACGGATTAGATAAGGGTTTAGATACGACATCCAAAAACAACCCGTTAGCTTCCCGGCGTGCCGAAACGTTCCGTTCACTAGGCCGCTATCTGGAACGACTGAACGGACGTTATGTGACAGGCCTGGATTTGGGCACTACGGCGGCAGATATGGACCAGATCCGGCTGGAGACGGTACATGTGACAGATACGACCGGGTCACTTGGCGCGCAAGATGATTTCACAGCCGAGATGACCGCCTACGGTGTATACACTGGCATTGTGACATCGCTCCGTCACCAAGGCATCGACGCCTTGCAGGGCATTTCCGTTGCCGTCCAGGGACTGGGCAAGGTCGGCTATGCCCTGTGCCGTTACCTGCATGCAGCCGGGGCACGGCTGATTGTGGCAGACGTTGTACCCGAACGTGTACAACGTGCTCTTGTGCAGTTCAGCGGCGCCATGTCGGCCGATCCGGCCCATATTCACGCCGCTGACTGCAAGGTGTTCGCCCCCTGTGCCCTAGGGGGCGTATTGACCCCGGCAACGGTGGAGGAGCTGCGCTGCTCCATCGTTGCCGGGGCGGCGAACAACCAGCTCAGCCATCGGGAGCTGGTTGTTCGCGGCATACAGGCGCGCGGCATCCTGTACGCGCCTGACTATGTGCTCAACGCAGGCGGAATCATTAGCACCGCCTACGAGCTGGAGGGCGCAGGGCCCGACCTGATCCGCCAAAAGGTGGCGGGGATTGCGGGCACGCTGTCCAAGGTCTATGCGATAGCAGAGCAATCTGCCTTCTCCACGGCGGATGCAGCCGATCAGCTGGCAGAAGCTGTCCTGCAAAGCAGAAAACCCCATGCTTAACATATACCGATTTTGCATATTTACTAGCGGCTCGTTAATTATTCCAGAAGCGAGATCACTGTTACAGTTCGCCATATCATTTTCTCCATAGTTAAAAATCAGCGCATCACATAAAGAATTAGAAAAAAACGTAAAAAAGCCAATCCGGGTCATCAAGAAAACGGATTGGCTATAATCAACTTTTCTTCACATATACATCTTCTACACTTCACAGGCAACCTCAACCTGCTACCGCCCGCTTTAACCTTCAACCATTACAGAGGCCCGCTTCACCCGATGCAGCATCGTCCAGAACAGCATATTAATCACCACCAGGAGCGCTACATAGATCCAAATGCCTGCTGGTATGGTGCGGATGAATACATGTAGTCCCCATAACAATGCCATGAGTGGAAAGAAGGCAAAGACGAGCCAGCCGTCACTCTGCCCGGCCACACTAAAGGATTGGGAGAACGGCGGTTTTCGCATCAACAGCTTTCCAGACAGCGGGATAAGTGCAGTTGCCACCAAAAATATTACGACCAGATCAGGAAGAATTCTTAACCCAAAGGTCCACACAAATATGATAGCGTTCAATATAAATACGGGTAGAAACATATTGCATAAGAAAGCCTTCAGCGCTCCACTATATAGCACATTCTCGTTGGCCAGAGGGGCTGCCCGGAAGGTCCAAAACGCCTTATATTGCCCGGAATACTTCAGCATGGTCACAACAGACACAATCAGCATGAGCACAATATATAGCGTGTAAAAGAAGGAGCTTTCCCTGAATTCTGCCCACGAAGAACTCTGCAATTGGGTGAACCAGAATACATAGGGTAATACAAAAGATAAACCAACCGAAGGGTATACCTTCAGCTTGAACTCCCTTTCACTTCGCATCATACTGGCAGACAAACGAAAGCACGCCTGCTCTTCTCTCGAACGAGAGAATACCCTCGCCATGATGCGATCCCAATTCCCACGTCTTCGTCCGGAGGCCTGACCTGCGTGTGCCATTTTCTCCAAATACAATTCGAAGGAAGGCATCAGCTTCACGTACACCAACAGACTGACCATTGGAACGATCACAGCAAGCGCCGAGAAAGTATACAGCCAGGCATCTCCCCCGCCACCGAACAGCAGCTCAAAAGCCGCTGCATACCATACAGGAGGCAGCAGTAACTGCCACCAAGCAGGCGTGAACACCATATTAAAGTCGATGATGCTGAACGAACGTATGACCAGCTGATAACCTACGGCAATCCCGATGGAAAGCAGGATTTGCATCATGTTGATCATGTCCTTAAGCTTCTCGCCATCCAGAAACTTCATCATGAATAGATAGATCAGGGACGTGGTCACCAGAATTAACATATTAATCAGCACCAATTCCACCAGAAAAAGCAGAAAAAAGCCGATCCCGTGGGCAATCAATCCGGCTACCAGCGGCGCAGCCGTCAGAGAGCCTGTCAGGAGCAGCAAATAAACCCCTGCGTGAATGGCACGAGCCAAGCCAACAGTGCGTCCATTTACCGGCTTGGTCATGATGATATTACGATCCCGAATATCGAGCAGTACCGAAGAAAAATCGGAGATCATGGAGGTCATGATCATAAACATCAGCATGGCGGTCACTAGACCCATCTGGAGCATAAAGTGTCCCGTATCCCAGACAACAAAAGGAACCATAATCAGCCCCATCAGTGCATACAACCAGAGGGAACGCAGATACAGGTTGCCTTCTTTCTGCTTCTTATTGCCATTACGCGCTGACAATACCGTCGGCACCCTGCGCTGATCCATCTGAAACTTCACCCGTAGAATCAAACGCAGTACATCATAATCCGCCCCTGTTTTGGCGATAATAGGCCGAAAACGGTCCAGAATCTTCAGCGTGCGGAAGTCCGAGGATTCTGCCATATCAATACACCTCCTGCACGATGGACACAAAACGTTCGGCAATTGCCCGATGCTCATTGAAGCCCGTCAGTTGGTTGAATACTTCCTCCAGCGAGCCTTCCATGGATTGCTGCTGAAGCTGCCTGAACGTACCATCCGCCATCACACGTCCTTCGGCAATCAGAACGATTCGGCTGCTGATCTTCTCCACCACATCCATGATGTGTGACGAATAGAATATCGTTGTGCCCTTGGCTGACAGCTGTGTCAAAATCTCTTTTACCACCATCACACTGTTGGCATCCAGTCCACTGAGTGGTTCATCCAGGAACAACAGATCCGGGTCATGCAGCAGCGCGGAGATCAGCAGCACTTTCTGACGCATGCCTTTGGAGAAGGAAGCAATGCGGGAATGATATGATTTTTCCAGTCCAAAACAGTCCATCAACTGCTTCGCCTTATAATCGGCATCTTCATAGGACAACCCGTACAGTTCTCCTATAAAGGTCAGATACTCTGCCGGGGTTAATTGTTCGTATAGCTCCGCGACTTCCGGTACATAACCGATTCTTCGCTTATATTCCGCGTCACCATCCGCGATATCCTTGCCAAAGATGCGGACCGTACCCACATATCCCTCAACCAGTCCGAGCAAAATCTTGACCGTCGTACTTTTACCCGCACCGTTCGGACCGATGTATCCGATCATCTCGCCCCGATTCACTTCCAGATCAATCCCATTGAGCACATAACGCCCGTTATACCGCATACGCAAGCCTTCAATTGACAGTACTTGTTTTTCACTCACTTCGTTATCCAGCCCCTGTCTCAACTATTTCTACAATTCTACTAGTTTACCACAGATTGGATTAAGAGAAAGGGTTAAAGAAAAATTAAAAGACCCTTGCTCTGCACAAAGAAATGCATAACAAAGGTCCAAAATTTATAAATTAGAATACAATTTTTGTTAATTCACCAATTAAGCCTGGTAATTATTATTTTTTTATTTAGTTGAAATTCTTATTAATAAAAGGTAAAACAACACCCCTCCTATCACTCCAAAAAAAGCATATAAATCTATAAAAATATAAGCTATAAACGCGGATGATATCAACGTCACAATAATCCCAGCTCTATTTTTTAATAATAATCTATAAGTTAGATAGCCTAGCAATCCAGAGATTAATGTCGATAACAAAACAATAAATCCTTATTGAACCTTAACAATCTGGAATTGCTGATTCGTACCACCATTATCTGTCCACTGGATTGCAGCTGCCCCGTCTGCCAAGGATTGTCCCGAAATATCAAGCACCTTGCCTGTGCTGCGGTTTTTCAATTTATAATAACCACCGCCCACACTAACCAACTGCCATTGCTGACTGGCCCAGCCACCATCGTTCCACTGTTCAATAACAGCTCCATCTGCAGTAGAGCCATTCTCAACACCGATCAGCTTGCCGCTGGATCGGTTGATGATTCTGACATAACCGCCACCTGCATCCGTGATCTGCCACTGCTGGCTGGTTGTTCCGCCGTCTGCCCGCTGTTCCAGATCGGCACCATTATCCGAAGAACCACCGATGACATTAAGCAATTTATTACTTTTGCGACTAATCAACTGGTACGAAGCATTCGGGTCCCATACGTTAGTGGTATCCACTCCGGTTACGGAACCCGTGGCTGCATCGATGGTAACCGTGCTTGCCCAGTTCATTGCCAGACTGGTTGCACTAGGGAAAGACAACGGTAACCACACATACTTGGAATCCTGCACTGGCCCGCTCCAGGCGCCAGCCCAGCGATCGCCCATGTAGAGATAGGATGTTGTCTGTGAGCCTTCCACTGGAAGCACGTATGCGGATTGGGAGCCATAGGTTGTACTATCTCCAAAGTTGCTCAGGCCGCTCCATGTGCCAGTTATGCTGGTAGCAGTCGCATATTTGGCCTGATTCGGATTCCACCCCGTAGCCCCGGATGTGATCAGGAAGTAGGCCCCACCCTTTTTGAACATGGCAGGTGCCTCACGATATTGACCCGGCCACAGCGTCGTTACAAGCGATTCCACACCGAGAAAATCTGGAGTCAGCTTGTAGATATTCAGGTCAGCATTCACTTTGGTCGCGGAAATAAGATAAGCCGTTCCGTTGTCGTTGTATACCGTCATGTCTCTCGAATCATAGCCAAGCGGCCGATAGCTGCCCACATACGTATAATTGCCATCCACTGTACTTGAGGTCGCTACAGCCACTTTCGCTTCACCGTAGTCAACCCCGTTTTCCTTATGCATCCAAAGGACATACTTGCCTGTTGCACTGTTATAGATGACTTTCGGGCGTTCGATGTTGGAAATGTTCAGCTCGGCAGCCGAGCTGCTGGTGAGCACATCATTGCGATACTCCCAATTTTTCAGATCTGCTGAACGATATACGGAAACCGCCTTGAACGTTCCATTAGGATTGCGGTTCTCTCCAAACCAATAATAGTACCCGTTAGCCTTAATCATCCCGCCCCCATGGGCATGAATGACATTGCCATTCGTATCCTTGAACTGTACCCCATTGGTCACACTGAGTGGAGCAGCGGAAGCCTGTTGTCCTGGAGTGACCAGCATACCTAGCGATTGTAGCGCCAGGATTAGAGCAAGCAGATAACAAAGGCGACGAATGAAGCGATGCGAATTTGTTTTCTTTTCCAACCAATACTCATTCATAGAACAATACACCTCCGCAATTTATTTATAAAGCGCTTACAATAAAATCGATACGTCTCTTCTTCCTCCGATCGATGATGCATTTCATAAATCACCTGTTGCTCAGTCTGGCTCGGCACTCACCTCCTGATTACGATTGTATCCGCGATCCCCCTGCTCGAATAGTGAACAATACGGCGGAACATGTACGATTACACACTAAACTTATGGAGCGAACAGCAAAAAGACGCTTCATCCGAAGCGTCCTCTGTTATACACAAGCCAAATCCCTATAATATACTTTATTTCTTAATCTTCGTCGTCAAAATCCTGATCAAACGAAAGCACTTTGCCTGTATTGGCATCGACGTCTACATCGGCTTCACCGTTTGCTGTTCTCAGTTCCACTTCATAAACATAACGGCCGTTATCATGATCCAGTTCGATTTCGGTTACTTTTCCGCCTGTCACCTGTTTCAGGGCAATGTTCGAAGCTTGTGCTTCTGTCAGTTTAACCTGTTTTGAAGCAGCTTGATTAGAAGAAGTACCTGCCACAGTCCCATTATAATCATCGTCGTCATCGTAATCTTCATCATCGACTACTGCAAGGATTTTACCTGTGTAAGCATCCAAACGAACGACAACATCATTACTACCTTTTTTGTCGATTTCAACTTCATAGAACGTTTGGCCGTTTCTGCGCTCCAGATCCACATCATCCACTTTACCATCAGTTGCTTTCAAGGCTACTTCTTTTGCCTGTGCGACCGTCAGCAATTTACCTGTGTTCTGGGTCTGTGTTACTGATTGTGTAGTGGACGTTTGCGTAGGCTGTACCGATTGTCCGTTTACGCTCCCACTAGCCAGAGCGGCTGATCCTCCGAGCAACACCGCTGCCGACAAGCTGCCAATCCATAGTTTATGTTTGTTCATCATCATCATTCATCTCCTCGTTTTTGTTCTCGTTCTCGTCTACAGTTATAGAATAACCTGTACGAATGAGAGTTCAGCGAGAGTTAGATTAGAATTTGATGAGAAGATGAGCGAGAACCTCACAGAATGGCTTCTATACCTTTAATCTTCGTCATTATCCCAAGTGACCGAGCGAATCGCGCCTGAAATGGCATTCACCTGCACAATGGCCTCACGGCCGTCTTCCAGGTCAATTTCAACCAGATAATACGGATTGCCACTATTCGTTCCACGGAGTTCGATATCATCCACTTCACCAGGAATCCTAGCCAGCGCCTTCTGCTCTGCTTCTTTCTCGCTCAGAAATGAAGTCTTGGTGCCTTCCCCTGTCGTCGGGTCGGGTGAAGAGGATTCTAGCGTCTTTGAAGACTGTTTCTCTCCGGTATACGGATCAATGGTCCATTGCTCCCGATTATTGTCCTTCATCTTAAATGCCGCCAGATACACCGGACTTCCCTGCTGCTCGACGAGTTCAAGCGACACGAGCTCGGCATCCGTTTGTTTCAGCAATTCCGTCTTGATCTGTTCCCGGCTCCATAACGTCTTCTCCTCGGCTTGCGGGTTGGACTCCAGCCGTTTAATGGAATTCACGGTCGCCGTAACCGCATCAACTTGTACGTCATACAGTCCGGTTTCTGAGCGGAGCTGCATGATATAGGTTCCGTCCTTCAACGTGGAATTCACGATTTCTCCCGGATATTGATCCAAGACCGATTGGGCCGCTGCATCTGCTGTTAACATCACGCGGTCTGATTGCCACGGCTTCCACCACATGACTGCTACAACGATAAGGAAAGCCAGGAATCCCGCACCCCACCAAAATGAACGTCTTGGCTCCGCCCATTCTTTGCGTCGTTGTTTTTCCCGTTTCATTTCCGGACGTCCCTCATGCTCTTCCATCATGGTTCCCCCTTACGCACTCTCTTATGATCCGAAATTGTACCGTGTTCACCAGTATATAAGAGAAGAATGAGATTTTCATGAGAGTGACCCGTTCTGTACGGATGTGGGCAAAATAATCGAAGCCTCGGTTCCCCTGCCCTCGGTGCTGTTCAATTCAATACGTGCGCCCACGGCTTCTGCGATATCTTTGGCCAGGGAAAGTCCCAAGCCCGAACCGCTTGCTCCGCCGCTGCGTGTTCTGGCCTGATCTACGCGATAGAAACGGTCAAACACCTTGGACAAATCCTCTTCACGCATGCCGATCCCCTTATCCACAATACGTATCCGACATTCCTGCCCCTTTGCCTCCAGCCGCACTTCAATGGCATCTCCACTATACTTACGAGCATTGTCCAGCAAAATAAAAAGCAGCTGCTTCAGCTTGCTCACATCGCTAATTGCCCATATCCTGCCTGGATCGTCGCAGTGGACTTCCCGATGATAGGCTTCGCGAAATGCACGTGTGGTATCCAGCGCAAGCCGGGTGATATCCACCCGCTCCAGCTGCACATTCCACTGCTCTGGCTGCTTTGCCAGCAATAGCAGCTGCTCGGTCATCTCCCGCATGCGCACGGATTCGGACAGAATGGCTTCTACCGCCTCGTCGAATACTTCGGGTCGATCCTTACCCCTTCGTTGCAGCAAACTGGCATAACTTTCAATGATGGTAAGTGGCGTTTTCAGTTCATGAGAAGCATCGGAAACAAAGCGCTCCTGCCGCTCGAAGTTGGATTCAAGCAGATCCATCATGCGGTTGAACGTCTGCCCCATCGTTTTCAGCTCATCCTTCGATTTTTCTTCGAGCGGAAGCCGCTTGAACTGACCGCTCGACTGGATATCACTCATCGTACGTGTCATCTGCTGGATCGGCCGTGTCATCCGGTTCGCCAGAATACGGCTGGAGATGATGGCCGGAATCAGCGCGATGATGGTCACGGCAACAAGAACCGTACGAAGCACAGACAGGCGATTCTCGGTATCCTCAATGCTCTCGGTGACTTGTAGATTCACCACTTCTCCGTCCGGCCAGATCACTGGAACAGAGACCCAGACATAACCGATTTGCTCAACTTGGGTATACTCGGATTTTTTTTCGCTTTCGTACTTGTAGGATAGCTTGCTCAGCTGCTCCTCAGCGGAGGTCGTCACCGGCGGGGAGCTGGTGCCGTCTTCATTGACGATCCGCAGCATGCCGTCCAGCGGCGCGTAGGCCCGGAGCAAGTCGTCCGGCGGAATGGAGCCGGCAGACTGGCGCACTCCTTTTACAATAGACTCGGCCTCAGCCTCTACCCGCTTGATCTCGTTATCGATCGACATTCGTTCAAACACGATATACACCGACAGGTTGACGGCAATCAGCAGCACGGCGAACAATACGGACGAGTATCCGTAGATTTTGCTTCGTAGGCTCATACTTGCTCCTTCAGGACGTAACCAACACCCCGAACGGTATGTATTAAGGGTGGTGTGAATCCGTTATCGACCTTTTTGCGCACATAACGGATATACACATCCACCACATTGGTATCTCCATAATAATCGTATCCCCAGACGGCCTGAACAATCTGATCCCGGCTCAGCACCTGGCGCTGGTTTTGCAGCAGATACACCAATAGATCGAACTCTCGCGGGGTAAGCTCCATCGATTGGCCATCCCTGGATACCTCACGGGTTCCTTCATTCAGCTTCAATCCACCTGCGGTAAGCCAGCCTGTCTCATTTTCCGCCGTGTGCTCTGATGATTGCGCCGTGTCCCATGGAACCGAAGAGGAAGAAGGGGCAGTAGCCGATGCAGCACTCAGGCGCAGTGCAGCACGCACTCTCGCGAGCAGTTCTTCAATCTGGAACGGTTTTGTAATGTAATCGTTAGCTCCGAGATCGAGTCCCGAGACTTTGTCTTCCACAGAGTTTTTGGCTGTGAGCATCAGAATGGGCACGGTCGCATCTTTGGCACGTATCCGCCGCAGCACTTCAATGCCACTCAGACCCGGCAGCATAATATCCAGCAGAATCAGATCCCATTGCCCGTCCCCATACATCTCCAGCCCTTCCGTTCCGCTGCCTGCCTTGCCTACCTGATATCCCTCATACTGTAATTCCAGTTCAAGCAGGCGTGCAATTTTGGGCTCATCTTCGATCACCAGCACGGCTTCATTCATGCAGAGCTCCCCCTCATTCCGTCATTCCATTCTCCCGTTATATTACAATTTACCAAAGGCATCCTCAACCAATTCATCCCCGGCGATCAGATCAAAAGCCATTCGATACGTCTTCTCCTCCTGGAGGGAAGCAGCGATGACACGAGCCACATCTTCACGTGGAATACTTCCCGGTTTCAGATTTGTTCCTACAGAGATTTTGCCGGTGCCCGGTTCATTTTTCAAACCACCAGGACGGATAATGGTGTAATTCAGATCACTTGCGAACAACGCCCGATCGGCATAATGCTTCGCCACGTAATACGGTTTAATGGCGTCCGACCATTTCTCCCGTTGATCTGCGCCAAACGCACTGACCAAAATATATCTGGTAATTCCCTGCTGCTGTGCAGCCTCCATTGTTTTCACTGCACCATCGAGATCAATGAGCAATGTTTTGTCTTCGCCCGTAGATCCACCGGAACCCGCTGTAAATACAATGGCATTGTGATCTTTCATTGCCTCGGCTAGATCATCCACGCTGCCTTCCAAATCGCCAATTACGACATTGGCACCAAGCTGCTTCAGTGCATCTGCCTGCTCCGGTTTGCGAATCATCGCGGTGACCTGATGTTTCCCTTCCTGCGCCAGTTGCTGCACCAGAAATTTGCCGATTTGTCCATTCGCTCCAATTACTAATACGTTCATATGTCATTCTCCTCTCGGTTTTCCTTTTTATAAGCTAGCTTTTATAAAACAGACTTGTCTTTAATTTAAACGAAAGCCGACGCTTCTAAGCGCCGGCTGCTATGTATTACTACCGTTCAGCGCATCTGGCAAGATGCGGATAACACGTCTTTCCTTTAATATACCATACACCCTATACGGTTATACTTCCGCATTCACTTCATGGAACTTAGCCCCTATGCCAAACGGATGCTGGTTAAAAATAAAAAAAGGCACCCCAAGTGGGGTGCCTTTCTGCTGCATGGCATACAGGTATTAGTAAGCCAGTGCAAACAAACCGTGAATATGAGCAAGGTAACGGATGTTACTTGCTTCTTTCATCATGGTTGCTGGCAGACCTTTCAGACGAGTCTGGTTGCCACCGATCATGCCGACAGCATCCTTACGACCCAGACTTCCCAGTGTACCGGAGAATACTGGTGTGAAGGATTCCATTGCGCCACCTTTGAACATTACGCCCAAGTTGTGACCAATGGTTTCACCCATTTGCCAAGCCAATTGTGCTGTTGGAGGGTATGGACGAGCGCCTTCGCTAGGGAAGACCACTGCGCTGTCACCAGCAACAAACACGTCTTTATGAGATGTGGATTGCAGTACTTCCGTAACTTTCGCACGGCCACGATCCACTTCAATTCCGCTGTTGGCAACAACTGCATTACCTTGAACGCCACCTGTCCATACGAGTGTGTTCGTAGGGATCGAGCTTCCGTCTTTCAGCAGAACTTCATTTTCTTTCATTTCGGTAATCGCTACGCCAACGATGAAGTTAACGCCACGTTTTTCCAGACTCGATTTTGCACGCTCAACCAGTTCTGGCGGGAATCCTGCCAGGATGGAAGGACCTGCTTCAACCGTGTACAGGGAAACTTCTTTGAAGTCGATACCTTTTTCTTGGCATACAGCCGGAAGAAGGTCAGCGAATTCACCAACAAGCTCGATACCTGTCAAACCACCGCCACCGATAACAAACGTAGCGTCTGCTTTGTTGCCGGATTGTTTGTAAGCATCCAAACGAGCTTCCACGTGTGCACGAATGCGGTTAGCATCGCTAACGGATTTCAGCGTGAAGCTGTACTCCTGCAATCCCGGAATTCCGAAGAATGCCGTTTCACTGCCCAAGGCAACAACGAGTGCATCGTAAGAGTAAGTAGAACCGCTGGTCATGAGAACTTTTTTCTCGTCCGGCTTGATTGTATCCACCGTATCGATTTTCAAGTTCACATTTTTACCACTCAGCAATTTTTCGAGTGGAAGGGCAACTGCTTTTTCAGCAATGCTTCCTGCTGCAAGACGGTGCAGTTCCGTAATAATTTGGTGCGTAGGGTAACGGTTCACGACTGTAATAGTCGCTTCTTCCGGTGTCAGGTATTGACGCGCAGTCAGCGCAGTCAACAGACCACCGTAACCTCCGCCCAAGATCAAAATTTGCTTCGACATATCCATCCTCCGTTCTTCTAATCTTAACGTTGCTGTTGTTGACGCTCGTTCAGGATGCTCAGGAATGATTGAGCAAAACGCAGCGTTTGTTGTACGTTTGGATCTTTAAGCATTTTGAGCATAGCGAACAAACCAACCGAAGTTTGCTCGGCTTGCGCACGATCACTTGCTTCGATGGCAGCAGAAGCTACACCCTTAGCTTTGTCTACAACAGGTTTAGCAAACTCGCCCATTGCGCTCATTGTGTCGCTGATCAGAACTTTGTCTGTAGCTACGCTTTGTGCAAAGTCATAAGCTTTGGTCATTGCAGTGACCATTTCAGCCAGTTTAGGCAGGTTCTCCACCAGAACGGTCAGAGACTCCTGTACCTCAGGCTTCATCAGTTGATCCAGTACGTCCAAGGACTGGCGTTGGGAAACGTCGGCACCTTCTGTAACCGGCACCTCTTGTTGAGTAGGCGATTGTGACATAAGAGAAAGTCCTCCTTTACTTTGGGATAGAAGTCCGCGACTTTCATGATGCCTGTCAAGCAGAGCCGAACCACAAATACATCCAATACAACTAAATGTACCAAATTTCACACAATAGAATGAGCATAGCCCAAGGGCCGTTCCCACATCGTGTATTGTATCTTGGGTCTATTGCGGACAACATGTGTTGACGCAAAACGACAAGCAGGCCGAAACCGAACTCTATACCCCTATATTACACCTCTTACACATGAACATGAAAAAGAAATTTTTTACACTTGTGAAGATATTGTGAACATTGTAACAAAATCGATTTTTTTGTCAAGCATTGCGGTCGGATTAAAATCGATTATTCTCCTGTCCCAGATCCGTAATCCTACCACATGTGGTATGAAGACAAGATCACATATGACCATATGTGCGATATGTACACAAGGAAGGATTTTTTCAACTGAATTTTTCAGGAATTGTTTTCCAAAACCATGAATTTCATGCAACGAAATTGGTCACTGTCGTTATTATGCAGCTAGGGGTGCAGCCTTATTCCTGAAATGACATCATTTCTTGTTCAAGTATGAACCTATCCGGGTATGAAAGCAAAAAAGTCAGAAAGAACGCCTGACGGATCGTCCTGCCTTCTGATATTTCTTTCACTGTTTGCCTGATCTGATCGTTACATGTAGGTCACACCATAACAATTTCTGGGGAATGCTGATCCATTTCTTCAAGCAACGCTTTTATTACAATGACAGCAGCCCGCTCCAATTCCTCCACCTCCAGAAGTATCGAGATAGCCTGATCGGCATGAAGCTTCTCATTAGGCAGTCCTCCATCTGGAAAAGGAAAACACTGCTTGAGCATATTTAACCTTTGGGACATGTTTCGATATAACTCTTCCGCCTGAAGACAGAATGGAATCAAGCTGGAATAGCGGGGAGTCGAAGCCCACTTTACAGAAAGTTCTTTGAAAAACTCACTTGCATAACGTCTTGCATCCCACAAAACCGCAATGTTATAGGCATGACCGTTCGGCTCTACCCGTCTATATTCTAGGGCTTCTCTCCAGACCGCATAAGCAGCAAGACCACTGACTGTGTTCGGCAAGGTATACGGGTCCTCCCCACGATAATGAGCCAAAACAGCTGTCAGTGCTGCGCGCAGGTCCATTTCTCGTATCATGCCATCTGATTCCGCTGCCAGTACAAATACTTCCTGATTCACACCCCGCCCTACATGATCATAGGGAATTGTTCCTGATTTAATGAAATCTGTGCCGTATAGTATCCGGGCTGTATCATCATAGCCATAGATCAATCCGAATTCGGGAATATTGAGGTCCCATACTACGGCCGGAATTCCCCGATGAATGGAGTAACGAATTAGGGAGAGGGCACGAACTAACCTTGGATTTAGCAACCTTTTCCCCTTCGCTTTCTCCTCTAGCATCGAAGGATCGACCAGATTGGCATTGAGCCCCGCTTCGCTCGCCAAAGCCTCAACCGCATGGGAACGATAGCCCATATGTTGCAATCCTCTGGTAAGCACCTCTTTGAAGTTATAGGCGGTGGGTCCAGCGATATGTATGTCCTGAGGCAGGATGGTCAGACGAAAAGAAAGTCCGCTCATCCCCATAACCATGGGGAGAGATGGAGATGAACCGATATAACCTAACATCTCGTGAATGGATGCTGCTGCCGAGTTCCAGGTGTGGGGAGTCCGAAACGAAAGGGGCTCCTCCAAAATCAATCGATTTTGTCCGATTGAATGCCACTCTGCCAGCATTTCTTCTACGGATAAATGAATATGAAGCTGCGACACTTTTTTACGTGAACGGGACAGAATTTGATACACATTGGCACTCGTCAGATTGAATTTGCAGGCAATTTCCTGCGGTGACAGCTGCTCCATCCAATACGATGCAAAGACCTGTTGCTCTCTCTCATTCAGACAACCCAGCAGCTTGTGGAGATTGTTCCTCATTTCCTGCTGAGCAACAGCTTGATATGGATCATAGCCTGTTTCCTGCGATCTCCGATCGGTGTCATTCAAAAGATGGTTCAGCGTCATGTCGAGCGAGTCTTGATCGCTCCACGAGGCACCATCGGCTCCAAATCTAAATGCAAAGTACGAAGAAAAGTGTTGTTCCCGCTGCTGCTCTCGGCGTTGCATATGTGAATACGCCTGATTACGCACAATGCGCTGCATCCAGGCCATAAAACGGTCAGCATTCTGAAGCTGTCTCATATGAATGAACGCACGAATAAGCCCATCCTGTAAAATGTCTTCTGCGAGATAAGAATCATGCGTAAGTGCTCGCACATAACGGAACAATTGCCCCCGGTAACGGTGAATCAACTCACCAAAGGCCTCTGTATCCCCAGTTTGGGCTCGTTGGATAAGCGCGATGTCCGACTCCTTTTGCCGACTTTCAAATGTCTCATCTTCCTCTAGCCTGATATGGCGATTGTCAGCTAATTCATCCATGTGTATCTCCCTTTCTTATAGCCTTGCTTCACTTCCATTACTCCATCTTCAAAATAGCAGCTTCGATCATGGCTTCCGTCTCCGCGAGTGCCACCATGATTGTCGCAGCAGCCTCCCAGTTCCGGGAGGCAAGACGGGATTGGCATTCCCCGAATTGGCGGGATTGTGCGTACTTCAAAGCAGAAAGGTCAGGATGGATTGTTTTAAAAAACAAGCCAAAATCATGGGCACGACGCGCGCCTACTGGCAGAGCAAAATACACATAATGAGCCCACTCATTACCATCGATTGCTCCAGCACGAACCTGTTCCGCCTTATGCAGAATGGCCGAAGCTCCTGTTCGTCCTTCCTGAGCAGCAATGTTATGGAGCTGTTCTGTAAGGCTTGATTTGAACCAAGTAAAAGCGCGGCGGTTAACCTCCTCCAGATCAGGCTGTTCAATGCGTTCAGGACACCACCATCGTCGATACACACCGCTACTCCACGGGAATTCAGACTTCCATGCTTCCTCAAGTGTATCCAATGTCAGGAAGACATTCGGAAATCCAGCCGGGTCATGCAGGCATATTTCATCACCCTCCATGCTCAACGCCACTACATAATGATCGCAACCAACCAGGTTGGGAGAGTTGGGATTATAGACGAGTTTGCCCATATCCAGCGGCCCCATCATCACAGGACCCTGCTTCAAAGCCTCTCTTAGCTCATCTACAGGCATCTCTGTACCCCGTGATTGCACACTTTCACGCACACTAAATCCCAGAACGCTCATCGCTTTGCTGATGGCCAGATCAGGACTAGAGGTACAGTTATCGAAAAAGAGAAGGTCTTCCTGCGTTCGAAAGGCCCCTAGTGAAAAGCCACCGACGGTTTCAAGCAGACCAGGGTTTACCTTTTCTCCAATGGACGATAGCAGCATTGAAGCTGAATTAGCGTAGCAATATGCACCATTTCCAATATAATTGCTCATATCATAACATCCTCTCATTTCTTTAATGAAGCACGCTACTTGCAACGCCTATACTTATACTGACTCTTCGTTAAGCTCATTTCTGACAGAATATTCAGAACAAATTTCTGCCCGCATGAACTAGCGAACGTTTAGAATGTGGGCATCCCGGTTAATAAGGACTACACCAGAAACGAAGGAGATGTTCGATATGAGTAATTCAACTAGCGATAAAATTAAAGCAGGCGTCAACAAGGCCAAAGGCGAAGTGAAGGATCAGATCGGTAATGCAACTAACAACAGATCCCTTCAGGCTGAGGGTAAAAAAGACAAAGCCAAAGGTGCTGTGCAGGACAAAATTGCTGATGTAAAAAAACATCACTAGATCCATTCGTTAAACGTGAACATGCACGACGATTCGTGCAGTAAATATAGGATCTTTGCCCGACCGTCCATATCCATATCGGTTGAAAGCCGGGATTCGACGGGGGCGCAAAAAAGCCAAGGAAGGTGTTATTCACTACACCCTTCCCTGGCTTTTTTTGTCCTATTTAGATAGCCGGAACTGCATATCTCGCCATATCGATAATAAAACTGCGTGCTTCTCTTGTCGTGTGATATTCACGGTTGAATTGTCTTACCCATTCGGGATGTTCCTGATACCATCGAAAGGTCTGCTCCAGCCCCTGCTCCAGGGTCGTCTGGGGGAACCATCCGGTCTCTGATCGTAACTTTCCAGAGTGAACGACCAGACTCGAACCTCTGGACTGGGTGGGCTCCTGCTCCCGAATCTCCGCCGTTCCATTAGAAGTATGCAATTGTTGCAAATGATCTCCGATCTCTTGCATGGTCGTTCCTTGCCCTGTCGAAATGTTATAGATCTGCTGATCTTGTCCATTCAGCATAATCTGTTCAATCGCTCGCAGCGCATCATCCACATACAGAAAATCACGTACAGCTGATCCCTGAATATCCAGAGGAAGGCCGTCCATCATTCGGCCAAAATTACGCGGGATAATCCGGTCCGGCAACTGCCAAGGTCCATAGAGATTGGTTAAACGAAATATTTTTACAGGAAGCTGGTAACATTGAGCGTAGGATCGTGCAAGCATCTCACAGGCTACTTTGGAAGCGGAGTATGGGGATACCGGAGCATATTCATCGGATTCGTGATACACTCTGCCCATCTCCCCTCCGTATACCTCAACGGATGAAGCCAGCACCACGGGAATATGGTGATCGGAAGCGTATTGCAGAATGGCCTGTGTACTGAGGGTGTTGTTACGAAACACTTCTCCGGGGTGATGATACGAATAATCTACGTGTGGCATCGCTGCCAGATGAATAATATAGTCTGTTTCGTGCGGCAAGCTGAATCTGTCCTTCGCGAGATCACAACAGATAAAAGCCATCTCATGAAGTGGGGAGCTGTGAACAAGCCTCTGACAATAATCATCTTGGTCCACCAGGGTGATTCGATGTCCTTTTTGCGCCAAATACTGAGAAAGGTTAAATCCTACAAATCCAGAAGCCCCTGTAATGACAATATTCAAGCACATTCCCCCTTGGATTAATACAACAAGTTCACTGAAGAGAGTCTATGTTCTGATTATAACCTTATAGTGATACATTTTGTATCATTTTACAATTGTTTTTTGTTCTTCTCCAGAAATAAACGGGTAATGCCATAGAGAGGTGATATTTACGATGAAAGAGGACATAAACAATGTACAGACGATGTTATTCCAGGACGATGGTGTGATCCCCAATCATCCGAGTCTGCCTGTACTTCTGTATAAGGGAATATGGGCAACAGATCCCTCTCGTGCGGAGTCGTTGCTGAACCAAAACGGATGGGGAAACAGCTGGATAAACGGTGTGTTTGATTATCATCATTATCACAGCAATGCTCACGAAGTACTTGCAGTGGTGAGTGGTTGGGTTGAGCTCATCCTTGGTGGGGAACATGGAAAGGTTGTGCGCCTTCAGGCAGGAGATGTCGTCGTGTTACCTGCGGGAACCGGACATAAGCGGCTGAGTGCTAGCCTGGATTTCCGCATTGCAGGGGCCTACCCAGATGGCAAGAGCTATAATACACGAACGGGTGAACCGGGAGAG
Organism: Paenibacillus sp. ALJ109b; assembly: GCF_010747435.1. Lineage (NCBI taxonomy): Bacteria > Bacillati > Bacillota > Bacilli > Caryophanales > Paenibacillaceae > Paenibacillus > Paenibacillus sp. ALJ109b. The sequence goes on from NZ_JAAIFP010000007.1 coordinate 177,013, forward strand.
CGACCCAAAGTTCTGCGTGAAATTCAGGAGGTTCCCATCCCGGATACAGATCCAGTCTATGGGCAAGAGGGGCCACTATTGGAGTTATGGAATCAGAATAAGACATGAAAGAATAAATGGACTGCTCCTGGATAAAAAAACTACCGGGAAGAGTCCATATTTCGGTTACTGGGGGAGCCTCACACTGTAGAATCGCATGGCATGTGGCTTCCCTTCCATCTCAAGCCGTCCTTCTATGATCAACTGTCGAACACGGTATTCAATGAATGCGTCTCCGACAGCTTGTTCGAGATGGCCCAGCACCTCACCTACGACGCGGGCTGCTTTTATAAACTCGCCAGGCTGTCTGGTTAGCGTAAGCTCTCTGGCCTTCTGCATAATGTACTCATCGATCGCGTTTTCGGGCACGCTCTGAATCTTGCCATCCCTCATTAAGCGCAGAAGCCCTGGCTGTACAGCCAAATCCACCCACTCTTGCTCCATGTGTTTGCGTTTCTCCAAAGATAACGGTTGAGCATTCACACAGTGTTGCCACATCGATAACAACTTCTCAGAAAAAATTTCAGCTGTTCTAAGAACATCATGCTGAACTTCAGAATTATTAAATAATTCCTGATATAATGCACTTGTTTCGATCAAATAAATAGGCCCCAGCCTGTTACGCAGCAAATACATGGCATATAAAAGCCCTGTTCTCTCATGAGCATTATTCCCATACCAGATGGTGATTCGCGTATCTTCATCAATTGAACTCACTACGCTGTTTAATTGAATCAGCTCATCCATGTCTTGGACGGCGTAGCTTCCATGCTCACTCAAATAAAGTTTCTCAAGTAGCCAGAGGTGCCTGCGGTGTAAATCCGCCTTGTTCGTCAAATCGCCCAATGGACCGATGGCATAGTAGTCATTCATAGAGAAAAACCGCCGCTCCGAGCGCCCTGGAACCTTGCCCATCGCAACCTTAATGCTACCTAGCGGCGATTCTCCAATCGCTATATGAATTTCACGTGGTTTCTGTGCCATCAATGCCTGTTTCTCAGCTTTCTCCCGGTTCCGATTCTCGTCCAATGTATTAAATATCGACTGAATTTTTGTTGCAAACTGATCAGAATGTTCTTCCGCCGACTGAACGCTGATTTCCCTTTCTGCAATGAGATAAAGCATACGCAATAGTGAACGCAGCTCATCCTCATTCATAAGGTGCAGCTCCTTTTCAAAATCAAAGACATTGTCAATCATGCTTATCCCCCTCTAAACAGTCTGAACATATGGTCATCTCCGATTAAACTCATTCAAAATCGAACGTACGTATGTGTATCATCGTAAGTTTACGATGAAATAGACTTTCCAGAGGAGTGACTCAGATCATTCATTTCCTCACGATTGGATGACGAACGGGTGAAATGCCGCTCCAGCTTCCGACTTGCCCACAGGGATATCGCGATAAACAGCAACACGCCACCCCACCGCACAGGGTGTTCCATAAACTGAGCTACATTGGAACCAATATACGTCACACAGAAGATCATAATGGCTTTGCCAAAACTCACAGCAAGCAGGAAGGACATTAACCTCATCCGCGCGATACCTGCCGCAACATTGATAATCACGAACGGACCCACTGGAAATATACTCAGCAAAAACACATAACTGAATGCATTCCGCCGAATCCATACCATACTGCGCTGCACACGTGGTTTATTGGCCCAACGTTCCACGAAAGCCGACTTCCCAATCTCTCGTACAATCAGGAATGTAACGGTACAGCCAAGTACCATCCCAATCCATGAATATAAAAATCCTGCCCATAGCCCGTACACTGCTCCGTTAACCCCAACAATGAGCAGTGTAGGCAGCGGGGGCACGAACGATTTCATAAAGGTAAGCAAAATTCCCGGTAAAGGGCCCAGGGAGCGAAACTTCTCCAGCCAGAAACGAATATTCTCTTCCGTAATATAGGACATGATGTCCAAAGATGCCGGGTTCATCTGCTTCCCTCCAATCTATACAGTTCAAATTTTCTAAAGATGTGGTGCCCATTATAAAATACATCTGGTAAACCGATGTGAAGTTTCACGACTCACTTCTCCCCAGTATAACGTACATATGAGCGCTGTACCGTTGTCAATTTGAAGAAATTTCACCAGCGACGCTGAAAAACAAAAAAGCACACCCGGACCTGTTCAGTCTTGATGTGCTCTATATATCGGATACCCGCTTGAAACCATTGGTGAACAAGCTTAGGGCAGTATTTCGCTTGACCGTTTATTCTAGCTGAGCTTCCTGCATTGCCAATTCATTCAGCTCTTCCTGATGTGCAGCATTCCACTCGGGAATACCGGAACGCATGAATTCTTCGGCATCCATCGCTGCTTTGGACTGATTGCACAGATTGCAGGCGCAGACACAGTTAAGTGGGGTGGTATGCCCCCCTTTGGCTCGCGGCAGAAGATGGTCAATCGTATCTCCATACGATCCACAGAAGTAACAGGTATAGTTATCACGGGTCAAAATAAACCGTTTGAAATCCTTGTTGCTAAACAATCGGCGGATCGTGTACCGATTAACCACAACAGCGGCCTTTTCCTTGACCAGCGTGACCGCCAGCTCCATATCCACTTCCTGATGCCAGCGCCGCCCTTTGTCCGTCTTGCCCCGCATGCGCACCATACCCTGCCGGTTCGTCCGAAGCGATGCCGGATCTTCCGGATCAATCGCTACAGGCACCGCCGGCGTATGACGGCGGGGACGGCTTTCCGTTCCAGCCCCATGACTGCGGCTGGAATGCGCTGGCGCCCGCTGCCCGGATGATCCGGCACGGGCTGCGTCTTCGCCGCCCGCCTTAGGCGCACGCTCCTTTTGTGCCGGGCGCGGCTTCGACCCGGGCGAGTCTGGCTGGCGCACGGGTGCAGGAGGCGCAGCCTCCATGGCCGTGCCCGGTGCTTGGCCGGGCACAGGCTTTGCAGCAGCGGCAGGCTGTGCGGCCGCTGCCGGGGGGCCGGCGACCGAGGCATCGCCACGGTCGCTCAGGCTCGGCGCACTGGCCTCAGCTATGCTGCGGGCCTGTCCTGCGCCGGACGGCAGCGCGGCAGCACGTTTGCGGCGCCGCTTGCGTTTGCGCTTGGCTGCGGTCGGCTGATCCGCAGCCCCTGGCTCTGCTGCCGGGCCTTTCGGCTTAGCTGGCAGCAGAGCCTTGGCCGCCGCAATCTCCTGCTCGGCGGCCTGATCCGTGCCAGCGGCTAGACGCGCGCGGGCACGCTTCGCAGATGGATCAGCATTCGCTGTATGCACCTGCGAATCCCTGTCTTGCAGATCAGCCCCCGTCTGCGGCTGATCTACAGTCTCGCTCTCCTCGGCAGTTTGGGAGAGTGATTTCGTTTGCTCTATACCAGACTGCAGCTCTGGGCGCTTCGCCTTTCTCCTCCTTCTCCTCTTCTTGCGGTTGCCCGAAGGCGAAGAAACAGTTGAAGAAGCAACGAAGTCAGCCGTTTCACCTTCCACCGAAGAAGATGAAGTTACGGACGGCTTTGACTCCCCATTTCTTTCTGAAGTAGCAGCAATAGAAGGCGTACCATTTGCTGTATCGACGCTCCGTTCTGCTGTATGACTTGCAGATGCAGAAGGCCGGGCAGCCCCATCACCTTTATGACTCTTTACCGCCTCATCCGCAGGCCGGAGTGAGTTGTTATTGTTATCCGCTTGTCCACCGAGCTGACGACAGTAGCGACAAGCGCCACGTCTGGCTCCAGGGCCAGCCCGCTTTCCGGTTCTTCGTCGGAATTCGGACAAAGGACGCTTTTGCCCGCAGTACATACATGTCTTGGTCAGTTGCGCTTCATGTTCCGTCATTTCCTGCCGGAAAGGGGCCGAGCCCATCTCCATGTTGTCACCTCGGTTCCGTATGAATCCGGTTTCTTTCTATTGTATCACATCTGCTCGCCAACACACTCATAGCCAGATGTCCCATAGTCTTTTGTCTTGTACTCCTGCGTCTGCCCCACGCATTCGTGAAGGATGTGTTCCACGTATTCCAATATATCTTGCATCGGTTTCCCGCATTGTTCACATGTTGTCATTGTTCTCACCTTAATCCTGTTCTTAAAGTTCTCTGCTTATAAAAAATAAATGTGTTCCGCCTTCTCATTACCCTTCGCGTATAAAAAAGAAACATCCGTTCCCTATATATGAAGCAAATCGGCAATCAAAAAAACCGTTTCCTGCTCAACCCTAATGGTCGACCAAGAAACGGTTTATTATTCCTATATTGGCGTAAAACTTTTAACGAACGTCGAGTTGTCCGGAGTTTTGTTGCGGTACCAGACGTGGCTTTGGTTTTGGCAAATTGCCGAAAATCACCCATGCAAATGGAACGAATCTTGCAGTGAGTCCAACCACAATCCACGATGCGATCAATGCCACACCAAAACCTCCGGCGTACCACAGGTGAATCAGCCAGGAAACCCCGGTTTGTGGTGGATAATTCCGATAGACCAAGAGGAAGAATGGATGAATCAAATAAATACCGAAGGACAGTGCCCCAAGCCGATTGAGCGGCTTAACGATCAGCGATGGTCCTTTACGATAAAGCAGGTACGCAATCTGAATGAGCACCAGCGCACAGGCGAACGTATGCAGATTCCAGAAAAACTCGTACCACAGCGTGTTATACGTCGCAATCTTCAGACGCAACAGATAATAAATGTATACATGGCCGAGTCCGGCAAAAATCCAAACCGCCCACAGCAAAATCCATGAAACTACACGAGCCTTGGTTGCATTTTCCCGACTAATGACAAACCATTGTTTAATCTTCGGAAAATATACTCCTATAAAAGCTCCCAACATGAAATAGGAGAAGTACGAGAACGCCCAACTTCCCTTGTTCGGCACCTGGAAGCCATATTTATTACTTACGATAAATGCCCACTGAATGAGCAGCCCGATCGGTACCGACCATTTAACGACTGAGGGATATTTCTTGAGCAGCCACAATACAAATGGGAATAACAGATAAAATTGCATATTGATAAATACAAAGTACAGATGCGTATACGCCTTGCCCGTGAACAGTTTCGTTATGAAACTTACCGCTGATTCACCGAACGGACGGCCCTGATAATGCGTGAAGTGCAGGATTACAAAATACATTAATGAAAATAAGAAATACGGCAGTAAAATGTAAACAAATCTTTTTTTGTAAAAGTTGCTGACCAGCTTCTTATCGAGCGGGCGAGAATAATAGTTATAGAACAGTACAAAACTGCTCATGAAAATAAACGTTGGTGTACCATATTTCATAAAAATATTAATAAAATTGTACAGCCAGTAATACCCTGAACCTGTCATGTCCACCGTCGCATATGAAGTGGAATGCACACACAGCACGCCGATGATAGCCATTGCCCGTACGAGATTCAGCTCTGGGATTCGCTCTCTTTTGATTGTTTCACTCATAATTAGCGTTTCTCCTTAATATGTTTCGTTGATATGTCTAAGATGACTTAATACGATAAGCTCACTATCTATTAAAAAGCATAAAGCTTAAGATGGGTAGTCCAAATTCTTAAAAGTTCCTAAATTTTCAACATGTTTCACAGTTTTTTCATGTATATATATGTAAAAAAGACCGCTATGACGCGGCCTGTGAGCATGTTTCGTATCTGTAGAAAATATTGTTGGTTCACTGGGATGAAAATGGTAAACTTCAATGCTGACGACTGGCCAGAATTTGTTTATAGACCTCAATAGCCGATTGTCTTGAGACTTTCAGATCCACAATTGCACCCTGCCGAGGCTGATGAATCTCTTTGCTATGCAAATCCTTCAGGTCAGGCAGCCATTTGCGAATGTAATCCCCTTGGGGATCATACTTCTCTGACTGTGTCACCGGATTGTTCACCCGAAAGTATGGAGCTGCATTCTCGCCAAGTGATGCACACCATAGCCAGTTGCCCCGGTTTTGAATATTGTCATAGTCACGAAGCTTACGTCTGAAATACGCTTCTCCCAGCGTGAACGGACATCGCAGATTTTTGGTAAGGAACATCGCGGTCAGAATACGAAGCCGATTCGGCATATGTCCAGTCTCATTCAGTTCCGTCATGGCTGCGTCGATAATCGAAATGCCCGTTTCGGCCTTGCACCACCGTTCGAAGTGGACCTCGCTGAGCGCCGACAGATCATAAACTTTTTCATATGTAAAATAATGACTCTCATATACGGCCCGATACAGATAGAAGTCGCGGAAGCACAATTGTCTGATCCATTCATCCGAATGCTCCGTGCGTTTTGCAGCATCGTACATCTTACGGATGGAAACAGCCCCCACTGCTACATAAGAACTGAGCCGACTCGATTCATAAGCTTCATATTCATCCCGATGGTCTCCGTAATCGGCAATTCTGTCAGATAAAAAACCATCCAACAATTGATGAGGTTCCTCCAAATCCGATACATCATATGACAGCAATTGAGGTGGCACCTGGAAGGTCTCCGGCCATTCTATCTGCTGATCACTGACCTGCACATCCGCAACCGTAGTGGTTGAAGCTGGATTAGGATGCTCATTCATGAATTCCACCCAGCGTCGGTGGAAGGCAGCAAATACTTTGTAAGGCTCGGACTTACTCGTATAATCAGCGAACCCCTTCAGGTCCATCAGCAAATGATCCGTCAGCTGCGTAAACGTGACTTCTCGTGCCTCCGTTACCTTACGTATTCCACGATCCCGCTCGATTGCATATGGGGTCATATCCCGATGAACTACAACTTCATCTATACGACTTTGCATCCGATCGAGGATATGTTCAATCACCTCAGCTGGTTTGCCATAAAGGACGTGCAGCTTGCGGCCTGACTCGCGATACCGCTTACCAAGCTCAGCAGCATGCTGTAGAAAGTTCACTCCGCTATGTTCCTCTTCGCGACCTTGCCGCAGCAGAAATGGATCATAGATGAGCACATGCAGACTCTCTGCATCCTGGTTCCGCAAATAATCGAATGCGACTAGATCATCTGTACGCAAATCTTTGCGATGTATGAATAACTTCATGCTTCATCCTCCTGCTGAACTTCTGCCTACTTTGCCGTTAAATCTTCATACAGCCTGATTGTCTCCTGCTCCGGTTGATGTCCCAGTTCTTCAAGCAGGGTCAGCGTAAATGAATGATATATTCTGAGTATGGCTTGTTGATCACCCATGGATGCACATACTCTCATCATTAATCGGCAGATCTCTTCTGCATATGGCTCCCGTTCCTGTAGTTCGTTCAATTGCTCCATCGCTTCCTTGCTCCGTCCATGCTTCGTGTCCCATTCGGCGATATCCATAACCAGTCCTACATATTTACTTTTCAGTTCTCTAGCTTTGGCTTGAGCCCAGCGATAATCATGCTCCTCCAGATAATCACCGCGGTAGAGCGGGACGATATCCCGCAGTTGATCGACATTGTCTGACGTAACGGTATCATAGGCCATACTTTGCTCGAATTGCTCTACATCACTCACCAGATTACCCGATAACAAACGATAGCGGTTCATGTTGTACTCCAGTTTGCCCGTCATGTTCCATTCCTTCAGCAGTTTGCGTATCTGATAAACGGAAGTATGCAGATGCGTAAGCCCTTTCTCTTGCGAAACATCCGCCCACAGCTTATCGAGCAGAATCTCTTTGCTTACCCAATCCCCTCTATGGTGAAACATAAAAGCAAACAGTTCTTGCGATTTGGCTGTACGCCACTTGTGCTTCTGTGCTTCCTGATCCAGACTTCTGTAGATATCCAGATGTTTAAAAGTAAGCAATCCAGGCACGCGGGTATCCAACTCCACAGCCTCAGATTCCTGAACCTCAGCAGTTGCAGCAACCTGAGGGGATGAGGCTATCATCCCTGCGGCAATGCGATCGATCGTTTTGCCAAGCCTCACTGAACTTACCGGCTTCAGCACATAATCCAACGCCTGAAGTTCGAAGGCTTCAACCGCATGATCCGCGTAAGCCGTTATAAATATAATGCGAATACTGCTGTCCAATTGCTGTATATATTCAGCCGCTTCCAGTCCATTCATTTCCGGCATGCCAATGTCCAGAAACACTACGTCCACACGCTCTTTTGCCAGAAAATCCAGACCGGCACGGGCTGTTGAAAAACACTGCACGGGTGTAATCCGCCCATCCGATCGTAACAGGCGCTCCAGATGAAGCTGCGCCGGTTTCTCATCATCGATTACAATGGCTTTCATCGCTATTCCAGCCTCCTGCCGTGAATTATTCAATGGGAATACCGGTTATCTTGGCACCCGCTTAATAGTCTGTTAACCAAATCCGCCCAGCTCGGCCCATTATTTGGAACCATTTTTCTTCTCCACAGGTATGCGAAACCGTATTAGCGTTCCTTTCCCCGAATGACTCTGAATCTCCAGCCCTTGACCATATATAGACAACAGGCGTCGATTAATATTCTGTAGCCCTACACCTCCAGGACCTTCAGTTCGCCCTGAACTTACTTGAGCCAAACGCTCAGGAGGTATGCCTACTCCATCATCCTGTACCACAATGACGATGTGCTCATCTTCCCTGGTAATACCAAGGTTAACCGTGCCGCCTGCAGCACGCTCCATCACCCCGTGACGAATCGCATTCTCCACAAGTGGTTGAATACTGAGTGGTGGCAGGTAAAGACGCACATCTGGGTCGATATTATAATGGACCACCAAACGTTCCTCGAATCGAGCTTGTTCCAGATGAACGTAGGACTCCACTAACTCCAGTTCCTTCGCAAGTGGAACCAGTTGGTCGCGGTTCTGGAAGTCAAAACTTCCCCGCAGGTAGTGACTCAGTTCAATAAGCAAATCTGTCGCTTTATCCGGATTGACGGCGCAAGTTGCAATAATGACGTTGAGCGCGTTATATAAAAAGTGTGGTTTGATCTGAGCCTGCAAAAAGGCCATTTCCGTACGAATAACTTCCTGTACCGAGGTACGCATCTCAATTAACGTCCTTACCCGGGCTCGCAGTTCACCTGCATCCACAGGTTTACTCAGAAAATCATTTGCTCCTGCCTGGAACCCCATTTTGATATCCTCAGGCAGCCCGCGAGCTGTCAGCATAAGAATAGGCAGCTCGGACAAGGAGCTGTTCTCACGCAGCTTGCGACACAGCTCAAGCCCGGACATTTGCGGCATCATCCAATCTGTAATGACAAGATCAATGGAGGGGTGTTCTTCACGAAGCTTCAGTGCTACTGCCCCGCTATCCGCTGCAATGACACGGTAACGTTCCGTTGATAGAAGATTGAACAATACCTGTCGATTCACAGGATCATCGTCCACAATCAGAATGGTATGCTCTGCTTCAAGATTATCATCCGTCTCATCCCAATCCACTGCTGCTGCCGTATCCTGCGCTCTTCTTTCTTGGGTAGATACATATTGGGCTGCAACAGGCCTCGAACTCGCTTGCAGCAAAGGATACTGCACAACAGGCAGGGTAAAATGAAAGGTCGAACCTTCACCTGGCTCCGATTCTACCCAGAGGGTCCCTCCCCCAAGCTCGACCAGTTTGCGAGTGATACTCAGTCCAAGACCAGTTCCCCCGTTAACCCTCTCACTTGTTCCGTTGCCCTGCTCGTAAGACTGAAATATGTCTTCCAGTTTATCTGGGGTAATACCAACACCTGTATCGGCGATAGATACCGTCACCATAGCTCCATCCACACGGGCATAGAGCCGAATCTCACCTTGCTTCGTGTACTTATACGCATTGCCCAGCAGGTTGTACAGAATCTGCCTTAGGCGATCCTCGTCAGCTTCAACCAACGGCAACGCTGGAGGCCATTTCTGAATCAGCACAATCGGTTTATCTTCAAAGGTAAAACCAGAGACTTCAACGACCGTTCGGGCAACGGACTCGAGGTCCACAGCACTCCGTTTTAATTTAATTTCACCATTTTTGAGCTTGGAAAAATCCAAAATATCGTTTACCAGCAGTGAAAGCCGCTTACCAGTTGAGGTGATCATGGACAGATTTTTGGCCTGCTTGGGTGTGACCGCTCCAGCCGCCCCTTCCAGCATCGATTGAGCAATATTAATAATGCCGTGTAGGGGAGTTCTCAGTTCATGTGACGTATTGGCCATAAACTCATCCTTGAGAATGTCAATTGCAAGCAAACGTTCAGACAACGCTTCAACTTCACGGAATGATTGTGCGAACCTGGTCGCTGTTAGAATCATCTGTGCAAAGACGAATAACAGAAGCTCATACAGCGCAAGAAATGTCGTATCCACGGTGGTGAAAGCACCAACGGTGTGCAGCACAACTACCATAAATATACTCATCATGCTCATTAGGACAAAATGACCGTCGTTCGGTTGCTTTTTCAGCCAATGGATCATGGCTCGCAGCGTGTAACCAATCACCACCAGTGAAATCAGCAGCATAGGCAGCTCCAACAATGAGAATAGAACAGGAGACAATGTAAGGCCTACCACGCATTGGACTATTACCAGAACCACACCCAAGCGAACAAACCATTGATGTACCGCTCCAGGTACAAGTGCATCCATATAACGTAGCAAGTAATAATACGCAAGAGCCGCGCTGAGTAATTGAAGCCGCAGAATATCATTATTCGGTAAAAACGGTAACAGTGTTCCCAGCAACTTCTCTCCATGAGTTAATGCGTACATTGCACCGGACAGGCTGAATAACCCTAGATACCGAAGCTCTTTTTCACTGCGCCGCAGACGAAAAAGCATCAGAAAGAAGGCCGCTGGAAGAATAAATCCGAACAATGTCATGAGATCTTTGAGCCAGTCCTGCTGTTGGCTCTTCAGAATGCTGTGCTCGTCCCCGAACAAAATGGATGCAATAATGCCTCCAGACGAGTAGCTGTAATTGGATACCTGAATGATAATATCTGCAACGTCGCCTTCTATGGAAGTAAATCCTGTAAAAGGCAAATTGAGCTGAATGTCGGTATTTCGTGTTGTACCTGGCAGCCCTTTGCCGCCAATCTCTTTGCCATCTATAAATAAACGATGAGCCATACGGATATTTTGAGTGCGAATTCCGTAATCGTTCTTCTCTAATCTCTGGGGAATTCGAACACGCAGATGATAGGTCCCATACCCGTGCGCCTCTCCAAGAGTCCCATTCCATCGGGATGGAACATGGATAGGTAGAGGTTTGGAAAGCAGCTTGCGTCCGGATACATCCGCCTCAAAATCAACGGGCGTCAACAATTGACCCGGATAGAAATCCCACGTACCATTCAGGGATGCAGCCCCATGCCTGTCGAAGTTCCAGCTGGTCAGGTCCATGACCCCATCCCTCGCATGAGGGTTGCCGCGCTCGATAATTAACGTTTGTACAATGGATCCCAGAGGAAAGACAACAATACATATAAAGCTAATGGTAAGTATAATCCAGTGTTTTCTCATCTATGTAATCCTTCCGCCCCCATGGCGAGAGACGTCTAATTTTGTCGTTTTATACCTATAACTCCATGTTACACGTTTCTGTTGCTGACGGAAATAGTTCTTACATGATATTTTAACGCCAAAAAAGCCACAGGCTCAGCTACCGGAATGCAGACCGGAGTAAGACCCGTGACTTTTTGAATTTGTTGACTATCTTTTTTTACTTCTCTCGTTTCCTTACGCTTGTCCAACGACCTGGGCCAGTTTCTGAACGATTCCAGCCCAGCCTTGCTCCATCCGTTCACGAACCATGGCATGAGCCTGTCCAAATTCAGTCAGTTTGTCCGCGTCCCAGCCACTGTGAATCAATGTAAAATCAGTATCTTGTCCTTGCTCCGTTAGTTCAAACGTAAGCGTCCAGTCCTTACCCCATTGGAATGATAGCTTATGTAGCGGCTGAACTTCCGTGACTTTGCACGGTGATTTACCAAAGGGTCCTGCTTCCAATATAAATTCATGCCCTTCCACTGGCTCCAGATTGCTTGGCATAAACCATGATTCCAATCCCTTCGACGTCGATACAATCGCCCACACTTTCTCCGCAGGTGCGTGAAGCAACAGTTGTTCCCGAATATCTGGTAATGCACTTGAAGATTCCATGATATCTCTCCTTCTAAATGGATATAACTCATTGTTCAAGATTAGATGATGTGTGTCAAATATATTCTAATCATAACAGATATTCCGGCAGGAGCTTTGTTGACCAACTCTCAAACCCACCCTATAATTGGAACATATTACATAAAAGGTGCGTGATTCTTATGATAGTCTGCTCTGAAAAATTCAATTCCAACCGTTGCCGGAAGGGATAAACATTTCGTAGCTAGTCCCTTCCACATTCTTATTCTAATTATGTTGTGGAGGAAACGTTAAATGTCTTTTAGTTATTATGGTCCGTTATGTACAGAGGTTTATAATGCCACCAAACCCGTTGGCCAATCCCTTGGAGGCGATATTGAATTTTACCGTGATTATCTGAAGAACTGCAATGGACGCATCCTGGAAGCGATGTCTGGTTCAGGTCGAATGCTGATTCCATTACTTGAGGCTGGTTTGAGCGTAGACGGTCTTGATTATTCAACGGATATGCTTGATTCATGCCGGGCTCTTTGCGCCAAGCGGGGATTGCCCATGCCTGAATTGTTCGCTGCTGATCTGGAGACACTTGATCTTCCTTATCGGTATGAAGTCATTATCATCGCCGCAGGCTCACTGCTGCTTATTCAAGACAGACAGGCTTCCATAAAGGCCCTGCGTAATCTGTATCAACATCTGGAACCGGGAGGACGACTTGTGCTGGACCTCTTTCTACCCGATGTAACGAATACGACTTCACACTACTCAGGTACCTCGACTGTTCAATTACCGGATGGCGATACGATTACAATGGAGAGCAAAGACATCGAAGTCAATATGCTTCAGCAGTACAAAGTAAGTTTAATTCGCTATGAAAAGTGGCGCCATGGCACCCTCATAGCCACGGAACTGCAACAGCTTGCATTACGTTGGTACGGTGTGGAGGAGCTACGCATGATTCTGGAACAGATCGGTTTCGTCGACGTTGTTGTATATGCAGACTTCGATCCCGAGCAGGAACCTTCGCGTTCTGATCAGAAATATGTGTTTGAAGCGACACGAGGACTACCCTCGAAAGTGGTTTCACTTTCAGGTCAAAGCGCTAACGAATCGACTGCACCGGGAAAGATCCAAGATCGAGGAAGTAACGCGCCTACGATTCGTTAGATTGTTTCGTTAGATTGTAATGATACTGAAAAGGGATGCCCTCCGTCATGTTCATGACTTATGGGACATCCCTTTTTAATTGCATTTATATAAATGTTCTAATTAAGATCAGTATCCGCGGGAATATGGCTGTGCGATAGCCGCCTTATCTTTGCTAACACCCAGTTCCAGAGCTGCATGAGTCGCCCAGTAAGGATCACGCAGCATACCTCTGCCAACCGCGACCAGATCTGCATCACCGTTGCCGATAACCGCTTGAGCCAGAGCTGAATCCTCAAGCATGCCTACCGCAATGACAGGGATGTTCAGTTCTTCACGGAAACGACGAGCAAAAGGCACTTGGTAACCAGGGTAGTTACCTGGTTTACGTTGTCCGGAAGGTCCTTCACCGCCAGAGCTAATGTGGAACATATCCACGCCCGCTGCCTGATAGGCACGGGAAATTTCAATGGTATGATCAATATCATACCCGCCATCAGCGTATTCCACTGCCGAAATCCGCATAATCAGCGGCATATCTTCCGGCATTTCTTTTTTCGCTGCACGAATAATCTCGACACCAAAACGGGAAAGATCCTGTCCATACTCATCCTCGCGATGGTTCATCAGTGGAGAATGGAATTGGTGAATGAGGTAACCATGTGCACCATGCAGCTCAATCGCATCGACCCCGGCAGCTACTGCACGTCGTACACCGTCCGCAAACTTCTGTACCATGGCTTGTGTTTCCTCTGTAGTTAAAGCGTGTGGTGTATTAAAGCTCTCTCCAGGGAAGGTAACCACCGATGGAGCTACAGGTCGAGCCGCATCCTCTGCTTTACGTCCAGCATGCGCGATCTGAATCGCCACCTTGGAGCCATAAGCGTGAATGCCATCCACCAGCTTGGTAAAGGCAGGAATGTGTTCATCTGACCAGATGCCCAGATCATTATCAGTAATACGTCCGTCCGGATCAACATCCGTCATCTCGATCACGATCAACCCTGTACCCCCAACCGCACGGCTTACATAGTGTACCTGATGCCAATCGTTCGGAATGCCGTCTTTAGCAGTAACGGAATATTGGCACATCGGTGCCATAACGACACGGTTATTTAGTTGAAGTCCCTTGAATTGATACGGGGAAAATAATTTCTCTGTCATTTCAATTCCATCTCCTATTCAATATGTTGATATATGTTGAGGCAATTCCTTGTTTTCCAGATCGGAAAACAGCTGCCCATGCTTGCCGCAGTTGTCCTGCTCCAAATCCTCAATAACTATTATGAACCTAACCTATAGAAATACAAGTACGTACTTTTTTGTGAGATAGTACCCTTTTTTATACCTAGTCGACCCTTTCCTCTGATGCATTCACCACAACTCGAAATGATCCCAAAACATGATATGATAGCCATACAGACATACAGGTTATAATATACCCACTTTATATAAGTTGTACCTAACGGTTACACGAAAACGGAGAGGGCAGGATAAACTGGAGAATCGAAGCTAAAAGCTTTCTGAAAGAAAGCTGCATCGGAAGCACACACTCGCCTTTATCACCGGATTTTCCCTTTTAATAAGGGAATCAAAAAAATCTGGGGATAACAGCGATCAGAAGGGTATTCTGACCTCGTAGTGATAGTGTAAAATAAGTGGTCAACTTATATACTAACCGAGCCGAAGGAGCGATTACTGGTGAAAGATATTTTAATTCAAAGACTAACAACCTATGCTCAAATGGACACACAATCCGATGAAAATAGTGAGACCTGCCCTTCCACACCAGGCCAGCTGGTCTTGGGTAAATACCTGGTTGAAGAATGTAAATCCATTGGATTGCAGGAAGTAACCATGGATGATAACGGCTACGTAATGGCGACATTGCCATCCAACACAGATAAGGATGTTCCAGTGATCGGTTTCCTCGCTCATCTGGATACAGCAACCGACTTCACAGGCAAAGATGTCAAACCACAGGTCATCGACAACTATGATGGACAGGACATTGTGCTGAATCAGAAATTGGATGTGGTGTTATCCACAACTGATTTCCCGGAACTGCGTGAATATAAAGGCCACACCCTGATTACAACAGATGGCACAACACTGCTTGGTGCGGACAATAAAGCCGGCATTACCGAGATCATGACGGCAATGGCCTACCTGATTGAACACCCGGAAATAAAACACGGAAAGATTCGTGTTGCTTTTACCCCGGATGAAGAGATTGGCCGCGGGCCGCATAAGTTCGATGTCCCTGCTTTTGGAGCCAAATATGCCTACACGGTGGACGGCGGACCACTCGGCGAGCTGGAATACGAAAGTTTCAACGCAGCTGCTGCCAAAATTACAGTACGAGGCACCAACGTGCACCCGGGCACAGCCAAAAACAAGATGGTCAACTCCGCTAAAATTGCGATGGAGTTGAACCGCCGATTGCCTGCGGAGGAAGCTCCCGAATTCACAGAAGGTTATGAAGGATTCTATCATTTGTTATCTATCGAGGGAGACGTCGAGCTGACTAAGATGAGTTACATCATCCGGGACTTCGACCGGGAGAAGTTTGAGGAACGTAAAGCGTATTTATTGGATGTCGTGGGCGAATTGAAAGGCAAATATGGCGAGAAAAGTATCTCCATTGAATTAAATGATCAATACTATAACATGCGTGAGAAAATCGAACCTGTGCGCCAGATCGTCGATATTGCACACGAAGCGATGACTCGCCTGGATATCGAACCTGTCATCCGCCCAATTCGGGGAGGCACAGACGGTTCCCAGCTCTCGTACATGGGTATGCCTACACCCAACATCTTCACTGGCGGAGAGAACTATCACGGCAAATTCGAATATGTATCGGTTGATAATATGGTGAAAGCCACACAGGTCATCGTGGAAATCGCTCAATTATTCGAACAGCGTGGAGATGTTTAATCCGTATCTAAGTCAATAGAACGACAAAGAAAAAAGCCTTCACCTGACAGGTGGAGGCACCGGACACCCTCTGACCTGCAGAGGGTGTCTTTACATTTTTGCCGTAAAACGACGTGAGGCACTGCCATCTATCCTTATTTATTCGTACATGTTACCTCCCGCAATTTCACGTAACTGCTCCAGATTGCAGATGACAATGTTACGCTGTTCTTTGCGGATGATATCACGGTCGCGGAGGTCATGAATGACCCGGTTCAAGTGTCTATAGCTCGTGCCCAGCATATCCGCCAGCTCTGTCAGCTTGGAAGTCTGGATTTCTTCTGTGATCTGCTCCCCTTGCTCCATCGTGGACAACAAATAGCTTGCAAAACGGCTCTCGACAGGGTAAAGCAGATTAAGACTCGATAGATTCGAGAAGGTATATAATTTGTGGGTCACATGACTAAGCATAAAATGGAGAAACTTCGGGTTTTCAGCATATGTATTCTTGAGATAGCGATAGCTTACACCGAGCAGCAGGCTCTTGTTGACGGATTCCACGGTGTTTTTGGCTTCCTTGCCATTGACGAGCTCCAGATCACCTACCAGCGCAGGAGGCATACTGAAACGAAGCAACAAAGACTTGCCATTCGGCAGTGTTGTATAAATCTTGAGCTTACCTTGGACGAGAAAATATAATCGTTCGGGACGTTCACCTTTGGCACATATAATCTCGCCTTTGGAAGCTTCGAGCAATCTTAATTCAGCAAGCGCAGGTTCGTCGAGCACCTGATCCAGGCCATGCTCCCGCGCAAGCTGGCGCAGCAATCCAAAGTCCATGATTTCTCTCATCTCGGATTCCCCCTGTGTGGATCTACAATTCAATGGACATATGTCCCATAAACGATATAGGTCTGTGTAAATATCTAGATATAAAAATAGTTACAACTAGAACTTATATCCAATACATTCATTTAAATGGGAAATACTTTAAAATCCAGCCTTCAAAATGACAATATTTCATGAAAAAAGGAGTACATGATAGCGCACTCTTATCCGATGAAAGATAAAGCAATAAGCATAGTTACAACTTCTAATTTAGTATTCAAATAAAGAAAGGATGGTTCTACCTGTTATGAACGTTGTAGATGCTCTTTTGAAAGTAATGCCTTATATCCGTATGATTCTTAGAGAACCAGCCAGTCTAACGGTGTATGATCACGAGAAGGTATTGTATTCTGTCTCCACCGATAAGTTCAATCTTGGATTCAAAGAAGGCGATCCTCTTTTGGATGGATATAAGAACTTCACCGCTCTCACGAACGGAAACGAAGCCTCTCTGACCCACCTGCCGGCAGAATACTACGGTATCGAGCTTGATATCCTTAATGTACCGATCTTTGATGATAATCATCAGGTCGTTGCTATTTTCTGCGTATCGTATGATCAATCGAACCAGAATCAGCTTGAAGCTATTATACAAGAAAACCAAACGATTAATGGAAACCTGGTTGAAATGGTCCAGCACGTTGCCGCTCATGCGGAGGAATTGCAGGCCACCAGCGAACAGATTCTGGAGAATACACGCCTGGCGGTAAAGAATTCGTCTCAGATCAACAAGGTTGCCGGGTTCATTCGTGAAATCTCTGAACAGACCAACTTGCTTGGGCTCAATGCCGCTATCGAAGCTGCGCGTGTAGGTGAAGCTGGAGCAGGCTTTGGTGTGGTCGCAACAGAAGTGCGCAAACTTTCTGTCGATGCCAAACAGGCTACCAGCGATATTGATATCAGCTTGAAAGATGTACAACAGGTTATCAAACAGATGGAAGTCGAAGTATCCCAGATTGCAGCTTCTTCTCAGGAGCAAGCTACGCTCGTATCTTCGTTCACGGATGTCATCGAGAAGCTGAATGAAGCGGGAGAACGCATGAAAGCCCTGTCTGAGCAACTGATCAGTTACTCTGTGAACGATTAAGAAAATGTGCATCTCCCTATAGGAGGTTACCCATTCCCTCAAAAAAAGCTGAACACGAACTACTTTATATGTAATAAACAGGACTTGGAATCCCCGTCCCCGTGACGGAAATTCTAAGTCCTGTTTCATTGTCTTTTTATCGTGGTGTACGTGGAGTTCCTAGTACCTCTGCCTCCGACTCCCAGCATTCCACTTCACCTGGAATGTGAATACGGTCCCGAGTAAAGATCGGATCACGTCCTTCGGCCTTTTGTTTCTTGTAATCCTTCAGCGCATCGAATGTCACCTTGGACAGCATCAGGATGGCGATCAGATTCACCACAACCATTAGTCCCATAAACAGGTCGGCCAGATCCCATACCAACTGTACCTTGGCAACGGCACCGAACAGCACCATCGCAATGACACAGACACGGTATACCCACAGCCATACTTTATTGGATTTGATAAACTCAATATTGGTTTCCCCGTAGTAATAATTCCCGATGAGCGTACTAAAGGCGAACAGGAACACCATCACTGCCAAAAATCCGGATGCCCATGAACCAATATGCACACTTAATGCCGCTTGAGTTAATTCAATCCCGCCCAGATTGGAACCTTTGTACACCCCAGATAACAAAATAATCATGGCTGTGCTTGTACAAATAACCAAGGTATCGGTCAACACACCAAACGCCTGAATAAGCCCTTGTTTGACCGGATGTGTTGTATCCGCCGTAGCGGCAGCATTCGGTGCACTACCCATACCCGCCTCATTGGAGAACAAACCACGTTTAACACCATTCATCAGCGCGGCTCCAAGTGTACCACCAGCGACCTGTTCAATGCCGAAGGCATTTTTCACAATCAGCGCAATCATGGCCGGAAGTTGTGTGATGTTCGACAGAACAACAAATGCAGCCACGCCAATGTACAGCACAGCAAGAACAACGACGATGTATTCAGACGCCTTGGCAATCCGTTTAACACCACCCATTATGATTCCTGCGAACACAACGGCCATAATGATGCCTACAGTCAACCGATCGATGCCGAAAGAATTTTTGAATGCGACTGTAATTGTGTTGGACTGCACAGCATTAAAGACCAAACCGAACGATAACGTAATGAGAATTGCGAACAATATCCCCATCCATCGTTTCCCGAGGCCACGCTCCATATAATAAGCCGGCCCTCCGCGGAATCCGCCCTTATCTTTGATTTTATAAATTTGAGCAAGCGTACTCTCCACAAAACTCGAAGCCGAACCAAAAATTGCGATAACCCACATCCAGAATACAGCCCCTGGTCCCCCCAGTGCGATTGCCAGTGCAATACCGGTAATATTCCCGGTTCCCACGCGGGCTGCCATACTGATACAGAATGCCTGAAACGGCGAAATTTTGCCGGGCTCCTTGCTCTTTGGCTCCTTGAGCACTTTCACCATATCCCCAATCATGCGGAATTGCATGAACCGGGTCTTGGTCGTAAAATACAAACCACATACGACCAACAAGATGATTAACAGCTTGGACCACAGAAAATCATTGAAAACTGCAATAATATCTTGTATTGTTTGCTCCATTGGCTATGCCCCTTTTCGTTGACGGTTCGTTAAAAAGCGTTCCCCAGCTGTATGACTGAGCGAAAAATTCTCATACTACTTCATAAAGGCATGCAGTTCTATCGCCCCAGACGGACAGATCTCTGCTGCAGTACGATAGTTAAGAGATCGTTTGCACCATTCTGCACATCTCGGAATTCACATTTTCGGATGTTACTTATACTACAGGGGCATCTACGGAAACCGACAAATACCTACACGGAAACATTTAAATTTTTTATAAATAAGCAACGTTTATCCATTCACTGTCACTTTATCTGACATATTCTTCAGGATACACGGGTCTTCACATCGGGATATACAACCAAGTATGATAATAGGGGACATTAATAGCAGGGAAAGATCATTTATAGATGCAGAGAACGAAATATATAGGAGTGAACTTAATCAGAAAGGAGGACCACGGAAATGCGTTATTTTATCGTGGATGATGATCCTAGTGTTCGATCCATGCTAATGGATATTATTGAAGATGAGGGGCTCGGTGAGATTGTGGGAGAAGCCGAAGATGGGGCTCATATTCATGCTGAACTGTTGGAGCTGCATAAGGTGGATGTACTCCTGATTGATCTGCTCATGCCGCAGCGAGACGGGATTCAGACGATACGTGCACTTGAAGGAAGGTTCGATGGCAAGATCGTGATGATCTCCCAGATTGAGTCGAAAAATATGATCGGAGAAGCCTATTCACTTGGCATCGAATACTATATTACGAAGCCGATTAATCGACTGGAGATTCTGTCTGTTCTGCGTCTGGTGGACGAGCGTCTGCGTATGCAGCAATCCATCGCAGATATTCAGCGTACGCTGCAAGGACTGTCCAGATTACAATCTTCTGAACGTGCTTCAACACCGGCCCCCGACAAAACGATCACGACAGCAGGACATTTCCTGTTATCCGAGATGGGCATGATCGGAGAAGCCGGCAGCAGAGATCTGCTGGACATGCTGGAATACCTGGAACAGATTGAAACGGACGAACATAAACTCTCTCCATACACGTTTCCGTCACTTAAGGATATTTTCCAGAATGTAGCCTTACGCAAACTGGGTTCCGATGCCACATCAGCGGAAATAACGAAGGAGATCAAGGCATCTGAGCAGCGCGTTCGCCGGGCAATTTTCCAAACATTAAGCCATGTCGTATCGCTCGGACTCACGGATTACACACATCCGAAGTTCGAGAATTACGCGTCAAAGTTCTTTGACTTTACGGAGATTCGCAAGAAAATGCTGGAACTGCAAAACAATGTGGAGCCCTCCTTGTCCCAGACCCGCATTAACACCAAAAAGTTCGTTCAGGTACTGTATCTTGAAGCCAAGCGGCTGTTGCATTAAAGAGTAACAAAAAAAACATGCGCTCATGATCGTACTGGAATGATACAGCATTCGTTCTTCCTGCTGCCTATTCCAGCTATTTTCATGTGCGCATGATTGCAAAAAATAGCTCATCTATATCCATCAAGCCCTCGGCTTGCTTAAGTGCATTCGATTATACTCATTGATCAATTCATCCAGTACCATGGACTGCTGAAGCACATCGGGATGTCCAAATCTACCCTCGTTATGCTCTACCAACATATGAAGGTTATGTCTGGCTTTCTCTATTTGATTTTTCAATTCCAAACTCATAACCATCGCGTCTGATCCCTCCTTATTTCTGTGTTACATTTTAGGTTTTCCTGTCAATCTATAGTTGGATTAACATATGGCATAGTTCGCATGGATGTTTTGTATCCTTCTCCAATTTTTGAAAGTCTCTATAGCCATCTCTACAAGACGATCCGAAAATGGCTCTGCAACGCCTAATTAAAGGTTGGCTTACAATTTCACGAGCAAATTTTCCCCACTAACTTCATATTCAAACAGTTGTGTCATTATTGTGTATGTTAAAAAAACCAATCTCTTCGTTCTTAATCTTTAACACAAGCCTCACAAGGGATCGGATAATGCCCCAAAAGGTAATAAAATCCCTTTTCATACGTAATTCATTCAGGTACAATAGGGCGATGTGTGTGTCCGGACCAGGCGGATACGAAATAAGAAGTATAGAGGACGATTCAGTTCGAACGGATCATCCTGATTTGATTATTTGGAGGCTCATCAACACCATGCAAACCGATTCACAGACTAAAGTCAAAATCATAAACGCCGATCCCAGCGCGATGGGATTATTTGGGTTGGCCATCGTCACTCTGGTCGCTTCTTCCCAAAAGCTTGGCATTACAGACGGCCTTAGCTACGCCATTCCTTGGGCGATTTTCCTAGGTGCTTTTGCCCAGTTGTTCGCTTGTATTCAAGATTCCAAACGTAACAATACCTTTGGCACAACTGCCTTCGGCGCATATGCATTCTTCTGGTTCGCCATGGGTGCCAACTGGCTGATCAAAATGGGCGTGTTTGGCTCCACTCTTGCGGAACAGGCAGATGGAAAGCAGCTCGGATTTGCTTTTGCCGGATACCTCGTGTTCACCCTGTTCATGACGCTGGGTGCCGTGGAAGCCAACAAAGTATTGCTCATCATTTTCATTCTCATTGACTTCCTGTTCCTTGGCCTGACCTTTGACGCTTTCGGCGTAGCTCCTCATATCTTCCATACCATCGCAGCTTATGCTGAAATGGGAATCGGAATCGTGTCGTTGTACGGCACAGGTGCTTCCGTACTGAACGCTCACTTCGGCTATACGTTCTTGCCCATCGGCAAGCCGGCTGGCATTTTCAGACCCAAGGCTTAATATACAGCATCAAACCGCCAGCGCGCCGGTCCGCGCCTGGCGGTTTTTTTGAATCATGCTTCACTTGAATAGGGATACAGCTTCTTTTTTACTTTTTACCATTTTTTCATTGCTTTTTCTGAAAAAAAGTATAATATTAACATTTAATATACAACATTCTACTAGGTGAGGGAGTTTATAACAAATGAGAAACAAAGCAAGATCCGCAGTTTTATCCTTAGCCCTAGCCGCAACTTTGGCGATTCCAGCAGTAGTTAGCGCTGATAGCGTCGAGCTAAATCCGGCAGATGAGACAACTCCACCAATTGTTACTCCGTTCTCTGTTGGTAACCAACAGCCGCTCACAACTGTGAGCGCTGCTACTTCTATCGTCCCCGCTTATTTCTCGGTTCCAGCTGGTTACGGACATGGTAAATTCTACTTCCTAAACAATGGAACAAGCAATCTAACTGTTACGATGACACACTCATCAGGATTAGAGTATATTGCAGCTACTGTTAAGCCGGGAGCAGCATATACTTGGAGAAGCACGGCGGATTATCCGCAAGGTATGCGCGGTGGTGATTATACCATCTCATTCCATTGTTCCAGTGGTGTAAATGCAAAGTGGTCTGCATTCGCTTCCAATAGCGTCACTGAAGCTAACGCATAAAACATTAAAATCCGTTACGACTGATTATTCACAAAAAAGGATTCGAGGCCATTATCGGCAGCTCGAATCCTTTTTTGTGTATTCGAAATGTAACAGTGTATGACAGTCTATTATACTGGTACATCAGACGGCATGTCGTCGACGCTAGAAGCGCCCTAGCTTCCGATAATATCGGTGAACGAGCAGGACTCAAGCAGTCGGCTATTGCCCGTCTGGAGAGCTCCGCGCAGATTCCGCGCTTCGATACGCTCCAGAAGGTGGCTTTTGCGCTTGGCTTGCGCTTTGAACTGGTTCCTGATGGCGAGGAAGATGTGACCGACACCTATACTAGAACTAACATATAGAGACGATGGGCGTGGCATATCTTGCAAAGTCCATCAGCCATACTGTCAGGAGGACTACAAAGAATGAGAGATATTCCTAAACCTACGGAATCAGATCAAGTGGAGAGAAAATATGTGCGCGAAACACGTTGTTTCAAGACGGCAAGAGTATTCCCAACCGATGTGAATAACCATAATACCTTGTTTGGCGGCAAACTCATGTCCTATATCGATGACATTGCATCCATCGCCGCATCCAAGTTGTGCCGGGTCAATACCGTCACGGCTTCGACCGATTCGGTGGATTTCTTGTATCCGATTAATCCGACAGATTCGGTAACGTTGGAATCCTTCGCATCGTGGACAGGACGAAGTTCAATGGAGATTTTTGTGAAGGTGATCCGCGAGGATCTGAAGACGGGGGAGAAAAAGATTGCGGCGACCGCATTCCTTACCTTTGTCGCATTAGATGAAAAAAACCGTAAACTCATTGTTCCTCGCATCATTCCGGAGACGGAGGAAGAGAAGAAATTATACGAGACTGCTCCAGCCCGGGCGGCCATGCGGAAACAACGACGAGAAGAAAGCAAGAACTTTGCCGACTTCCTCACCGTTAGTTACCCCTGGGAATAAAAGAACTTACTTCAACTTACAGGTTCATGAGTATTTCAACATGCTTATCTGGACGATGCCGGAAACGTAGATACTGCTCTGCTATCCGGCAGTTCGCCGCCCATGGCGACACACCACTGTTGATAGATGCGATAGGCAGCGCCACTCTCCAGCAACCCCTGGCATGTGTAGATACCTTCTTCTATTGAATTGACACGCCCCGTCGCATACAGACGGAACCCGCCATTCAACAAGACCTGGTTCACAAAGGCGATATGCCCATTCCCGCTCAAGACGGCTTCTCCTACTTCAAGCTGTTTGGCTGCCGTCCACACCAGCTCCGGTGCAGGAATGTCCAGATCATAGGCCGCCGGGTCTACCAACTCAAGCCTCATTTCGCCGTCTTCCACTGCATAGACCCGAGTTGGCCGATCAATATGCAAGTCTTCCGAACCCTCCACCCCCTGTACAACATGAGCACGACGATACTGGAAACGGGTGAGCAGTTTGGCAATCCGATCAAGAAAAGTATTATGAAATACACCAAAAACCAAATATGGCGAATGGTTAAAATCAATCAGTTTCTCCGCTGTGTTCAGTACCGTACGAAATCCAAGCTCTTCCCGCAAAGGACGAAGCTGTCGGAGAGGGGTGCACCATTCCTCGGATGAAACATACATCACTCCTGTACGAAGTGCAGCACTTCTGGCATCTTCACGATCCATCTCTCCTGTATTGATTCCCGCTTTTCTTAACAAAACCGATAACGTAACTCCCCACTTCGGTGGCAAAGGTTCACTTCCATGCAATGTCACTGGAAGGCCGGCAGCAGCGAGCACAAACGAAGTTGGAAATGTTGCCATAAAGGACTTGGTTCGACCATCATACGGGCCAGCGCAATCCAGTCCATCCTGAAATATGGACATACGCTCCGCATTGTTCTGGCAAGCACGAACAAATGCTTCAAGCTCCTCGACATTTTCCATCTTCATTCGCTCAGCCATAAGAAAGGCAGCCGTCTGGGCAGGCGATACCTCTTGTCTCAGAATTTTTTCCGCTACAGCCAGCGCCTCCGCGTAGTTCAGATCACGCGAGCCTCGTTTCCCCCGCCCGACTTCCCTGAGTATCTCTGACATATCCATGAAAAACCCTCCTTCCCCATTAAGACTGGAGCAGTTGATGCGCCTTCACAATGGCTGTAGCCACATCCACCATCCGTTTCCGTTCATCCATCGCTTTCTTGCGCAAAAGATCATAAGCTTCAGATTCGGAAATCTGCTTCAAATCACACAAGATTGCTTTGGCCATGTCAATCCATTTCCGGTCCTCCAGCCTGGATTGCAGCTGCTTGCGCTCCTGCTCCCACTGCTTGCGCTCCATATAACGCTTGGCTGCAAAATGAAGTGTCCAATGAATCTCCGGTCCGTTCATGGAGGGGGTGAGTATTCCGTCAAAGGATGTCTCCACCTCGCAGGATTCTGCCGAAGAAGAGGCTGTATCCGGAGCGCACCACCAAAGCAATGGCATGCCCGTTTTCCCCTTTCCCAGATGTTCCACCCAGTATTCCATATCGGTCAGGGACAGATGAAGGATGGATGCATCAGCTCCGCCAGCCAACTTTAGTGCCTCCGTCTCACAGTCTGTCACCTGCACATGATACCCATTCGCTCCAAGTAGTTTCTCCGGTGTCGGAGGGATTGCATCAATCGAGGCAGATAGTGTTGGCTGTACACGGATGACCAATAAAGATCGCATGATGGATCAATCCCTCCCTATTTTCATTTGGCTGACTTAGATAAAAAGCGGGCACATATGTGAGTCGTCCCTCATTCGTGTCACATTAACTAACAAAATATACGAATCTGTATTTAATGGTATCCGTTAACGAAGTAAACTTATGTCGTTCGATCACTTTTCCGATAACCACATGTAAACA
Source organism: Paenibacillus sp. ALJ109b (assembly GCF_010747435.1). NCBI lineage: Bacteria > Bacillati > Bacillota > Bacilli > Caryophanales > Paenibacillaceae > Paenibacillus > Paenibacillus sp. ALJ109b. Next base: position 202,968 of record NZ_JAAIFP010000007.1, read on the forward strand.
TAATTAACTTTAAATTTCAAATACTTTTTTATGTTAACTATATTGACATGAAGAGATGGATCTTTTATAGTTAGGCCATAACAACTCCATATTGAATTAATCACAGCTACAACGGCGTAGCTGGTTGAAACGGCAATGAAGCCTGTTTTGCAATCTCGGAGCAAGGGATTGCGCATGTATATGCGCAATCCCCCGAGGCATAACAGGCTTTTTCTATTTTAGAGCAATGTTGTGGGCATTTCGCAAAATGGATCCAAGGGGGCTAACTACAATGAGTACAACGAGAAAATTGGTGCTGGTCGGCAATGGCATGGCAGGAATCCGAACAATTGAGCATATCCTCAAGCTTGCGCCGCATGCTTATGAAATTACGGTCTTCGGCGCTGAGCCGCATCCTAACTACAACCGCATCATGCTCTCTTCTGTGCTGGCAGGAGGCACGAGCATTGAAGATATCGTGATCAATGACTGGAGCTGGTACGAAGACAATGGCATTCAGGTATACCCAGGTGACCCGGTCATCCAGATTAATGCCGAGCTCAAGGAAGTTGTATCTCAGAATGGTGTACGTGCAACCTATGATGAGCTGATTATGGCGACAGGCTCTCATGCTTTCATCCTCCCACTCCCTGGAGCCAACAAAGAGGGCGTAATTGGTTTCCGGGACATTAAGGACTGCGAGACGATGATGGCTGCATCGCAAACGTATCGCAAAGCTGCCGTCATTGGAGGCGGCCTGCTTGGACTGGAAGCTGCGCGCGGCCTGCTCAATCTGGGTATGGACGTCACTGTGATCCATATTAATGGACATTTGATGGACCGAAATCTGGATTTGCCAGCAGGTCTAATGCTCCAGCGGGAGCTTGAGGAGCAGGGCATGAAGTTCCTGTTGAACAAACATACCGAAGAAATTACAGGCAAACATCGTGTTAAAGCCATTCGTTTCACCGACCAAACGGTGCTTGAGACCGATCTGGTCGTCATGGCCGTCGGAATAAGACCCCAGGTTGAACTGGCCCGTCAGGCCGGCCTGGACGTGAGCCGAGGTGTCATTGTGGATGATTATATGAATACCAGCACACCTGGCATCTCCGCTGTGGGCGAATGCGCAGAGCACCGCGGGATTGCATATGGACTGGTAGCTCCATTATACGAACAAGGCATGGTGCTGGCCAAACGTCTTGCGGGTGTGGCAACGGAAGGTTATGAAGGATCTGTGACTTCGACAAAGTTGAAAGTATCCGGTGTAGACGTCTTCTCCGCAGGACAGTTCAAGGATGCAGCGAACACGCGCAGCATTCGTATACAGGACGACGTGGATGGCGTCTATAAAAAGATGGTCATGAAAGACGGAAAGCTGATCGGTGCTGTACTGTTTGGTGATACAACAGATGGCGCCTCCCTCTTCTCCCTCATTAAAAGTGGTGAGAACATCAGTGGACGCGAAAAGGAAATATTGCTTGGTGTCCCTTCAGGTTTAGGCTCCGGTCCATCCATTGCCGAACGAATGGCAAGCATGCCAGATGACGAGATCGTCTGCGGTTGTAACGGTGTCACTAAATCTGCCATTGGGGATGCTGTACTGAATAAAGGATGCAACACACTGGGTGCCATCAAGTCCTGTACCAAAGCTTCAGCTTCCTGCGGTGGATGCAAACCGATTGTAGAATCGCTGCTTGTCCATTATGCAGGCGATACTATGGGTGAACAGGCGAAGGAAGGTATCTGTGGCTGTACCTCCTATGACCGTGATGAGATTGTTGCCCAGATCAAGGAGATGGGACTAAAAACGGTGAAGGAAGTCATGAATGTGCTTGGTTGGAATGAGCCAGAAGGCTGCTCCAAATGCCGTCCTTCCCTCAACTATTACCTCGGCATGATCTGGCCGACCGAATACGAGGATGAGCGGGTATCCAAGTTCACAAATGAGAGATATCACGCAAACATCCAGAAAGACGGAACCTATTCAGTTATTCCACGGATCTACGGCGGTGTCACTTCTCCGGCAGAGCTGATGAAGATTGCAGCAGTTGCGGAGAAATACGATGTACCCATGGTGAAATTTACAGGCGGGCAGCGGCTTGATCTGCTCGGTGTACAAAAGGAAAATCTGCCGAAGATTTGGGAAGAGCTTGATATGCCTTCCGGCTTCGGTTATGGCAAGGCACTGCGTACCGTCAAGACATGTGTAGGCAACACCTTTTGCCGATTCGGAACACAGGATTCTATTGAGATGGGTATTCGTCTGGAGAAAAAACTCGACAAGATGGTCGCTCCTGCCAAAGTAAAGCTTGCCGTCTCAGGTTGTCCAAGGAACTGTGCGGAGGCAACGATTAAAGACCTCGGTGTTGTTGCGATTGACGGTGCATGGGAACTGCATGTCGGTGGCAACGGTGGAGTTAAGGTCCGCGCAGCCGAGCTATTGTGTACGGTTAAGACGGACGCTGAAGTGGAAGAGTGGACGTATGCCTATCTCCAATACTATAGAGAGAACGCACGATGGAATGAGAGAACAGCGGCTTGGATTGAACGGGTCGGTCTGGATCATGTAAAAAAAGCTCTGGAAGACCGCGACGTACGCCTTGCACTGGTAGAAAGACTTGAACTGACCCTTGGTCGTACCGTCGATCCGTGGAAAGAAATCATTGAAGATGATAAGTTACGTAAAAACTTCACCCCTTTGACCGACGCTCAGCCGACAACCCACTAGAAGAGGAGGATCAGCGATGAATAAATTGCGCATTGGACACCTTGCGGATATTGATGAAAAGGGATCACGAACCTTCAAGATACAGGATACTGAAATTGCCGTCTTCAAATTGAGTGACGGAAGTCTGCACGCTGTGGAAAATCGCTGCCCTCACAAGGGCGGCAGACTGTCAGAAGGCATGGTATGCGGGACGGCAGTCCACTGCCCCCTTCATGACTGGAAGATTGATCTTCGCAGCGGCAAGGTACATGAACCGGATGATGGTTGTCTGAACACATATCCCACAGAAGTGGATGGAAACAGCGGAGAAATTTACATTACCATTGCAGGCTGAAGGACCAAGTTACCCTGACATCAAGGAGGAGTACGCTATGGATTTTGTTAAACCGGCAGAAGTATTGCAATCAATGGTTGAGGCAGGAGAAAGCAAAGCCAGAATGAACCGGGTACAGATGTTGATCCGAGGTTTTCTGGCGGGAGCTGTTCTTGCCTTTGCAACAACCCTGGCGTATACCGCTGTATCTCAAACTTCCGTTGGCCTGGCAGGTGCATTGATCTTTCCAGCGGGGTTCGTCATTATCATTCTGCTTGGACTTGAACTAGTAACCGGGAGCTTTGCCCTAATTCCGCTTGCAGTGCTAAAACGCAAGGTCAGTGTGATGCATATGCTGAGCAATTACTTCTGGGTCATTGCGGGTCACGTGCTCGGATGTTTATTCTATGCACTATTATATGGACTGGCTCTCACCAAAATGGGAACGGATATGAACAGTCCGCTCATCCAAACTCTGATTCAGACCAGTGAAGCCAAAACGCTGGGGTATCAACACTTGGGCGGAGCAGGTATTGTTCTTGTGATTGTCAAAGCGATTCTATGTAACTGGATGGTCACTCTCGGTGCAGTCATGGCGATGACTTCCACTTCGACGCTCGGTAAAATTGTGGCCATGTGGTTGCCAATTACAATCTTTTTTGCACAAGGGTTCGAACACGCTGTAGTGAACATGTTTGTGATTCCGGCAGGCATGATGCTGGGCGCTGATGTTGGTATCGCAGATTGGTGGCTGTGGAATCAGATTCCCGTGCTGATAGGCAACTTCATTGGCGGAGCTGTCTTTACAGGATTTGGGCTGTATGCCGCTCATAAATGGGGAAGCCCCGTCAAGCTTTCATCCACGCTGCCAACCATTTCTGATGGCCGTACAGGACTGGTCAGTCCTGATACTACATCCAAGCTGGGGACACGATCATGAGCCGGGGCATGGTTAGTATCGTAGGTGCAGGTCCCGGAGATCCCGAGTTGATTACGGTAAAAGCCCTGAAACGTATTCAGTCCGCAGATGTTATCCTGTATGATCGACTTGTTAATGATCAGTTACTTGGCGAGGCCCGTGAATGCGCGCTCCGAATTTATTGCGGCAAAGCTCCGGGTCTGCATTCAATGACTCAGGAGATGATCGGACGTATGCTGGCCGCACATGCAGCTGAAGGCAAACAGGTGGTTCGACTCAAGGGCGGCGATCCATTCATCTTTGGGCGTGGAGGAGAGGAAGCCCTTGTACTTGCACAAGCTGGAATTCAATTCGAAGTCATTCCGGGCATCACTTCAGCTGTAGGTACATCGGCTTCTTCTCTAATTCCTTTAACACATCGCGGAGTGGCTTCATCCTTCGCATGTGTCACCGGAACGGGCAGCGACGGCAATGTAGCCTCTGTCCGATGGGACCTGCTCGCCCATAGTGTAGACACCCTGGTGATCTACATGGGCATCAGTCAATTGCCCCAGATACAGCTCGAATTGCTTCACCATGGCAAAAGCGGCTGCACACCAGCGGCGCTGATTGAACGAGGTACCACCTCGCAGGAGCGAATTATTACAGGTACACTTGCCGAACTTCATTCTCTCGCCCTGTCGCAAAAAGTGAGTAATCCGGCGTTAATTATCATTGGAGAGGCCGTCCTTGTACGCGAACAGGTTCTTCAACTGCAACAGGCGGCTAACACCTCCATGACAGGGTAACCGAAATCTACTTAGTTAATCCAACATCATACGTTCATGAATCGTCCGACCCTTCTGCCCTGGTTCAATCAGCAGACGGGTCGGTTTGATGTTTATCAGTGCCGTGAGTTGTTCACCCATGTAATGCGCCGAATATTTGAACCCGATTTCGGCCCAGTGCATAACGACGCCGACCGTTGCGGAAACAAGATAACTGAGCATGATGTCGTAATTAATGGTGTACTCGCTATCCTCAGTCACAAGCACAAAGTCTTCCGTTAAATAGGTACGGAACATGTTACATAAACGGGAAGCCATATCACTGTGCATTGTGATAAGGGCCCGAAAGGTATCCTGATGCGCCTCGATATATTCAAATACAGGCATCGTTGATGGCAGTAATGCTGTCATATCCACTTCTTTTAACTCCGCATAAGGTGATGCATAAGCTTGTCCCACGCCCTGCATGAAATCATCCAGAATGAATTGCAATAGCTCGGGTTTACCAGGAAAATGTAAATAGAACGTTCCCCGGTTATAATCCGCCCGCTCCGTAATGTCACGAATCGTGACGGCTTCAGCTCCCTTTTCCAATATCAAAGAAACTGCCGCAGCGATGATGGCATCCTGCGTTCTTCGTGCTCTCCGATCCTGAGGGTGTTCGATAATCAACATTTCCACCTCCTCTGTCCATTATTGTAACCTAAATGAACACCGCTTACATCTCTGTCCGATAGCTGACATATGCGCTGTCAATGATGATTGTCACATTTCTATGTATATCTTAACATTGAGATAGGAACGATAGACCACAGGTTGAACGTTCACTCACAGTTCACCTGATTTCAATTTATAAGGAGCGAATACATGATGAGTACATCATATACCCAAACAGCCGTTATTACAGGAGCAGCCGGAGGCATTGGTAAAGAATTGGCACGTCGCCTTGCTGAACGCAAAATTAATCTGGTGCTGGTCGATCTGAACGAAGAAGCCATCCAGCAAACCATCGCGGATCTGAAACTCGACAAAGAGCACGTCATTGCCGTGAAAGCAAACGTATCTCAGGAAGCCGACGTGAAAAACTATGTGCAGCAAGCACTTGATACGTTTGGTCGTATCGATTATTTTGCCAACAATGCCGGCATTGAAGGTCCAACCGGACTGATCGAGGATCTGAGCGTTGAAGCGCTCGACCTCGTATATAACGTCAATGTGCGTGGTGTATTCCTTGGTTTGCAGAACGTCATCCCTGTCATGAAAAAACAAAAATCTGGTGCGATTCTGAATACCTCTTCCCTCGCAGGTCTGATGGGTGCTCCAGCCGTATCTCCATATATTATGTCCAAACATGCCGTGATTGGCCTCACCCGCACAGCAGCGAATGAACTCGCGCCTCATGGTATTCGGGTTAACGCGGTATTGCCAGGCACCATTAATACCCGTATGATGCGTCAAATCGAAGCAAACTCCGGTAATGTGAAAGATTATCAATCCGCTACCGTATCCGCAATTCCGATGGGCCGCTATGGTGAACCGGAAGAAGTCGCAGCCATCATGAACTTCCTGTTGTCCGAAGAAGCTTCGTATGTCACCGCTTCCCTCTATACTGTCGATGGCGGTATGATGGGTCAATAAGGAAAATGGGCCTAGCCCAACGGGCTGGTTGTTTAAAAGGTAATTCCCAAAGTACAATCCAAAATGACCTCAAATTCCACAGTAACGTGGAGGCTGAGGTCATTTTTCTTAATAGATTGATTTACATTTAATCCACGTAGCCTGCGAGACCTTTTTCCATCAAGTAGTCCATTTCAGCATCCAGAATGCCTTCAACGGTCAGCTCGTCCAGCTTCACATCTTTGCGGCTCAGAATGTAGTCGGCCAAATCATCACCGTCGATATCCACGTCGCCTTTGGCATTTTCATGTGCTTTGTTAATGTATGCCTGCTCGTGCTTCAGGACAAGAGCGATATTCGCTTCGCTTGCCTTTGTCTTCTCTGCAATATATGCCTTCATTTCCTGTTCATTAATTGAATTTGCCTCAGTCACGTTAAAGTCAGCTCCTTGATTCATACGTTCTGTTGTCATTGTAGCATAGGTTAACCCACAACAGTCATGCCTTATTCCTTACCCCTAGGATAAACGAACGTAAAATGTTGCACCTTCCCCTACCACACTGCGGGCGTAAATCTCACCTTTGTGCTGCTCCACGATCGACCTTGCAATCGCAAGACCCAATCCATGTCCACCATGTTTCCGTGCTCTGGAAGCATCCGTGCGATAGAAACGATCGAAGATCCGGTCCAGATGTTCAGCCGCAATGCCCTCTCCCGTGTTGGAAACGGCCAGCACAACATCATTATTTTGTTTCTTCAACGATACGTTGACCGAGCCCTTGGCTCTGGAGTACTTCACAGCATTATCGAGCAAAATCAGAATGACCTGCTTGATCTGTTCGCTGTTGCCATGGACCATGAGCTGCGGCTCAATGCTGTAGTCCAGGGATATATTTTTCTCAAAAATCACAGCTTCCATCGTCAAAATGATCGTCTCCACCGCATCGCTCATATTGAATTTGGCATGAATCATCGAGGATCGCGAATCGTCAATTTGAGTCAGGTATAACAGATCATTCGTCAGTCCCGACATGCGTTCCGTCTCCGACTTGATGTAATGCAGCCACTTGGCCTGATTCTCAATCGTATCCTCCCGGTTTGCGAGAAGCACATCTGTGTTGGTGTTGATGATCGCCAGCGGCGTTTTCAATTCATGTGAAGCATCAGCTATGAACTGCTTTTGCTTCTCAAATGCTTCCTTGACCGGGGTAATGGAACGATTGGCGAAATAACGGCTCAGGAAGAAGATGACGATCAGCATGATCAAACCTACGACGGCAAAAGTATAAATCAGATTCGTCAGGATGCCCTGTTGAGCCGTCACATCCATGAAAATAATCATGTGCCCTGTGCTGCTTGGGTCGATCACATAGGCCCAGTCCGTTCCATTCAGTGTAAATTGTCCTGTCTTCCGATCGAGATCGTCGACTTTATTCACCTTTTGCAATGCTTCAGTATAGAACGTGTCATCCATATCAAACCTGGAGTGTGCATCCGTGATTTTCCATTCACTGTCCGTCTTGACCATGAACGATACGGAGCGTCCTGGTGGTGAGTTCGGATCACTTCCCGGCGCTCCATTGGCAATGGAATCGGCTGGCTGTGATCCGGCCCCTGAATCCCTGTCATCACCACGTGGCATCTTGCTGGAGTTGTACGGACCATGATAGAAATCCGACACTTTGAACAGCTCCATGTTGGTTTCCCGCTGTACATTCTGGTACGTAATGATGTAGATCGTAGCAAAGGCAACCAGCATCATAATTGAGATGGATACCAGGTTCACGATCAGAAATCGATTTCTGAGTTTCTTGAACATCAGGACGTCACCTCAAGTACGTACCCCACACCCCGAATCGTATTGATGCGGACCGCTGAGTTTAGGAAGGTTAATTTTTTGCGTAAAAATGAGATGTACACCTCCACATTGTTATACTCCACTTCTGAATCGAAACCCCACAACTTCTCAATAATCTGCTCTTTGGATGTTATGGCCTGTTTGCGAGTGATTAACAGTTCCAGGAGTTCATTTTCCTTCAGATTCAGCTTGATCTCCTTACCTTGCACACTTAGCTTCAGCTGCGTGGTGTTCAATTCGACGTCACCGAACTTCAATCCATCCTCTGGAACGACTTCTCCCTTCCTTCTCAGGGCTGCCCGAATCCGGGCGAGCAATTCCTCCGTGGCAAAGGGCTTTGCTATATAATCATCGGCTCCATAATCCAGCCCGGTCACTTTGTCTGAAATTTCTCCTTTGGCTGTGAGCAGAATGACAGGCGTATGATTGCCTTCGCTGCGCAGTTTCTTCAGCACGGTAATCCCGTCCATTTCCGGCATCATGATGTCCAGCAGCAACAGATCATAGATTCCACTCAGCGCATAATCCAGACCCGATCTCCCGTCATGCACCATGTCTACAGAGTAATTGTGTTTTTTCAATATTTGCGATACGGCTTCCGCCAAATGAACCTCATCTTCCGCAATAAGTATTCTCATCGGTTCTTCATTCCTCTGCATGAATTGGTTTCGATATATGTCAATCTATTATACCAACGATTGTATCAACGGAACCTTGAATCAATCTTAATTCCACTTTTTTCGCAAACTATTAAAGGAAGGTAAAAAAAGATCAACGGAATGTAAAATCATTTAAGATTCATTCAAGGTTGGAGCTCTAAGATACAGACATGGAAGCAATACACGATGCAACAAAACATACAAAACATGGATGAAAGGACTGAACCCCAATGGCAATTGAAGTATTCAACCGATATGAGAGCAAGTATCTCCTGACAGATGAGCAATACGAGAACTTCTACACCGACTTGCTGAAGTATATGGAGCTGGACGCCTATAACAAGAAACACGAGTTTTACTCCATTAGCAACCTGTACTTCGACACTCCGCAGGATTCCCTGATCCGCGCCAGTCTCTCCAAACCTAAATACAAGGAGAAGCTGAGACTGCGGGCATACGGAGTTCCTGAAGAGAATGCGAAGGTATATCTGGAGATCAAAAAGAAAGTATTTGGCTTGGTGAACAAACGCCGAACTGCCCTGAAGCTGGATGAAGCCTACGAATTCGTTCGGACAGGCAAAGCGCCTGATCTCGCCGATTATATGAACAAACAGGTTGTCGAAGAGATCAAGTATTTCCTCCGGCTGTACGATCTGGAACCAAAAGTATATCTGGCGTATGAACGCAAGGCGTTGTTCGACAAGAACAGCCGCGATCTCCGCATCACCTTTGATACCAACATCCGCAGTCGCAGATACGATCTGAAGCTGGAGCAAGGGGATTACGGTGAACCACTGGTGAAAGATGGACGCTGGCTGATGGAAGTCAAAGCCGAGAAAACCGTTCCGATGTGGCTCTCCCAACTGTTATCCGAACACGGCCTATATCGTACCGGATTCTCGAAATACGGCAATGAGTACAGACATCTGGCCAGAACAACCAACCTGAACTACCAGACTGAACGAGAATTGCTGCCGGGTACCGATTTCAACCCATCCATAGAACAAGAAAAAACAATCACAGAAAGAGAGCGTGTAGTATATGCTTGATTCCATTTTCAGCTCAGCTTTAACAGACACCACACTAACTTTTAGTAATGCGATTCTAACGATCGGACTTGCCATCATCATGGGGGTCATCATCAGCCTGACGTACATGAAGACAAATCAGAGCACATACTCCCAAAGTTTTACACTAACTATGGTCGTCTTGCCAGTCATCGTAGCCATCATCATTCTACTGATCGGCAGCAACATTGCCCGTGCATTCAGCCTCGCGGGTGCCTTCTCCATCATCCGATTCAGAAGTGCGCCTGGTGACCCGAAAGACATTGCTTATGTTCTGTTCACCATGGCTTCCGGTCTTGCCTGCGGTGTAGGCGCATTCGGTTATGCTGTAATGTTCACCATTATCCTGTGTGTACTGATGTTTGTCCTGAGCCGCTTCAACTTCGGAGGGAAGAAAGCCCAGCAAAAAACGCTGAAAGTAACCATTCCGGAAAACTTGAGCTACGAAGAAGCACTGAACGAAGTGTTCCATAAATTTAACGTACCTTTTGATCTCAAAAAAATCAGAACGACCGAACTCGGCAGTCTGTACGAGCTTGTCTACAGTGTTACCATTCACGAAAGTGTAAGCCAAAAGGAATTCTTGGACGCGATTCGTACACGAAACGGAAATCTGGATATCTCGTTAACGATGAGTCCAACACCAGAATACTAAATTGAATCCGAAGGGAACGATATACTATGAAAAAGAAAATCATAACTGGCAGCAAACTGTGGTCCGTCGCGATGATTACTGCAATGGTTACAGCTTGCAGCGCTCCGGCTGCAACCAGCAGTACCGCAAACGCCGCAGTGTCAACGACAGGGACAACCAAAACCGTATCCGTCAGTGAACAAACCTCGGTGAAATATGCCGATCTGGTCACGATGGATGCAGACGATACCAACGTTAGCTGGAGTGCAACAGATTCCACAACGATTAAGCTGAACGGTACGACCGCTTCCATCACAGGATCGGGTGCAAAAGCAGCAAACGGATCGGTAACCATCTCCGCAGCAGGTACCTATGTACTTAGCGGCAAGCTTACCGATGGACAGATTGTGGTCAATGTTGCCGATAAGGGCACCGTACATCTCGTATTAAACGGGGCAACAATCAATGATAACGACAGTGCAGCTATCTATATCCAGAAAGCGGGCAAAGCCATTATTACGCTGGAGGAAGGAACCGAGAATGCTGTCTCGGATGGCAAGACTTACGTATACGCAGACGCTACAACGGATGAGCCGGATGCAGCCATCTTCAGCAAGGCAGACCTGACGTTCAATGGTACAGGCAAGCTGACAGTTACGGGTAACTACAATGAAGGTATTACGAGCAAGGATGATCTGAAAATCGTCAGCGGCACAATTAACGTCAAATCCGCCGATGACGGCATCAAAGGTAAAGATATGGTGGCGATTCAAGCAGGAACCATTACCATTGATTCAGAAGGTGACGGCATCAAATCTACAAACGATACGGATACGACCAAAGGCTTTGTTGCCATTGCTGGAGGCACATTCAACATCCAGAGCGGCAGCGACGGCATTCAAGCGGAAACCGCATTGGTTACGGATGGCGGCACATTTGACATCGTAACCGGAGGCGGCAGTGCCAATGCACCAGAAAAAGTAGAAGAAGGACCATTTGGCGGCGGATGGGGTGGCGGTACACCTCCAACCGATATGGGCACACCACCGGATGGGGAACCACCTGCTGGTATGCCGAGCAATAATGGAACGAACGCAGCAGGCGCAGCACCATCCAGCTCTACAAATGCAACAGCACCTGCTGATTCCAATGCAGATGCAGACACAAGCACAACGGCTGCAGAAGAAGAAACAACGAGTGCCAAAGCACTTAAAGCAGGAGCAGATCTTACCGTTAATGGCGGTACGTATACGATCGATTCCATGGATGATTCCCTGCACAGCAACAACAATGTGACCGTCAATGACGGCAAGTTCAGCATTGAATCGGGTGATGACGGTATTCATGCAGATCAGGCGCTTACCATTAACGGCGGAACGATCACCATTGCCAAGAGCTATGAAGGCCTTGAAGGTGCAATCATCACTATGAACGATGGGGATGTGGATGTGACTGCATCAGATGATGGCGTGAATGCTTCCGGTGAAATAACTGCAACTGATGCGGATGCAACCACCACTGCAGATGACAGTACTCAAGCAGCCGATACTGATACAACTGCAGTCTCCAACACTTCTGTTACAGAGACGACTGGCACAACATCAACTACGGATCAAGCCAATCAAAGTACAGACACGAATAGCAATACTCGCCCACAAGGCGGTGCTCCAGGTGGTATGCCGGGTGAATCCGCCAGCAATAGTGAGCTTCATATCAACGGCGGCTCCCTCACCGTCAATGCAGGCGGCGATGGACTGGATTCGAATGGCTCCATCTATATGACAGACGGAACCGTCATTGTGAACGGCCCTACAGACAGCGGCAACGGAGCACTGGATTATGACGGTAACTTCGAGATCAGCGGTGGATATCTTGTCTCAGCTGGCAGCTCCGGTATGGCTCAGGCAACATCTGAAGCATCGACTCAAAATACCATTGCGATGACGTTCCCTGAAACGCAAAAAGCAGGAACACTGGTACACGTGGAAGACAGCGAAGGCAATAATATCCTGACCTTTGCTCCAGCGAAAGATTATCAAACGGTGGTAGTAAGCTCCCCGGATCTGAAAAAAGACGGCTCTTACGTGATTTACTCCGGCGGATCATCGACTGGTAAAGCTGTGGATGGACTCTATACAGACGGAACGTATAGTGGCGGAACCAAAGTGGTTGCCTTCCAATCCACAAGCAATGTAACTTGGGTGAATGAATCTGGTGTTACAACTGCCAATTCAGGTATGGGTGGTCCAGGCGGAGGCCGTGGCCAAGGTGGATTCGGAGGCGGTAGAAACAGAACGCAATCCGGTACATCGGGCACAACAACAGACACTACAGGTACAACGGGCACTACAGATACCGCGAAGTAAGCTAAGATTCAGGCTATAAAAGCCAACGATTAAACAATTAAAAATAAGGGATGTCCCCTACGTCATGAATATGACGAGGGACATCCCTTATTTTTGCTATTTTGTTCTATAGAAGCTGGTACACGCTATTCGCTCCCATTTGCCCAGGTCTGTGAAGGAATAACGTTGCTGATGTTCATTAAATGCTGCATCCCTTGATATCCACCTTTTAAGATGCTGTACATTCGTTAGCGCTCAAAACGTATATACATACACCTTGGTACGCAGCGTATCCCGACATGTAATCGTCCGTAACGGTACCTTGCCTGGCAGTGCAAAACAAACGCTAATCACCTTTGCTCCCGGCGGAAGCTCCCGATTGAATTTGTCGACGAGACGTTTCATTGCTCCAGGGAACAAATAACAGATGACGCAATCTGCGTGTTCATATGAACTGGTATAAATGTTGCCACGGATGAATCGCAGCCGCCCCTCCAGAGAATGACGCTTTCCCTTCGCTCGCCGTAAGCGGACACTTAGAAAAGCAATCAACTGAGATGCCCATAAGGGAATGATTGAATTTTCGATCCCCGTAAGCCGTTTGCCAGGGCAATGTCTCACCAAATCAAGTCCGAGCGTTCCCCACCCGGAGCCTGCTTCAATAACATCGCCGTAACCGGGAATGCGGTTGACCTCCTGAATGACTGTCTGCCTGACGATGCTGGATGTGGGCATAGGTGAGATTCCATTTTTCCAACTTACCAGCACGATGGATACTACCGATATAAGTGTCACCACAGCAATGAGCCATGGTATAAATTGAACTATGAACATAACCTCAACCCTTTGGATTTTAATTAAGAGGCGGCATTTGCACCTTCATCATAACAAAAGAAGCTTCCCCAGGTCTAAAAAAACCTGACAGAAGCTTCCTTCTTGTTATTCTATTTTGGGTTAATCTCATTCCATCCCGCTGCTCATTCCACGCATTCAGTCCGGCACATGGGACTTCATGTATACACCCTTTTTGTACACCGATTTGATTGTAAAATGTACTCCCAGCTTGCGATTCGTCCGGTAGATGAGCGAGTTAATCTCGTCAATGCCCACCGGCTCACTCTCCAGCATGCTTCGCTCCGGCCACACTTGGCCGACAATCTGCTCCCGTGTCACAAAGTGATCCAACTGGCTGTACAATAGCTTGAACAGTTGGTACTCCTTCTTGGACAGTGGAATCTCAACTTCTCCAATCTGCACGGTTTGCAGGTGATCCTGTAAACGCACGCCTTCGCCCAGCAGGTCCGATAGCCGATATTCTCTCGTTTCTTCGAGATCCCCTTCTACGCGAAGCTGAATCAAGCCGTTGACCAGCGTCAGGCTGTCTCCTTCGGCAAACGGATATTTCTCATAAGGAACGAGGCGTTGCCCGTTCAATTCCGTTCCATTTTTGCTATCCAGATCCTCAATCCACAGTTGCTGCTGCACATCATAATGAATGCGGCAATGCCGCTTCGATATCAACTGATTGTAGACAGACAAGTCCAATTCATCTCCACCCGTATAACGCCCCACAGTAATGGAACGCTCCTGGCTGACATAAGCGAATGAACCATCACTTTCCTGCCCTGGCGTACGAATGACGATTTTTGCCGTCTCCCGCATGTTATTCTCCCACCTTCAAATATCACTCTATCTCTATGAGCGTTCCGTTCATAAATAATGATAAATTCATCAGATTTGTTCCATTGTTTGCATCCATAATAATTTATATAGTGTATACAGGCATCGTTATATGCTTTTCTCTACTATACCAGACGTTGTGCTTTTTTTCTCATAACAGTCGTATGCATGCCTTAGCCCAACCAACAAGAGAGGTCCCTCATCATGAACAAAAAAAACATTTTCATATATGTGCTGCTCGCCTTCACCCTGTCCATTACATTAACAGTGCTCTCCCGCATCAACGATGATCGCGGAGAATCATTGAAAGGCATAACCACAACCGAAACATCATGGCTGCAACTGAATACCCAGCGGTAAGTATACTCTATTATAACGTGATCAACAGAAAAAACGTTTCACGAATGTCATCTTATGCTGGGTCATGCCATCCTGAATGAGGATCATATCTTAATCCATTCATCAGAATAAGGCCCTGGACGCTAACTACTAGCGCTCAAGAGCCTCATTTTAATGTATTTTTGTGATATGGATACCGATCAATGCATCCGATAATGAAATTTTGTCAAAAGCGATGTTGCAACGGCATTCTCTGCCCTTAGCGCCGCTTTTTCCTGATACCAATTTTCCTCCACCCATAGACAAAAAGCGCTACAGGGCCAGCAATCCATAACAGTTGCCATAACATGATACTCAGGTCAAATCCCATGTTGCATCCCTCCCTCAAAGATTGTGAATGCTGCATCAACTATCCTAAAATTGGTTCTTTTCATCCTCCGGCAGATCGGATTCATCAGACTGTTCGGTCTCTCTAACCTGAATTTCCTCCATCCGGCTCGACACCTTCTGATACAGATAAGAAATTCCAAGCAGCAGTACGCCAAAGCTGAAATAGGCAATGATCTTGCTGCCCGATGTAAGCAATCCCACATCATAGAACACCATTTTCCCGGTGGAAAACAACGTCAGGCCCAGACCGAGGCGCCGAATCATTACATATTTTCTGCGGAACCCATAGGCAATGTACAGGATCGCAAGCAGTAGATAGATTAGGCTGAATAACAGCCCTACATCTCCCCACTGGAATTGGATCGTCAGGAACACGGTGATGACACCCAGCAGATAGACCCCTGCGATAACCGGATACCATTCAATGCTTTTGAACTGCCCGCGGATTGCCTTGATCAGCAGATCCCTTCCAGCAAAGAACACGCCCACATTAAAGATGATTAATACGAGTAAACCTACGACTTCAGCAGCTGTGTGCTGCTGAACATCCGGCTGAAGTGCCGGCATGGATAACGTTACTGCCAGTGCAATACAACAGCCCACCGCATGCAGGAAGAAGATATAACCCTGCACGATCCGATCACGCAAAAGCCTCACTTTACCCAATCCATAGGCCATGGCAATGGTCAGCGCAGCGAACATCAGCCATTTGTAGAACAGGTATAACAGGAATGAGTCATCGACTGCTTTCATATACAATTCATTCGATTCATACAGCACATATAACCACAGATTGGCGAGTGTGACGTACTTGAATGCATTCAAAAAGCCAAGCTCTGTCTGGCTATAATGATACTTCTCTCCGGATAGGGAGCCGTTGCGATCCAAGGCGTAATAGATCGTAATAAGCAGCGCACCCAGCGTGATGCAGGAGTATTTTAGCATGAAATAGGATTGCTCCCCCATGATGAACAGCACCAGCACGTCATAGTACACAAAGGTGAACATGCACAGAAGCACGATTCCCCATCCGGCACGCTCCACCAATTTGAACCGCTTCAGATGTCCGAACGTAACAAGTAGAACCCCTTCAATTAGCCAGCCCATAGACAGCCACTTTGCACCAAACTGGAACGGTATAATCAGAATGGCAAAGGTCAGGGAAGTCACGTAGAACAATAGAAGGGTCTGCTTTTCCTGAGGCATCCTCTGCTGGATAAAACGGGCGAGCCCGAAATAGACCAGAGCGAAAATCAGAGCAAGCAAGCCTTGTGCGTCATTCCATCCCGCGGCATCGAACAATACATACAACATCAGGCAACTGATGCTCGTATTCATGGCCAGGAGTGCGAAGTCCCACCAGGTTAACTTCACGCGATGTTTGAAGGGATACGCCAGTGTAATGCCGAGATATAATGCAAATGTCACAATGGAATACACCATGCCGATCTTCTCACTTGGTGAGAGCCATAACAGGATGAGCATGGACGGTGTGTTGAACAGAAAACTGATATAATGCACAATCGGCCACCGTTTACCAAATGAAATCAAAACAATAATTCCGTTCAGGAGCAACAGATAAATCATGGCCACATACACAGCCGAGCCTTGAAGGCCGAAATAGGCCACATAGGAGATTAACGGCAGATATCCTCCAACCAGACCAAGTGAGCAGATCGTCCTGGACTGATACCTTAACGAAAGTAGAACGGATAACGCTGAAACCAGCACCGACAAGGCAAGTCCCGTATATAACCCGATGATATGCAATAGAAAATAGCTGTAGAAAATGGAGCCAAACAGAACCGATATCCCGCCGCCCAGCAGCCCCATCGCGAACGTCTGACGCTTGCGTCGGAACAGCCACTCACCCCCGGCAAGCATGAGCACGCCGAGCAGGAAAAACGCGCCACCTTTCATCTCATCGTTGAACCAGGTCTTGTAGGAGTACTGAAAGGCTGCACCAACGCCAAAAATGATCAGCAGGATGGCGACCTTGTTGATCCAGCTTAGGCCAATCTTCATCTCCATCCGGTTCTGGCGAATACGCCGCTGAATGGTCTCTTCGCTTAAGCCTTCTTCCGCCATATGTTCGTATCCTTGTTGCATCTGCCCGCGTAGCGCCTCTTCTCTCTCCCACAGGACCTGTCTGTGCAGCTCAATTCGTTCCTGCACCTCAGTAGCCAGATGAGCAATTCTCTCCTTCATCTCATTGGCGTCACTCTGAAGTTCCTCTGAAGCCCTGTTAAATATGGCATTCAAATTCACTTTGGCGCGGTGCTCATGCGCCGCAAGCCGATCATTATGTACACTCGTCTTTCCCCGAAAATAGGTCTCCATCTTCTCTTGGGATACACGAATGAGATTCAATTTCTCATCCAGCATCTGTTCAGACAGAGCCATGCGAAGACGGGCATTCTCCTCTTCCATTTTCCGTGTGCGTACTTCAAGATGTTGCAGCTTGAGTTGGTGCGCTTCATATTGCGTTCGCAGTTGTTCGTTCTGCACGATCAGATCATCCGATTGATACTCCTGAAGCAGTGCATTATATTCCTTTACCAGCTGCTTCTGCTGCTCCTGAACCTGGTGAAGCCGATCCTTGAACTCTTTCATGAGCTTCCTCCGTTGGGTGATGTTGATGTCGTTCCCTATATTTTACTATATGTATGCCATAAAATGGGGTTTAAGGAATAGAATCATTCAACCGTTCCCTGCGGATTGGAAGTCGTTACGGGATTTTTGCAAAATGCTTACATTACAAAAAGCCCGGGAAGCATCAGCTTCCTGGACTCTCATTCATTGATATAAGTCATTCTGTACATGCATACAACTTCTGGTCATCTTACTGAGCCTTGGATACTTGCTTACGCCGGATCTTTCGTATCCGCCGTCTCCGGCTCCATAATTTCGGTGGTATCCGGGTCTAACCAATTCGTGAGCAGGGTTCGCACATATTGCAGATCACTCTCTGACAAATCATAGTACCATGTGCCGCTGCGCGTTGCGCCTTCACCCTTCAGCATGTAATTGCTGATTGTTGGCGTGCTGTCTTTCATATATAGAGACTCGGCAAATTTCACGATGAAATCCGAGTTCATGTTGGTTGTAAAATTCGATCCAGCGATTTGGATAACGTCCGGGATCTTGGTCAGGTTTTTGACCTCAAGCGCACGATTCATGAAAGCACTTAGAAAAAGACGGTGCCGCATCGTCCGATTGAAATCGGAATCTTCCCGGTAACGGACATAGCCCAGCGCTTCTTCGCCGCTGTAGATCGGTTTGTTCGCTTCAACAAACAGCTTCTCATGCGTTTTCAATTTGTTCTCAATATTTTTCTTAATCGGCAATTCAACACCGCCAACCGCATCAACAATATCCTTGAGTCCGTTAAAATTAATCGCGGCATAGAAATCGACTTTGTTTTCCAACAAATGCTCCACGGTATCCATCGCCATCTTGGCTTCACCATGTGCATAGGCTGAATTAATCTTCGACTTCACATCCCGGCCGATAATATCGGTGTAGGAGTCACGTGGAATCGACAGCAGCAACACTTTATTTTCTTCCGGACGCACAACAGAATAGATCATGGTATCCGAACGGCTTGGTTCGTTATCCCGTTGATCAATTCCTAACAACAACAGCGAGAATGGATCGGTATGTTCTACAACGGGTGCATCCTTATCGCCAACAGGCTTGAAGGATTCATCGAGCGTTTCCTTTACGGTTTCCGAAGCAAACAGGTTAAACGCAAACACAACGAGTTGCTTTTGATAGATAAATCCGAGTCCCCCCAGCACAATCAAAGTACTCAGGATGATAATCAAAGGTTTCTTCCATCTCTTCTTCGGTTTCTTCGGCTTCCGTCTGGTTAAATGTGCGGCACTGTTCTCCATCATATCTCCTTTAATAACGGTCTTAGAATCATTTAACTATATTAATAACACGTTTTCAATAGATTACGTTATAATCTGCTATACAAGAAATGACACAGAAGGAGCGATGAACGATGGAATATCGACGTTTGGGGAATAGTGGTCTGCGCGTTTCCGCACTTGGACTCGGTACCAATGCCTTTGGTAAACGGGCGGATGACCCCACTTCTATCCGCATTATTCATGCGGCACTGGATCAGGGAATCAATTTTATCGATACCGCCAACATCTACGCCGGAACGGAATCGGAGCGGATTATTGGACAAGCCCTGACGGGCAGACGTGAAAACGCTGTGCTTGCTACCAAAGCCGGACTTCCCCGGCATGAGGGTCCCAATGGACGCGGTTCATCCCGCTATCATTTGCAGCAAGAGCTTGAACATAGCCTGCGGCGTCTGCAAACGGACTATGTGGATCTCTATCAGATCCATACCTTTGATCCGCATACACCACTGGATGAGACGCTGCGCACATTGGACGATATGGTCACTTCCGGCAAAGTCCGCTATATCGGAGCTTCCAACTATGCAGCCTGGGAACTGATGAAAGCTCTTGGTACCAGCGAACTAAAAGGATATGTACGTTATATCTCGACCCAAACCAGCTACTCTCTGGCTGATCGCACGCCTGAGCTTGAACTTGTACCGATGTGCCTTGATCAAGGCGTCGGTATTATCCCGTATTTTCCGCTCGCGGGTGGCATTCTGACAGGAAAATACAATGGTGAAGCTGGCGTGCCTTCCGGTTCCAGAGCGGATACTGATCCAGCCTTCAATCGTTTCTTGTTGGAACACAATATTAAATTAGGTGAGCAGGTCAGTGAAAAGGCATCCGCGTATGGCTGCTCCCCAAGTGTCCTGTCGCTTGCATGGCTACTGGCCCGCCCTGCTGTTTCAACGGTTATCGTTGGGGCAACGAGTACCGAACAGCTGGAGCATAATATGGCTAGCCTGGACATGAAACTGACCGATGATATGATCTCCGAGCTCGATCAACTCAGCGACTCTTTCCGTCACGGTAAGCCATTCGCGACTTATCGGTTGGATTGAACCAACAGAAAAAACCTCCCGGCTAAAAAGCCCGGGAGGTACAACTTCACTACACATTGTAGTCTAATAAATCATAGAAAAAATCTTTCTATGTATTAAACATCTGTTTTATATCGAATAAATTCCTGCATGATTTCCATGTATTCGTCCTTACGATCACTTATATTATCAAAGAAAACCTTGTCCGCGGCTTCAACAAGATGAATACCTTCAAGCGCCAAGCGAGTACCTTCCGGTGTTGTTGTAATAATATTCGCACGGGTATCGGTAAGATGACGCTTCCGAGTTATCAACTCTCTCTTTTCAAGAGCACGGAGAACTTGAGAAGTAACGTTAACATCCACATTGGCAAATTGCGCGAGCTGGACCTGAGTTACGCCCTTACCCTCTGTGTCGCGTTCATTGAGCCACACACAGGCATGCAATAATACAAATTGGGGTTGTGTTAATTCCAGAGGCTCGAGCACCCTGCGCATTTCCTTTTGCCACATTGTAGTAACCTGCCATAGCAAGTATCCTGGACTTTCCTGAGCATTTTTATACCGTGAGCTTTCCATCTCAATATACCTCCATCATTACACCTTGAGCTTCATCTTTTCTTATAACGCTTGTCGGAACGTATGCGTTTCAACATTGTACATTTTCAGCAGAAAACATTAGCGTGAAGGAATAAATTGCTTGACCCATTGACCAAATCCATGCGGATTTCGGCTCTGAATCAGGACTGTCCCTTCACCACGGAATCGGCATACTAATCCTTCTCCACTGGTCACGCTAGATAACCAGCCTTGCGATGCTTTCTCAATGCGATAATCCATATAATTGGGCCATGCGACCAAGTGGGCATTATCCACGATCACTTCTTCACCCGCAACCAGATTGATCGCATGGATTGCACCATAGGATGATAGGAACACTGTTCCTCGCCCACTGATCTCTATAATAAAGAAACCCTCTCCCGAGAAGAGACCTTTCTTCAAGTTTTGCATTTTGGTATTCACCTGGATGCCTTCTGTTCCGGCCAGAAATCCATCTTTCTGTACGTAGAGCGAATAGGAACCATCCAGTTCAATTGCTTCCACATCCCCCATACTGGAGGGTGACAACAGAATTTCCGCAGATCCGCCTGCAGCCGTCAATTCCTGAAAAAAGAATTTCTCACCGCTGATCATACGTCCAAATCCGGCAAACATACCGCCTTCGGCAGATCCCTTCAATTCAACGGTTGGTGTCATGGATACCATGGCCCCGCTTTCTGCCTTGAACCGTTCTCCCCGTTGCAATTGCACTTTAAGCATCGCAAATGCACCATCATATAGAATTTCATAGTTCATGGCTTCATCAGCTCCTTGTTGTCCGTGTTAAAATCATTTAACCCATTATCCTCCAACACTGAAGATTTGTCTCCGTATTCCTTAATTATATGTTGATCTCCCCAGTTACATAGGGCATTCAGAATTGGTTCCAAACTTCGCCCATAATCACTCAGTTCATACTCCACCTTGGGAGGTACCTGATTATACACAATGCGGTTCACAATCCCGTCATCTTCAAGCTCCCTTAGCTGCTGCGTTAACATTTTCTGCGTAATTGCGGGCATAATACGCTTGAGATCACTAGTCCGCTTCTTCCCGTGTGTCAGATGGCAGAGAATAACGCATTTCCACTTGCCACCAATGACTTCAAGTGTCGCTTCAACTGAAATATTATATTTCTTTCTGATCATGCTGAATGTCCTCCCTGGAATTCTTATTTCATAAAAGCAATTGCTATATAGGCACTAAAAAGTACGTAGGGTACTAAAAAGTACGTACTATTCATTTTATGTCGAATAACTCATAATAGCATTTGCCGGTACGTAAATCTACATTCTGGGGAGTTGAACAAGACATGCTACAAGATTCAAAACGCAGTACCTGGGCACTGCTGGCGCTGGCAATCAGTGCGTTTGCCATCGGCACCACTGAATTTATCAGCGTTGGTCTGCTGCCCCTTATTGCAGATGACCTGGGCATTTCCGTAACGACAGCGGGACTGACCGTTACTTTATATGCATTAGGCGTAACCTTCGGGGCACCAATTCTGACCTCATTGACGTCAACGGTGTCACGCAAGACGTTGCTGCTTGCTATTATGGTTGTTTTTATCGCTGGTAACACCATGGCGGCGCTCTCGAGTGGAATTACCATACTGCTCATTGCGCGAATTATCTCCGCTCTGGCACACGGAGTATTCATGTCCATTGGTTCCACTATTGCAGCAGACCTGGTACCTGCAAACCGCAGGGCAAGCGCCATTGCCATTATGTTCTCTGGTTTGACCATTGCTACAGTAACTGGTGTACCCCTAGGTACACTTATCGGTCAAAACTGGGGCTGGCGCGCAGCTTTCATTCTTATCGTTGTCGTAGGTGTTGTGGCCTTCATCGGCAACATGCTTCTCGTGCCATCCACGTTGCAACGTGGAACGCGAACTGCATTCCGCGAACAACTGAAGCTGGTGACAGGCGGACGGTTGCTGCTGGCTTTTGCCATTACAGCCGTGGGATATGGGGGAACGTTTGTGGTATTCACTTACCTGTCCCCACTATTGCATGATATCAGCGGGTATTCCGAGAAAACGGTCGCGGGAATTCTGCTGCTGTACGGAATCGCCATTGCTATCGGCAATATTATCGGAGGGAAAGCTGCCAACCGCAATCCTCTCCGAGCACTCTTCTATATGTTTATCATTCAGACCGTCATTCTGGGCATACTGTATTTCACAGTTCCATTTAAGCTGGCAGCGTTACTCACCATACTCGGCATGGGTCTGCTTGCCTTCATGAATGTGCCAGGGCTTCAGATGTACGTCGTGACGCTCGCAGAACGTTATGCTCCACAAGCCAAAGACGTCGCCTCCGCCTTCAACATCGCAGCCTTTAACGCAGGTATCGCAATTGGTGCATATTTGGGCGGTGTAATCACAGATTCCATCGGTCTGATTCATACCACATGGGTTGGTGCAATTATGGTTCTGGCTGCTGTTCTTCTGACTGGTTGGGCAAGAGCGCTTGATCGTAAAGATCCCTATTCCCCATCAGAGACGTAAGACAGGTTCAGTCAGAGATCAGCGTAAACACGATTCTTTCCAGTGTTGAAGCTACAACTCGGAACCGGTTTCGGCTTTTATTTTAATCTAGTATAATACGTTAATTCGAATTTAATCTACTATGACTTAATGAAGGATACTAGGATTTATCGTTTACATCGTTACTACCATTTTGATTCATAATATGAGGAGGACTTCACATGACAGCACAACATTTACAATCTATAGTAGCTTTAAATAACGGCGTTCATATGCCTTGGTTCGGACTTGGCGTATTTCAGGTAGAAGAAGGATCTGAATTAATCGAGGCCGTCAAACAAGCGATTGCTCACGGTTACCGCAGCATTGATACAGCCGCTATCTATGGCAATGAATCCGGTGTAGGACAAGCCATTGCCGAGGCATTGAAAGAGAATAATCTGAAACGTGAAGAACTGTTCATTACGTCCAAAGTGTGGAATGCAGACCTCGGATACGAGGAAACTCTTGCTGCTTTTGATGTCACGCTGAACAAACTGGGACTGGAATATCTGGACCTGTATCTGATTCACTGGCCAAAAGAAGGCAAATATAAAGGCGCATGGAAAGCGATGGAGCAGCTGTACAAAGCAGGCCGCATTAAAGCCATTGGCGTCAGTAACTTCCAGATTCATCACCTTGAAGATCTGTTGCAGGATGCTGAAGTGAAACCAGCAATTAATCAGGTGGAGTACCACCCTCGTCTGACTCAAGCTCCGCTCAAAGCGTTCTGTGAGAAAAACGGAATTCAATTGGAAGCCTGGTCGCCGCTGATGCAGGGTCAACTTCTGGACAATCCGGTTCTGACTGAAATTGCCACTGCGAAAGGTAAATCGGTAGCACAAGTCATCCTGCGCTGGGACTTGCAGAACGGTGTTATTACTATTCCGAAGTCTACCAAGGAAAAGCGTATCGTTGAGAACTCTTCCATCTTCGACTTTGAGTTGTCCAATGATGAGATGGAGCGTATTAGCGCTCTGAACGAAGATGTTCGCGTTGGACCTGACCCGGACAACTTTGATTTTTAATTTGAAAGATACTAAATAAGCTAATGCCTATACAGGTAAAAAAAGCAGGCAAAACCTCCAATCTTCGCTACGTGCGAAGTTGAAGGTTTTCCTTCTTTTTGGCTTCAGTAATTCCTTCGTACCCCATCAGCTTGAATAACCTTTTGCAATTTCTATTTTAGAAGGCTCCCATTTCCCATTAACAAATGCATATCTAACGATCGCATCCCCTAAATAATGACTTGTTGAAATCTGAATTGGTAACTCCGCAATAAGCTGGTTATCCTGTATCTCAAATCTCAATATATTCTGAACCATAGGTTGTTTAAACCAATCGTTGGAATCGCTCTCGCTGAACTCAAAGGAGTGCTCCTGACCATCAACGGAAATTGTATACTGTCGAATCTCCTTATGTGTTTTTAGATCAACTTTAATATGACTGAGAACAAATTTTCTCGGGTCCGATACCAGTATTTCTGTAAAATCTGATTGAAGCACATGCACTTCCGAATCATGTACTCCAGTCCCTGTGCCTTTGGTCAGAATAATGACAATTTCATTTTCCCCATCTGCATCTAAATCAACGACCGATATTTGAGGATAAAAGGAAGGATTGGCTACATTGCTCCAATTGAATGTTTTCATTTCCCCGTTCTACATCTAAAGATGAAAATATATCTTTTTGTGTTTTATCCCGAACACCATAAATAGCTATTTTCTGATCTGAAGTCTCGGATAGTAGTGTATTTAGAGTCGATGTAGCTGGTGGTGTAGCATTTAATCCAGAAGCGGCTTCATATGTATTTGCAGGACTTGAAGACTGATTATTTTCCCCACATCCAGATAACAAAATAGCTCCCACCATTGTGATAATACTGATTTTTTTCAAAAAGTGTATCCTCCAGTTCATGTTTTTTTGCTGTCGATCAACTGTCCCGCTCTTAGACCTGAACTGCGAAGAACCTTGGCTGCCCTTAACGGTACAAGGGATATGTTCACAAGCCTAATTTAGTGCCATCTGGTGTCGACTTTTATGTGGAAGCATTTGGGCAAGAGGGCCGCGTGGAGACGTAACCATACGTGCTCATTTTCTAAGGAACACAGGCCGTCTTATTTAGAGCCAAAGCCCTCTTTTTCAATCGTAAGGAACACCCAAGACGTATTTTTCTAAATCACCCTATAAAATGCTAAACACTACCTTAAATTCCGATATAACGTGTCTCCGATTCCTTAGCCTTCTGCAGGCGCTTCAAATCCCTGAATAAGACGTCTCAGATTCGTTAGCGCTCCACCCACGAGCGAGAGGGGCGACTTGGATACCCAGCCTAAACGAAGGTCTACAAGAAAGAAAACCAATCATGCAACGTCTAGATTAATTGCTTACCGTTCAATTCAGTCCGGTCAGGCTGCGTTCTCGCCAAAAACACCAAGAAAAAAACTTTTCCACTTTATAGTGATAGATTTCTTTATTCAGCAATTAATTGCTTCTTGCTCAAATCGAGTTTATAAAGAGCGCCTTTTGCGTATTCTTCAGGGGTACCCGCACCAACGGGCGGATGAACAACTAAACCGTCATTATCGACACTTAGCAAAGGTTTGGATTCAGAATACAGAAGTTTCTTATAAACTTGGCCCTCTTTAACGATCTCTAATAGGAATGCATCTCCACTTTGTTTGGTGACCGCGAATAAATAACCTTCCAATCCATGCCCTGTTTGGTATTGTGGGGTGAGGATATAAACATCAGCATCTTTAAAACTCACCCTTTCAAAGGTTAATGTTTTGTCAGATGGCTGAACAAATAAATATGAAGGTAGTTCCAATAAAACTTTATCCTGATCTTCGTGTCTGTAGACAATAGAATAATTACTCTGGAAGGTCTGATCTCCCTCTTGTCCCTGCGTACTAGAAACGTTTAAATGTCCTCTTTCTTCCTTACCATTGGAAACCATAAGCAGGGTTCCCTTCTCCGTTTGTTGTTCTGCCTGAATTGATTGGTCTTCATTAACTGAATCAATGGTAATTGAATCCGTGAGATCAGACTTGGGAAATACACTAGATATATCACCCGAAGAATTTTGTTCTGGTGTAGAAGGATTATTGGTGGTTTCTTGATTGGTATTTTTGCCAGGTGTAGTCGCCTCCATGTCTTTTTGATTATTACAGGCGAGAAGCACACTAAACAGCAATACCGATGACGCTAATAGCCAAGCATATTTCTTAATTGTAAACTCCCGCTTTCATATACATATTTTCCTAACATTATACTAATCCATTTATCCAATAAGTTTAAAAATTGTATTTCTTTGTTGAACATTACGTAACATTTTAATCGGCCTCATCACCATTCCGAAGTCTACCAAGGAAAAACGTATCGTTGAGAACTCTTCCATCTTCGACTTTGAATTGTCCAATGATGAGATGGAGCGTATTAGCGCTCTGAACGAAGATGTTCGCGTTGGACCTGACCCGGACAACTTTGATTTTTAATTGAAGATTCTAATTATGTCAGCTTAAATTTTCAGATAAAATAAGTAGGACAAATCCTTGTTGGAGCCTGCTTCGACATACCATTGCCAAAAACCACCGGATCAAGATCCGGTGGTTTTTTGTCTTCCCTTTTCTTATCTGCTTCTGTTTAACGCCGAGAAACAATCCATGTATCATATTCTCTTTCCATTAAGCTCGCCAACACTGCACGCTTCAATTAAAAATGTTGTATTTCAATTTTTAACTATTGAAGCTGCCACAAGGCAGGAACGTTGGATGGCTCCCACCCTGTCAAAGACGTGTGGGGCTGCAAACATTTATACGTCTTGCCGTTATATGTGACCAATTGTCCCGCAGTATAAGCTGTGTTGACCTGCCATGCGGATACACCAGGATTCGTCGTTTCGGCGGCTGTCTTCACACTTACCGCGTTGCTCGCTGCAGACACGTTGCCTGCCGCATCCTTTGCTTTTACCGTAAATGTATACGAGGTATCCGCCGCAAGCCCGCTGATTGTTGCCGTCGTACCGGTTACCGTTGTTGCCAGTGTCGTTCCGTTGTACACGTCATAACCCGTTACACCCACATTGTCAGTGGATGCCGACCAGCTCAGCGTTATGCTGGATGTGGTTTGCGCGGTGGACACAAGGTTTGTCGGTGCAGTTGGTGCTTGCGTATCGCCTCCCGGCTGAGCCGTTGTGCTTACGGTTACAGCATTACTGGCTGCAGACAGATTACCTGCCGCATCTTTTGCTTTTACCGTGAAGGTATATGAGGTACCCGCTGTAAGTCCACTAATTGTTGCTGTCGTTCCGGTGACGGATGTCGCAAGATTAGCGCCATTATAGACGTTATAACCGGTAACGCCTACATTATCCGTTGAAGCATTCCAGGCCAGCGTCACCGAGTTTGCCGTCACGCCTGTCGAACGAGCATTCCCGGGTACGCTTGGTGCCGTCGTATCTACTGGAGGCACTGTGCCTCCGGTAGGCAGGTCGGCTTTCAGTTTGTTTTGAAGTGTTTTATTTCGGTCACCGCTGAGCTCCCAGAACATCGCTCCGCCGAGTCCTTTGCTCTTGATATAAGCCGTTTTATATCCAATGGACTCCGCATCGTCATAACTGATAAAGCGCTTGTTGGACGCATTATAGAGATATGGCACTTTGGCCGTGTCATTCCAGTAACGTGTGTACCCGTTTTTGTTGATGTAATTGGCTTCGAGATCATAGAAGTCAAAGGAGCCTGCTTCCCATGTTCCAACGGAAGAACCACCCGTACACGTCTGATACTGGCCGTTGCCTGCTTGTGCGCATCCATCCCAGCCACGACCGTAGAATGGAACACCAAGCACGAGTTTAGCGGCCGGTACGCCTGCATCCAGATGCCCTTGTGCTCCGGCTGCCACATTAAATGCATTGGCATCTGGCACGCCAGCAGCTGAAGCCGCAGGATCATAATTCAACGGTGCATTATGTGCGCTGATTTTTTGCCAAGCCCCGTTAAAATCGTATGTCATAATGTTAATCCAGTCGACGATGGCAGCAATTTTTGCAAGCTCCGTATTGGCAGCATAGGTTGCAGATGCACCGCTTGCAATCGTAAGCAAATACTTTTTGCCATCCACAGCTCCCGCTGCATCCAGCTTTTCACGGATTTTGCTCAAGAGCAATGTGTAGTTTTGCTTATCTTCAGGACGTTTGCTGTTACCATCGAGTCCGCCTGATACCGGGTACTCCCAGTCCAGATCTACCCCATCAAAATTGTACTTCCGTAGGAAGTCTACGGCAGAGTTAGCAAAGACCTCTCGGGTTGCAGCAGTCGCGGCTACATCAGAGAAACGGTTGGACCACGTCCATCCTCCAACGGAGATAATAGTCTTCAGGTTAGGATTAGTTTGTTTCAACTTGTTAAGCTGATTGATATTACCTGCAATAGGCTGATCCCACGTATCCCCTGCAAATGTCTTGCCCGTATCGATCCATGGATCACCGAGCACGATTGTTCCGTTTGGCACATTGATTGTCTGGCTTTTTTCATTCTGACAAGTCCAGGTCACAGGATTTGGCCCCGAAGGGTCCGGATTTCCATGAATGCCGTTCCAGCAAATATCAGCAAATGCATAGTTGATATGTGTCACTTTGTTCGGATCGATATCGGTTACATTATAGTTTCTCCCGTACGCAGCCCAGGCAGGGTAATAACCAACAATTTTATAAGAATCTGCTGCTTCGGCCGTAGCAGGTTGGAGCGCAAAGGAAGGAACAATGACGGATAAGAGCAGGGACAGACCAAGGAAAAACTTTGCAGTCTTCTTAAAAGCAGTGTGTTTATTTAAATTTATCATTTAATACACAACCTCCTCTGTCTTTTGCGTGCTAAGTCCATTCAGGAATGGACGATGTGAGTTCGAGAACTGGTTATTCGTATACGCGTCCCAGTTGATTGACCAGGTCATAATGCCCTTGAGACCGGCATAGCCCGCAGGCTGGCGCAAGGTATAGGAACCGCCATATGATACTCCTTTGATCAGATAGTTCAATGCCTTTTGCAGCTCAGCTGGCGCCGTATAGCCGCCTCCAGCCGCCTGCTGGGAAGCTGGTACGCCAATCGCAATCTGGTCCGGACGCAGAGGGCTAAAGAATGGACCCGAGCTTCCGCCTACGTTAAACCCTTGAAGCAGCATTTCGGCCATGGCGACATGGAAATCGGCTGTCCCTTGAGCGTAAGAACGTCCATCCAGTCCCACCATCGAACCGGTGTTATAGTGCTGCACATGAAGTAGAGTCAGGTCATTACGTAAAGCGTGAATCACTGGAAGATACGCCCCCCAAGGACCACCATAGTTCAGATATCCGCCCTGTACGTAGGCCGTTTCCGGTGCAGCGGTCAGGACGAAATTGGCACCAAAGTGTGATTTAAGCGCTTTCACGCCGTTAATCAGGTTAACGATCTTCGGAGTCGTTGGACTGCGAAAGTCGGTATCGCCCGCATTTAAAGACAGGGAGCTTCCTTCAAGATCGATGTCGAGGCCATTGAATCCATAAGTCGAAATAATGGATTTTAGGGAATCCTCGAACTGTTGTCTCTTGGTCGCATCTGTGAGCTCAATCGTGCCATTGGCTCCTCCCATAGATATCAGTACCTTCTTCCCTTGGCTTTGAAGGTACGCAATGTCCGACTTGAACTCTTCTACCGTAGCGTTATACGGAGTAAAAGCGAGCGTTCCGCTGCCGGGTGAAATCGGCTCGGCAAAGGAGACATTAATAACGTCATAGGCTGTTGACACGTTGCGCAGTTTAATGTTGGTAGAGCCATTATCGAAGTTGTGCCAGTAGCCGATCAGCCATTTGCTGCCGCTAGGCCCAGGATTCGAAGATCCGGTGGAAGTGGTAACGCTGAGAGAGGTGCTTGCTGCGGACAGATTGCCTGCCGCATCTTTTGCTTTGACTGTAAAAACATATGTGGTGCCGGCTGTCAGTCCTGTTACTACAGCAGTAGTCGTTGAAGTGTTCGCCGCGAGAGTACCGTTCCGGTACACTTCATATCCGGTTACACCCACATTGTCCGTGGATGCGTTCCAGGTAAGATTGACCGATGTCTCCGTGACGAAGGATGAGGTTAAACCTGCAGGAACGGAAGGTGGTGTCGTATCCGGAGTTGGAGTTCCTCCTCCCGTACCTTCCCCCACGTATTTCCACAACGCAGGCACATTTGAGGGCTCCCATCCGGTCAAAGCCGTATGGGGCTGAATACATTCATAATCTTTATTTAAATAGGTTACTAGATCTCCTTGTTTGTATG
This sequence comes from Paenibacillus sp. ALJ109b, assembly GCF_010747435.1. Lineage (NCBI taxonomy): Bacteria > Bacillati > Bacillota > Bacilli > Caryophanales > Paenibacillaceae > Paenibacillus > Paenibacillus sp. ALJ109b. Next base: position 233,656 of record NZ_JAAIFP010000007.1, read on the forward strand.
CGGTGCCTGCCTGCCACTGGGCAGCGGCGTCTGCTCTTGGTGCAAACCACGTAATAATCAGAAGAAATGCCAAAGCGAATGTAATGATCGGGCGGAATCGAACAGCTTGATTCAAGCAAAATCCCTCCTGTATTCAGATTATTTTCACCTTGCAAACAATGCTTCACTGGTGCACATACATGTGATCCGCGATCTATAGAGCTTATAAAACCGTCTGACGATGAGTATCGCTTCACTCCCTTCCCTTATCAAAAATGGACCTTCCCTCTCGTTTTCTTTTTTTGCAGACATCATCCAAATTTTACAGGGAATTTACAGATCCTCACCCTGTATTTAATCAGTAAAATGCATTTGAGATAAGGGATAAATTATTTCTATGGGGGGCGAAAAATGTAATATACCGCACAAAAAGGCCGTCTACCAAGTCATTAAGAGACTTGATAGACGGCCTTTTTTATTTTTTTTATAAATAAACGGATGTATTACCAAGCTTATTTCAACTTCGAGGAGGCTAGTTCAAATGACAGCATACCTTCGAAAGGTTGCCATCCATCCTCACCGGATAAAATAACAGGCAAAGCGTATTCGGCCGCTTCCCGGTCACTGAGTATTTTCGCCCATGGAACTCTCCCCATCACACTTCCTGCCCCAGGTCCGGCACTATGATATTCGACGTACGCAACCGTTGCTTCCGCATCGGTCTTGTTCCAATTATGCCAGCCCTCCTGCTTCACATGTGCCCCCATCCAGCAGTTCAGGAAGCAGACTTTGGCATGATTACGCCACGGTCTGCCCAGATATACGGACTGAGGAGGGGCATTGCTGGTCAGGTCACAATCGATAAACACATAGCCATATCGTGCATCCTCTGGTGTGGAAGCAGCCGTTATCCAACCATTCACTTCTCCCTCTGCAGCAGCAACATCGCTCAAGCGATTCTTCGCAAAGATTTCACAGCCCTGGAACACTGCCGTAGCCGAGCCAAAAATAAAATCTACATCGCCCTCAATGTAACAGTCCTCATAATATTGGCGCAGCTTCCGCCGCTCCGCCCCGTCACGCGGCCCCCCGAAGAAACTCCGGTCCATCGGCTGCTCGGGCAATGGTCCGGTAAAGATCGTGTCCTGGTGACCTATAAATCGGCAATGCCGGAAGGCTGCCCGATCCCCATCCACGTATACAGCCAACGCCTGTCCCACCTCACGACCAGGTCCAGCCGAATTAATGAAGGAAAGTCCTTCAGCGGTGAAATCATCAGCACCAATAAAGGCTGTGTAAGAATGAAAGGTGTGATACAACTCCCCGTTCGGGAACTTCTTGAGCGCATAATCATCATACGTGATGATGGTCTGATCGGCTCCAGCACCGACGAGGTGAACCATCGTCTTCTCGATGTGCAGTTTTTCAACATAGGTGCCTGGCTTTATGCGAATCGTATACTTTTCAGTACAGTCGGCCGGAATCGCATCAATGGCAGCCTGAATAGAGGGAAAATCTCCGCTTCCATCCGCAGCAACCAGGTAACCATTCCTGAACAGATCCAGATCTGATCCGTGTGACAGAGGTTTGTTCATGGCAATCGCTCCATTTCCAGCGCAGGATTGTTCTATTTTTTATATGTGTACCCTTGGTTTCAACCTATTCGGATTCTACATCTGGTTTCGATACTCCATCGGTGTTACACCCGTCACGCGCTGAAACGCCCTGTAGAACTGACTGACATTGGAGAACCCCAACCCAAAGCTGATGGTGGTTACTGAATCTGTTGTATGGCGCAGTCGTCGGGTGGCTTCCTCCACACGCAAATTCAGCACGTACTGATACGGCGTTGAACCTGTCAGTGCCTTGAAAGAACGCATAAAGTGATATCTGCTCTGGTGCGCAACCGCCGCCATGGATTCAATGTCCATTGGACTTGTATAGTCACTGTGTATATACTCCAGCACCCGCCGCAGATGGGGATCAATGAACGCGCCATCTTTGTTATTAGTTCGCTGAAGCAGATTCTGAAACTGCCCGCAAACCAGACCAGACCCCACACTCCCCACCATATCTATTCCTGCGGTTGCCAGCGTCAGGTTATTCCCATTCGGTTCACCAGTCAGCATCCGTCCAAGATAGGTCTCTACTGCAAGCTCCGTTTCCTGTATCTTCAATGGTTCAGGCGCATCGTCCAGCAAAATGGCGTTCCAGCCTCGAAATAGTCTGCTAATTTCAGCAGGATCGAAGGTTTGTGTAGTCCGAAATTCGGTCTGCTCCCCTTGCCTCCCTGAATCCTCGAATCCGCCAGCTGGCGGATTACGAAACTTGATAACGATAACTGCGGAATCCGAACCAATCTCAAAAAAGTGCTCCATCCGGGGATGCGCAATAATTCCCAGTCCTGCTTTTAGTGGATAAGCATGCTGTTCCTGCACCAGATGGCATTGTCCCCTTACAGGCAACGTAACCTGATACCAGTCATCATGCACATGAGGTTCATTGGTGAATCCGCCAGAAGCCTTCCACAATTCCAATCCATTCAGCATCATATTTAATTCCATCGTTTCCTCACCTGCTGACATTATAGCAAATCGTGCTCACTTTCCAAGCACTTTTCACAAAGACAATATCTGTCCGTATCTTTTATCATGGTAAAAAAATAATTCGAGGTGATCTCCCGTGGTACAAGCCGCTGTAAGCAAAATGCAAATCAATCACTCCGCCAATTGGGCGCTTGCCGGAGTCAGCTTCGCCCATCTGCTGAATGATGCGATGCAGACTGTTGTCCCGTCTGCTTTTCCGCTGTTCCAGCAAACCATGCAGCTCAGTTTTGCCCAGATGGGCTGGATTGCCTTCACATTGAATATTACCGCATCGGTTCTACAGCCGCTGGTCGGTTATATGTCTGATCGCAAGCCCATGCCGATCCTTCTGCCTGGCGGCATGTTGTTCTCCCTCATCGGTGTTCTCGGCTTTGCCTTGTCTTCCGAGCTATGGATGCTGCTTGTCTCCGCAGCATTAATTGGTATAGGCTCATCCATCCTGCATCCTGAATCCTCACGCGTCGCCCATCTGGCAGCAGGTCGCGGACGTGGAATGGCACAGTCCATCTTCCAGGTAGGTGGCAACACAGGTCAGGCTCTCGCCCCATTGCTGGTTGCCTTTATCCTGCTCCCGCATGGACAGCTTAGTTTTCTGTGGCTAATGGCTTTTGCCCTAATTGGGATCGTTATTCAGTCTTCCGTTAGCCGTTGGTATAGAGACAAATTGGCGGATAATCGCAACCGTCAGCAACAGTCTGTAAAGGCATATGGCATCGTGCAGCCTGCTGCCCAGCCTATAAGTCGGGGATTTATCGCTTTTACAATGGGGATCCTCATCCTGCTGCTATTTTCCAAATTCGTATATATTGCCGGTATGACCGGGTACTATGCCTTTTATTACGCGGATGCGTATAACCTGCCTCTTTCGCAGGCCCAGATCTGCCTGTTCGTTCTGCAATTTGCGGGTATGGTTGGAACCTTGCTCGGCGGCCCACTGGCTGACCGTTATGGACGTAAACCGATGATCTGGTTCTCCATCGCGGGTACTGCACCATTTTCACTGCTGCTGCCTTATGCAGGACCTGCTCTATCCATGGTATTATGCGGCATCATCGGTCTGATTCTGATGTCCGGCTTCAGTGTCATCATTGTCTACGCACAGGAATTGCTGCCGCATCATATTGGGACGGTATCGGGATTGTTCTTCGGCCTGTCGTTCGGTATGGCGGGACTCGGCTCGGTTGTGCTCGGTTCCCTGATTGATGTGACCAGCATTTCATTCGTCATCAAGCTATGTTCTTTTTTGCCACTGCTCGGGGTATGTGCTGTATTCCTGCGCCGGGATCGGCCAAGAAACGCCTAATATGCATTGAAACGTCAGTCGTTTTGTGACTACAATAAGGTCAGGATAATCGAGACAGAGGCTAAACAGAAGGAAGGAATAACCCATGATCATTGATGTACAGCATGTTACTTGGAAAAGGGGACCGATCACCCTCCTGAACGATGTCAGCTGGCGTGTAAACGAAGGCGAACATTGGGCATTACTTGGCCTGAATGGTTCCGGTAAAACCACACTCCTGAACATGATCACCGGATATCTCTGGCCCACAGAAGGTACGATATCCGTGCTCGGACACCGTTACGGGGATGTGGATTTGCGTGAGCTGCGGAAATCGATTGGCTGGGTCAGCTCCTCCCTTCAGGAGAAATTGTATGGCACCGACCGCACCCAGTATGTCGTGATCAGCGGTAAACACGCCACGATCGGACTGTACGATAAACTGTCAGACGAGGATCTAGATCAGGCACGAGAATTGATGCATACGCTCGGCTGTCAGCATCTGTGGGATCGCGAATACCGTACCTGCTCCCAGGGGGAGAAGCAGAAGCTGCTCATCGCCCGAGCCCTGATGGCTAACCCGCGTGTACTCATTCTGGACGAGCCCTGCAATGGTCTCGATCTGTTTTCTAGAGAGCGGCTGCTTGAAAGTATCAGTGAGCTAACGCAGAAGCCGGATACCCCTTCGCTCATCTACGTGACTCATCATACGGAGGAAATATTGCCCGTGTTCAGTCACAGCCTGCTGCTCCGGCGAGGCGAGATCGTAAATAGCGGATTAACCAGCGAGTTGATGAACAGAGACGTACTGAGTAACTTTTTTGAATCACCTGTGGATGTGGATCGACATGGAGAACGTGTCTATGTCAGAGCATCGGATAAATAATTTTTTATATCTATATAAATTGAATTGAACTAAACATTTACACGATAACGGAGAGGACAGAAATAACCTGAAGAAGCGGAGCTAAAAGCTTTCTGAAAGAAAGCTGCATCGGAAGCATACACCTCGCCTTTATCCCCGGATTTTCCCCTTTAAATAAGGGATTCAAAAAATCTGGGGATAACAGCGATCGGAAGGTTGTTCTGTCATCGGAGTGGCAAGTGTAAATATTCTTTAGTTCAATTTATCTATTCACAGTCAGAACAGTCGAAACAGCCCAAAATCTTATCCACATGTGGACAGGTTTTTGGCTGTTTTGGCTATATTATGAATTATCCACAGTGTTCTGTGTACTATTTTCGGGCAGAGAGGAATAAAAACAACGGAATCCGCTGTCTGCGCAGGTACGTCTCCTCGTTCACAAAATGCTGACGCTGAGGCGCCGATTCCCGCAGATGCTGTACTTGAAATCCTGCCTGCTGTAATGCCATATAGTAGGATTCGATAGAGCGATGCATTTTTTTCACTGTACCTCCAAGCCATTGCTGCTCCCGAAATCCCTCCACAAAATACTGATCGACGACCCAGTTGGTTCGGACCCCCGAAGGCTGCAACGTCGACGTGATCACAGGATGTTCTACCGAAAATACGAATGTGCCGTTCTCTTTTAACGTGTGGTATACCTTGCGAAATAGGCGGTCCACATCCTCAATATAATGAATCGCCAGTCTGGATATGACCAGATCATATGTATCCGCAGGATAGCTCCAATCTTCCATAAACGCTTGCTCAATCTGGGCGTTCTGACCCTTTATCGATTCATAGGCAGCCTGAATCATATTCACTGAACCTTCAACTCCTGTGTAACTGCCAGCACGGTGGTCGGGACCCAACAGTTCTGCTCCGAACCTTGCATCCCCACAACCGAGCTCCAATATGCTCTTGCTCCCAACGTCTCCAATCAGCTCCAGCATTACAGGCTTCTCCAACGTATCATTGGCATTCTCCTGCCACTGTCGGCGTTCCATATACTTCTCGAAATTGGCCGCATCTTCGTAAAAATCCGATCCTCGTTCGCTCATTGCGCAACCCCTCCGTTACTGTAATGAAGCTCAGCTCTAATATTCAGCCTGAAAGATTATACAGAATATCGGCATAGGTTTCTACAGCAAAAAGGCTGTCACCGGAAATAAACCAGCAAACAGCCCTACGCATTAGAAGATGATCGTTATAATGGCTCAGCCAAAGCGCTGCGTTTTGTACCATTTGCTCTCACGTTTCTTGATCTTGTCCATTACCAAAGAGTAAAAGGCTTTGATCGAGATGAGAATAAACAGCTGCGCATACGTAAAATAGGATACACAGGCGTATATGAAATTACGAGTGTTGCTCTGTCCAATGTCTGCCGCGAGTGCAAGATTGATCTGCAATACATATATAAAGTACATAAATGCCCATCCAATGACAAGAAAGACATACGCATCTCCGGCAAATTGGAACGGTGAACTCACTCCCGGTTTGAACATCGCAATGATCTGATAGACCAGATTAACGAGAAAGATAATATCCGATACAATGATGGCGAGCATAAACCAAAAGTAACTGACCGCATAATAGATAACCAACAACTTATTACGCCAGCTGGACCGGTTGAACAGGTTATGGATATTATCCAAAACAACCTGATAGTTCCCTTTTGCCCATCGTTCACGCTGCTTCATATACACGCTGACCTTTTCAGGCTCTTGTTGATAGGCTTCTGCCTGGGGCGCAAGGGCAATGAATTGCCCTCGATTCAAAATCTCAAAGGATAAAGCCGTATCTTCCGTGATCGCCGTAACATCCCAGCCGCCAATCTCACGAATCAGCTCCGTTTTGATAATATAATTGGTCCCCGGAATGGAACCGAGCTGGAATAATTCCCACAGCCCTGTATGGTAGACTCGTTGAGATGTGATAATCTCCAGATTAATGCATTTGGAAAGGAAGTTCTGCCCCCGGTTCCTTGCTTTATTTCTGCCAAATACGACACCGTATTGCTCCGGGTTCTCCAACGACTTCTGTGTCAGAAACATCAGGGAATTTCGCTCAGGGGCAGCATCTGCATCAAAGATGCAAATCCACTCACCCGTGGATATCTCCAGACCGTCATTTAATGCACCAGACTTGCCTCCAGTACCCTTTCGCTCCATAACGGTCACATTCCGATGTACATAACTGGTTTGGCTGAGAAATGTCCGCAGCTTCTCCGCTGTATCGTCCGTGCAGTTATCCGCAATAACGATGACCTGAACCTTATCTTCAGGATAATTTAGACGCAGGATATGCTCCACGGTAGCTACAATAACCAATCCTTCATTATGTGCAGGTACCATGACGGTTACGGTTGGATAATGATCCATGTTCTTAGGAATCTGAATCCCCTTTTTGTCCTGTTTTTGAATAAAACGAACAGCTCCAGCCATAATGACTATAGATTCAAATACGGCAATCCATATACTAAATATGGATAGTAGTAATATAAAATCAGCCACTTACCTTCCTCCGATCGTACTTACGATTCACCTTGGATCGAAAGCGAAGAGTGGCAATCGTTAATACAATTGTAAAAACCGCGAACATACAGCTGACGGCGATACAAATCGGGATGAACCATGACATGTAGTCCACAGAGCATCTCTCCTTTCACGCTAGTTTTAGATATACTCTCCAATGAGATCTGTCTCCGTGTTCCGTTCCAGCGCAGCAATAACAGCATCAATATCCTCATACTTGCCGAACTGTTCCTGCTGGAATACCAATGCACCGGATCGAATAACCGTCTGTAGTTCATTTCCTTTTTTATCAATCATCTGCAGATCCATCATCGCTTTTTTGATCCGTCCTGTAAGCACTGGCAAGTACCCCACATCGGTCATCGGGCAAATGATCACAAACCGTCCCCGATCCACATAAAACTTGTAATCCTCATACCGGATTTGCTTCTGGATCGTATTGGACAGCTCAAGCAGAAACTGTGCATATCTTACGGAACCAAGTGACTCCAGTACCAATGGCAAAAATTCAATCTTGAACATGGCCATGCTGAACCCATATTGCTCCGAATAACGTCTGGCAAGATTGCTTTGTTTAATGACCGTATCGGCAAGCGCTTCCTTGTTGCCCAAGGATGTATCCGGGTCAATCTGCGGATTACGTTCCTGCAGCTCCTGCAGACGTTCCATGACACGGGCACTGCGCACAAGACTTGTCTTAATAAAAGCAGCCACAGCCACATTTGCCGGGATCAATAACCACCATGAGAACGTAAGCACATTCACATCCGCATAGGTAACAAGCCAGACAAAGTAAGAGACCAGATATACAAATCCGGCGACGACAGACACTCCAACAGGTATCACAAAACCAAGAACCAGCGCACCGAGCGATGCGATACTGAACACCACATCCAGTGTGGTATAACTCTGATTCATATAAATTTTAAGATAGACAACGAGTTGCTGAATCACGGCTAATCCGATCAAACTGGCATATCCCCATGCAATACGACGAATGGGTGCTTTATTCCTCATAAGTACCTTCTCTCCAGTAGAATTTAATAGTGATCATTAGAATGAAATAAATTATGACATGATTAGACAATGCTAACATAATATTAAAACTATAAAATGACAAGATTAATACTTATTAAGGAACTTTTGTAATTCAGTTTCACCAAGCAAAGGGAACAGGTTATCAAACATATGTGTATTGCCATCAAATACGTACCCTCCTGGATAAGCGTTATCCAGACTGCGCAAGGTGATCATATGGTTATACAGCTGTTTGGCCCATTTTGGATCACCTGATTGAACAGCGAGCAGTATGGCGAGTCCATAAACAGATGGAGATTCATAGGATACGGCGGGTGTACGCCCCGTACGTTTATATTGGCCCGGCAACTGGTGGCGGGTATCGAACTCTTTTTTCAAAAAGGCAATTAGCTTGTCCGGTCTCCGATCGGTTGCCGTTGAATGGTTTGCGACAATCAGTTGATCGATCAGGTTGACCGTGTCATCATATGTATATTTTTTCGTTACGACATTAAAGGTTTTAGGGTAAAATACGCCGTCATCCGGCATGCTTTTCAGCAGAGATTCGTATTTGGTATAGGTTCCTGGTTCCAGCATTTCATGCTCTTCCATCGCTTGCAGCGCCTGTAGATCAACATAAACCAGACTTAATATATCCGGTGAATGTCCATTGGCGAAATCGTGAAAATCAACATAATACCCATTGGTCTGAACGGATTGCGTAAGTGTACGGACAATATGATTGGCTGTTGCCAGCTTCTCCTCCCGGCCCTGCTCCCATTGATCTGCCGCCTTCAATATTGCCCCAACGATTCGAAAATCATCGCCAAGCGCATTGGTGGTCACATGAGACTTCCCTTCCGTATCCAGCTTCCAGGCAATATAGTTTTGAGGCATCAGGAAATAAGTCTTTAAGAGATCATAACTCTCCTCAAATAAAACCTGATCGTTCTTGGTTACGGCGTATTGCATCCACAGTCCGATGGACTCAGACAATGCCTCTCGACCTGCCACCATATTTGGATCTTGTGACGGAGCATCCTTAAGATAGGTGGCCAGTGTGTCGTTCGAGTTGGTCATATGATTCTGGACAAAAGAGACTGTCGGGGATGGATCGTTCATCACAAACCGCTCCTTCATAAAAATAATCCATGCTGCCGCGATACCAACTACCAGTATGACCAACCACACCAGTCTTTTCCGGTTCATGACCTGCATATTTCCCTCCTGTGTTGTTACAGCTCTGGAGCATCACTCTTTTCTCATTCAGATTGATCCATATAAGGTCGGCGGCCGCCTTTTTTGACGAATTTCCAATCGACTTCAATGTTGTGGCGCATCCGGCGCAGAAGCTTAACCGCAATCTCGATCTCTTCCTCTGTTAAGCCCTCCAGCGTTACCTGGTCTGAATGAACACCCTCTCTGCGAATAAATTCCCAAGCTTCAAGACCAGCATCAGTCGGATATAACAGCTTATTCTTCTTATTACCCATTGCCGACTGTTTGACGACAAACCCGTCCGCTTCCAATTTGCTAATGGCTCTAGCCGCAGTGGTCCGATCAACTTTGATTAATTCAGCGAGCTGGTTGGGGATAATACCAGGATTCTCACATATGCGATAAAGATACAAATACTGTCCACGAGACAAGTTTAGATGTTGGAATTCAACGTTGCTGATCGAATCCAGACAGCGGGCAATCATGCCGATTTCACGCAACACTTCTTTTTTTTCAGTCAATGGATTCACTCCTCTATAAAATTGTTGCATTCGCAACATAATTGATGATATAACTGAATTAAATCAGTTTAAATTTTTAACCATGATAACACATGGAACAGGTATACGTTCATGCTATCTACCAGTTTACCATGCCATAATAGAATTACTATTGACTAAAGGAGAAACATTCATGAATACAACTATTGTTGAAGCTAATAACCAGGAATTGCTCGACGCCTGCTTCGCCATTCGTACCGCTATTTTTGTTGAAGAGCAAGGGGTGCCTGCTGAGGACGAATTCGATGCTTATGATGCACTGGAGACGGAAGCAAAACATATTCTGCTCTACGTAGACGACGTTCCTGCTGCCTCTTCCAGGCTGCGTGTGGTCGAAAATGTTGCCAAATTGGAACGGATCTGTGTCATGATCGATTATCGGAAACATGGACTTGGTCGTGTGCTGATCGATAAGCTGGAGCAAATGGCACTCGCTCAAGGACTTGAGAAGGCCAAGCTGCACGCACAGGTACAAGCCTCTGGGTTCTACGAACGTCTCGGATACACGGCAGCTTCGGACGTATTCATGGAAGATGGCATTCCTCATCTGCTGATGACCAAGAGCTTAAAATAAATACCAAAAAGAGCATCCTCAAAGTTCAAGAACAAGACTTTGGGATGCTCTTTTTGGTTTCTAATGAACCCAGCCAGTGCTATTAATGGAGATTCAATTATTTGTGAGTGTAACGAAAATAACTTGATTGAAGTTCGTTAGCATTTCTAATTCACGTATTTTGCCGCAATTAGGTGCGATGATTTCGTTAGATTTAGCGCCACATTGAAAGAGTATTTACTTAGCATATAGCATGACAAAGAAGCCAGGCGTTAACCTGACTTCTTGGCTTACATCCTTATCCCAAAGCCAGACGACCTGGCTGAGATTCAGTGGCGTTATTTTTCATCTGTTTACTGCGCAATTGTCCGCAGGCCGCATCGATATCGGTACCATGTTCCATGCGTACAGTTGCGTTAATGTTATTCTTTTTCAATGTATCATAGAAGCCCAGAATAGACTCTTCCGTACTCCGCTGATACTGACTGTGCTCATCCACCGGATTGTATGGAATCAGATTGATACTGACCATACTCTTGCGGCTGGACAACAGTTCAGCCAGTTCGGCCGCATGTTCCCGCTGATCGTTGACGTCCCGAAGCAAAATATACTCAAACATAATACGCTTGTTCGTCGTAGCCAGGTAATAATCCACCGCGTCCATCAATTGTTCAATCGGGAAGGCCCGGTTGATCTTCATGATCTGTGTCCGCAGTTCGTTGTTCGGTGCGTGCAGGGAGATCGCCAGATTAACCTGCAGACTGCTGTCTGCAAATTCCTTGATCTTGTCAGGCAGCCCACTCGTGGATACGGTAATCCGTTTGGCCGCAAGCGCCAGCCCTTTACGATGCTTGATCACTTCAATGAAGTCAGTCATGTTCTGGAAATTGTCAAACGGCTCGCCAATTCCCATCACGACCACGTTAGTTACTCGCTCGCCTTGGCCAGCTGCATCAAGATATTGTTGTACATGCATAATCTGTTCTACAATCTCACCACCAGACAAATCGCGGCTCTTCTTGATCAGCCCGCTCGCGCAGAAGCTGCAACCAATATTACATCCCACTTGAGTAGTTACACATACAGTGAGACCATATTTTTGGCGCATTAAAACTGTTTCAATCAGATTTCCGTCCTGCATACGCAGCAGAAATTTCACCGTGCCGTCAGCGGATTCCTGCTTCACATGTTCACTCAGCGAGTTCATCGTGAAATGCTCTGAAATGACATCCAGACATTCCTGACGCACATCCGTCATCTCTGTAAAATCATGCACTCGTTCCTGATATAACCATTCCCAGATGCGGGAAGCACGGGATTTCTTCTGTCCGTGCTCCGGTAGCCAGTCACGTAGTTGCTCTAATGTTAATCCATATATGGATGATTTAATCATGTTATTGTCCTCTTTTCGCAAAAAGCATATGGCTTATCGGCCTGTCGAAAAAACCTCTACTCTGTATTGTCCCAAAATTGACGAGGGAACACAAGGGCTTTTGCATTTCTTCCAAGAGGTTTTATCAATGGCAAATCTGCACAGCAACTTACTTCTCCACTTCAATTCCCAACCGTTTAGAAGTGAATAATACCGGAGGTATGCAGCAGAACCAGAAGCACTAGGATTGGCGCTACATAACGCAGCATGAACAGCCATACCCGGAACCAGCCTGCACGCAGGCCGGATGCTTCGGCAGCCTTTTTCCAGAAGTATCCGGCAAAAATAGTAACCAGCAATCCACCAATCGGAAGTAAAATGTTGGACGCCATAAAGTCCATCCAGTCGAACACACTCTTCGATCCAATCGTCCATTCAGGGAATAATCCGAGCGACAATACCGAAGGAAGCCCAACGATGAAGACGGCAAGTGAGATGGTCCATACCGAGCGACTCCGGCTCCAGGATAATCTCTCCATGAAATATTTCACTGGAACTTCCAGCAAGGATACCGCCGATGTTAACGCAGCAATCGCCAAAAGCACGAAGAACAACCCACCAAACACGAAGCCCAGCGGCATGGCCGAGAAGGCTGCCGGCAGAGCTACAAAGATCAGAGATGGACCCTGATCCGGTGCAATCCCGAAGGAGAAGGTCGTTGGGAAAATGATCAGACCTGCAATGAACGCATAGAGCAGGTCACCCGCACCGACAGCGACGGTTGCTGCACCCAGTGATTGATTTTTATCAACATACGAACCGTATGTCACAAGAATACCCATACCCAGTGATAGGGAGAAGAACGCATGTCCAAGCGCTACCAGCGCAGATTCGGTCGTAAGCTGCGAGAAGTCCGGATTCAGGAAGAAGGAAATTCCCGCACCAGCTCCTGGCAAAGTCACTGCACGAATCATTAGGATAATGAGCAAAACCAACATCGCTGGAATCAGTACCTTGTTAAACTTCTCGATTCCGTTCGATACCCCTTTGGCTACGATCCAACCTGTAATCAGAACTGAAACCAGTTGCCACACAATCGGCATATAGCCGCCAACAAAGTCACCGAACTGTCCGGCATAATCCGGATTGTTATACAATGTGCCACTAAAGGACGTGATTGCATACTGCAGCGTCCAGCCTGCAATGATCACATAAAAGGAAAGAATGATAAATGGCGTCAGTACTTGCAGCAATCCAGCCGCAAGCCACCCTTTTTGCCCACCTGCTTTAATAAAGGCCGTAGCCGCGCTTCCTCTGCCGCTGCGACCAATCGCAAGTTCAGCCAGCAATACGGGCAGACCAATCAACAGGAGACAAACGATAAAGAGCAGGAAAAACGCCGCTCCCCCGTTCTCTCCCGTAATATAAGGAAACTTCCACATGTTGCCGAGACCCACTGAACTACCAATGGCAGCCAGAATAAATCCGGCCTGCGAGAAGCGTTCACCTTTGTTGGGTCCATCTTGATCCAGATTAGGCTTACTAAAATTCATCGTATCTACTCCATCACTTTAAAGTTTTCCCGTAATTATATACTACTCCACGTGTCAGGTCATTCGAAAATCGAAATTTGTCGAAATGTTATTTATTTACAGGTATGTGTACAATAAATAGGTTGGCCTTTGCTTCTTCATTTAACATAGGAAGCAGCAGGCGACGTGTTGTCCACTGAATTTCCTAATATACAGTATGTGATAAAAAGGAGCATGCCAACCCTGCCCTGTAGTTCGGTAATTCCACAGATGGCTGGGATCCATATCGTGATTCTGCTCTGGGTTGTATATGCCATGACCCGTGAAGTTCTGAATGGACGGAAGAAACGTAGCTGAATATGATCCTGCAAGAATAAAAAAAAGAGGTGTTCCAGCACCACTTACATGGTTACCGAAACACCTCTATTTGGATTAAATTTTAATTTCAAGCAACTCATATTTGATAATGCCCATAGGCGCATTTACATGAATGACACTGCCTACTTCTTTGCCCATCAGTTCTTTACCAAGCGGGCTCTCATACGATATTTTGTTATCAGCAACATCCGCCTCGGCTGGACCAACCAGCATGTATTCAATCTTCTCGGCGAATTCAATATCATTAAGCAGAATGGTTGAGCCAATGCTTACTTTGTTCGAGTCGATATTGTCCGAATTGATGACTCTTGCTTTGGTCAGCATTTTCTCCAGAATCAAAATGCGTGTTTCCATAAAAGCCTGATCATCTTTGGCTGAATGATACTCACTATTTTCCTTCAGGTCACCGTAACTGATCGCGAGTTTCAGACGCGCCGCCAGTTCCTTACGCTTCACCGTCTTTAAATCCCTCAGTTCGTCCTCCAGCTTTTCCAAGCCTTCCTGTGTCAAAATCACTTCATCATTAGCCATTTTTTCCATCTCCTAATCCTGCTTTCTATCTATATTCTAACCTATATCCACTCCAAACGGTTAACATACCAAGAAAAAGAAATAACGCTCCCATTGATGGAAAGATGTGTATGTGTAACCTTTACTGTTACTTACTATTATAGGTAACAACCCTAGAATCATCTCAATACTTTGTCGCAGTTTTTCTATAATGGGCATTATTGCCATATAAAGTCTTCTAACCTACAATAGACGATACTGCTATCGAAGGAGGAAATATTTTGTATGCGACGATTCAATTCATAGGACTCTTCCTGATCCTCCCAGCTGCCTCAGGGTGGATTATGATGAATAGTTTTCTGAAGAAGGCCTCGGGAAATGGCCGAAAACTTCTCAAGGTGTTCGAATTTATTTTTCTGGCCGTCACTCTATTCCTTTTCGCAGTAGGTCTTGCAATAGACAGTATGGGTGTTCAGGGAGGAGAACCCTTATCCATGTATGAAGATTCCGGCCTGATGGCATCCAATTATGCCACGTTGGATCATCGTAGTCTTCTTGTCCTTATGGTCACGTTATTGCTTGGCTTGCTCGCTTATTTAGTAATGTTCACACGTCCAGATAAACTCTCACCGATCATTTACACTTTATGCAACAGTATCCTTGTATTAAATATCTTTTGGGGTATCGTCTATATCACGCATACTAGCATTGCTTGGTACACCGAGACGGGCATGTTCTTGATGTTTGCTGTCCTTCTGTTGCAGAGCAGCTATCTATCGCTCATCTTCCTATATATTGGTCGATTGAAACGTTCATGGGATGGCTTTATGGCCGCTACTCTGGTTGAATATCAAACGTCTATGGATATGGAGCATTTACCAAAATGGCAACGACTGCTATACCGGTCTATCATTCGCTTTCATACCGCCCCAATAGTGTGGATCATTCTGATGTTTCCTGTACAGCTGGTTATACAACTGCTCCTTGTTCTGTTTGGACAACGCCCGGATAGCGCCATTCGCGTATTTCTGGATACAAGCAGCTTTAATTACTCCAGACTGCCAGCTCCACCGCCGAATATGATTCCCGGTGATGGGCACTATCTATGTACAGTTGCAGCTGGTGGACATCAAAAATGGGTCAAACCTGTGCGAGCAGGCATACGACATGGCCACATTATTCACGTTAATCGGCAACTCATGATCGCCAACGCATTCGAGCATGTTATTGAGCAGTATACGCCGCGGTTCCATGGCTTAGTTCGAGGTGTGTACAATCGATATGGATATCCAATCAGTAAACATATTCGTTCCAAATGGACCGCCGATATCGTCTATCTATTGATGAAACCGCTCGAATGGCTATTCCTCATCGTCCTTTACACAACAGACGCTCACCCTGAAAACCGAATTCATATCCAGTACAGTGAGATGCGAGGAAAATATACACGTTTCTAGAAAAACGGAATTTTAACTGTACCGGTACAATTGAAGCAAACCAGTGTATTCATTTCATCCGTTCACTTTTACAATGAATTCAGGGCAGAAGTTTATAACACGCTCACTACATGACTCGAGGTGATCTGGATGAATGTTACATTGACTCCATCTGAAATAATGGCCTACCTGAAACGGATAGGCATCCATGATATCAAGGAACCTACACTGGCATTTCTAACCGAAATCCAGCAGGCACATGTGCAGTATCTATCCTGGCAAACGGTCGATATATTTGCAGGTCGACCTGTGGGCATTGATCTTCAAGAATCGGTCCAGCTTATATTGCAAGGCCGCAGTGGTTACTGTTTTCATCTGAATGGCGCTTTCAGCGTCCTGCTTCGCTCTCTGGGATATACGGTGCATTGGCATCGTGCCGGAGTTCAGCCATATGGAGAGCAGCCACGTGTGAACTCGTTCCATCTCGGTCTGTCCGTCTCTTTGCCAGATGCAGACCCGAATGTGGAACGTTGGATTGTGGACGTCGGTCTGGGCGGCATGCCCTTTGAACCGATTCCCCTTCGTTATGGAACCTACGGATCGGCCCCGTTTACTTATACATTAATGCCTTCATCCGTTGCCCCTGGCGGATGGAGACTTGAATATGAGCCGAACGGGCCAAGTGAGGGTGTCGACTTCGCTCCCGAAGAGCTTACTAACCTGGAGGAGTTCATTCCTAAGCATGAATTCTACAGCCAGTCAGCCGATTCACCTTGGCATAACGCATTTTTGCTCCGTCAGAGGCATGCTCTCCAAAGCAACGAACTACGTGGATGTATGCTCCGGACGCATGACCGCGATGGTATCCGCAAGAAGGAAATTCAAACCTACGCCAAGTGGAAAGACGTATTGGCTGAGAAATTCCACGAACCGTTGATGAATTACACAGAACTTGAACGCAAAGAAATGTGGGGACGGATACAGGCTGCACATGAAGAATGGAAAAGGACACAGCAGGTATGAAGCGGCACGGGGAAAGCTGATAAACCAATGATTATAAAGGAAAGTGTGCAATCAATGCCGAATACATCGTCAGGTGATAAATGATGATAACGATTCAAGTTCTTCAAGTTCCGGCAGAATTGCCGGAGGCATACTGGAACCTTTTTCAGTCGCGGGTATCTGAGGAAAGACGAGGACAAGCTGCACGTTTTGTACATCAGGCGGATGCTTATCGCTCTGTACTGGGTGAAGTGTTGACCCGTGTGACGCTGAGCAAGTTGACTGGCCTAAGGCCGGGAGAACTTTCCTTTACACGTAACAAATACGGCAAACCTGCACTCAGTAACTATGCTGATGTTCAATTTAATGTCTCGCACTCCGGCGATTGGATTGCTTTAATCTCTGGTGGTGACACTGATCTGGGTGTGGATGTTGAAAAAATAGCGCCTATCGACATGAAGATTGCAGAGCGTTTCTTCTCTCTCACGGAGAGCGGATTCCTGGCTGCGGAACCCGCTGAGATGCAGCTGGAGACCTTTTACCGTCTATGGACTCTGAAGGAAAGCTACATCAAGGCTGTCGGCATGGGTCTGTCCATCCCACTTGATTCATTCTCCATGATCCGTAATGCTGACGGGAACTGGCACTCGCCAGAAGCAGCCGCTTATCCATTCCTCAGCCTGCGACTGGATCACGGGCATATGATAGCTGCTTGCTCCGCAGGAGATGATTTACCTAACCAGCCGGATGTCATCACAATCGAAGAGTTGTATCAGGCATTATTATGAAGGAGGGGTTATAGACCCCTCCTTCATTTTTTACATTTTATCAAAAAGTGCATTAATCCCTTTTCAAACCATAATTTTCAAAAAAAATGATTACATTCTGTCCAGTTAATGGTACTATAGGACCAAAAGGAAGAGAAGTAGGTAATATAGATCAGGTATTTATAACTATTTTCTACAGTACATACTTGTTAATGCTCGATTCTCTCTCCATTTATTATTTTAGAAGGAAGTGGACAAATGCATATCTTTTTGCAAAACAATGCAGGTGTGACCAAAAACGTTAAGGTTGGTTTCAGCTGGACAACACTCTTTTTCGGTTTTTTCCCTGCTCTTTTCCGTGGTGATTTGAAATGGGCTGCCATCATGTTTTTGATTAGTGCTGCTCTTGGAGTCTTCACTGTGGGTTTCGGAGCTTGGGTTAGTGGAATCGTATTCTCCTTCGTTTACAACAAAATTTACATTAAAGAATTGCTGGAAAAAGGCTACCGTCCTGCAAATGCTGAGTCTCAAGCGGTTCTTGAGAGAAATCAGATTATTGCTCGAGCAGCATAAACTTAGAAAAGAATGTAACCAACATAGCAATTTAGATTTTTATTGTAGATTTATGAACTAACACGCATGTAGAAATATCGAAAAGTCCCTGGCGAACCCGTCAGGGACTTTTTAATATTCAATGGATTGCATTCACTCACTCATGATCTGAAGAGATATCATGTTCAACTGCCAGGCTACAGGACTTAACCTTTCGATTGTACAGACGATTCCTGCGTCAATGATGGAGATTTCTTTTGCCTCCGGAAGAGACCCTGACCGCTGTTTTTCCGTATCGTTGCAGCCGCGTCAGCATCGCTGATTTTCAGGGCAAAGCATAAACCAATCAACAGAAACGCAGCAGCACCCAGTAAAGCCAAACGGTACGCCAGCATATTTGGCTCCATCGCTCCGGCTACAGTCACCGTCGTTGTACCTACGCCAGCCAGAACAGCAGACAATAAAGCCATTCCAATGGCGGAACCCAGCCGATTTTGCACCGTGAACCAGGTGGAGGCTCGTCCCATGGAAGGAGGCGGTATTCGGGCAAACGAAGCAATCTGTACCGCGCCTACCGTTTGCCCCAGGAAGATCCCCACGCCGAACAATAATGAACGAATGAACCACGGATTGGTATCCACTGTAATCTGACTAAGCGTAATGAAAATCACAGCCGTACAGATCAAACCCATGGATATCAGCTTACGCGGACCCAGCCGCGGATATGTCCAGGGCACAAGCTGCGAAGCGATCATAAGTCCCAGAGCTTCAGGGAATGTGGTTAGTCCTGTCTCAAGCGCAGAGGCATTTAGCACGTTTTGATACATCAGCGGAAATACATACAACATGCCCAGCAGACCCGCTGCTCCACATACGGACACCAAACCGGAATAGCGGAATAAACGGTCTTTCAGCAAACGTAGATCAAGCAAAGGATGCTTCGCGCGCAGTTCGGCAACCACGAGCAACGTGAGCAGGATGATTCCTGTCAGACCAGCTCCAATAATTAGAGGGGAAGTCCACCCTCGCAGCGGACCCTGACTAAGAGCGTACATCGTCAGAGCGAGTCCTGGGGCAGATATTAACCACCCCGGTACATCCAGTCGACCGGCTCCCTGTTCTTTGTGTTCCTTCAGATAAATCATTCCGAAGATTACCGCTGGAATGCCGACGGGTAGATTCACATAGAAGATCCATCGCCAAGAGAGCTGATCGACAATCAATCCGCTCACAATCGGCCCTAGGGCCGGGGCCAGCGCGATGGGCAGTACGAGCATTCGAGATACTTTGGCCCGTTCCTGGGGAGGAAAGGTTCGAAACAGCATCGCCATCCCTACTGGAGTAAGCAGACCACCTCCTGCCCCCTGCAAAATGCGAAAGAACGTCAGCGTACTTAATTGATCGGCCGTCGCACACAGTGCAGAGGATACCGTAAACAGTGCCAGTGCAGATAAGAAAACTCGTTTCGTTCCCCATCGATCACCAAGCCACCCGGCAACAGGCAGGAATACAGCCAAACTCACCAAATACCCCACATTCAAGGTACCCGAAGCAGCCGGGGGAATCCCTAGCTCCTCACTAATGGTTCGTAATGCTACGTTCAAGACCGTTCCATCCATAGCCACCATAAACATCGCTAACACATAGACGATGCTGACAATGACCTTGGGATTCAGACCGAATTTCATCTGCTAGCCTCATGAACGGCTCCAGGCATACCGATTTCATCACAGAGGCTTAACGGTTTCAGATCTGTCCATTGCTCGGCGATGTAATCGAGACACACCCGGCGCTTGGCCTTGCCAAGCATCACGGTCCAACCTGCGGGTACTTCAAGGGATGCAGGCCAGAGGGAGTATTGCCCCTCCTCATTGATTAACACCAGATAATTGCTGTCTTCATATTCAAATGGGTTGCTCATCGCCTTATCCTCCTATTTATGTTGAATTTCGCGCTTGTTCAGCTCTTCCAGCTTGGCGGCCAGTGTTCGGCAGATTTCCTCCAGCGGTCCAGGCTGACAGAGGTCTTTGTGACGGCAAGCGATATCATGACGTTCCAATTGGCCCCCGATATACGCATTCCACATTTCCGGTTCAATCGGGTCAAACCAGTCAGGAATAATGGTGGAACGGAAGAAGATCAGATCCCCCTCGAATCGGGATGGCGTATAGGCACCCAAGATCCGTACGGAATTTTCATAGGTCTTCCGCAGCTTCATGATCGTATCTTCGTCCAAACTTGCCAGTGCACTGCCCTCACTGCGCAATATGCGCATAGCCGTTGCCATATCCAGCGGCCCATCCCCAATGCTGTCCGGATCATAACCCCCCAGTGCAAGCAATGCCGTTAAGGCTTCTTCCTCATCCGGTTCTCCGCGAATCGGCAGATAGTGGCTCGGATACGCATCCAGCATGGCGAGAAACTCTACTTCTTCCCCTTCCAATTGCAGTTGTACCGCCATAGCCTGGGCTACGTTGCCTCCGAGAGACCAGCCCAGCAGACGGTAAGGTCCCTCAGGCTGTACCGAGCGGATATGGCGGATGTAGTCTGCTGTCATATCTTCCAGTGTAGACGGAAGTTCCTCGTACTCAGCAATTCCTCTGGCCTGTAACCCATAGAGTGGATATTCCATGCCCAGATGTTTCATCAGCCCGGCATAGCACCAGCTAAGTCCTCCTGCGGGATGGACACAGAATATAGGCAGATGTTCCCCATGCGTTCTGAGCGGCAACAGCACTTGAAGCGAGCTTTTTCCGGAATCCGAATCCATCTCCAGTCGCTCCGCCAGTCCCGCTACGGTAGCTGTTTCGAACAAAATGCCGATGCCCGGCTCCCGTCCCATCGCTTCACGAATGCGGCTCATCAAGCGAACAGCCAGTAACGAATGGCCACCCAGCTCGAAGAAACTGTCATCAATACTCACACTCCGCATGCCCAATATTTCAGCAAACAAATCACAGAGGATCTCCTCCTGCGGGTTGCGAGGCGCTCTGCCACCTGTCGTTAATTGCATTTCCGGTGCGGGTAGTGCCTTGCGATCGAGCTTTCCATTCGGTGTAAGCGGCAGGCTCTCCATCGCTACAACCGCAGATGGAACCATATAATCGGGAAGGCTGGCAGACGCATGACGACGCAAGGCAGTCGATTCCGGTATCGTCCCTGTGTCCGAAGCCGGAACGATATAAGCTACAAGACGTTTATCCCCCGGCTGGTCCTCACGGACAATTACAGCAGCCTGGGCCACGCTTGAATGCCTTGCCAGCACTGCTTCAATCTCGCCAAGCTCAATGCGGAATCCCCGTATTTTCACCTGCTGATCCGCCCGCCCCAAATAATCAAGCGAGCCATCATGCAGACGCTTCGCCAAATCTCCTGTCCGGTACATACGTGTGCCTGGTGGACCGTATGGATCAGCAACGAATCGCTCAGCTGTAAGATCAGGTCGATTCCAATAACCACGAGCCAGACCTGCTCCGGCTACATACATCTCTCCGGTTACTCCTGTTGGTACAGGCTCAAGTTGATCATCCAACACATATACCCGAAGATCCGGTATGGCGCATCCAATCCAGCTGCTCGCGCCTTCCGTAGAACTGCCTGCATGCAGTTCCTGGTAGCTGACATGAACCGTCGTCTCAGTGATGCCATACATATTGATGAGTTTTGGCGCATCATCAGCATGACGTTCATACCAGTCATCCAAGCGCCCAAGCTCCAGTGCCTCGCCTCCAAAAATGACATAACGGAGTGCAAGCTGCTGTCCCCAGGCCGGATTTTCCCCGTCAGCCTGCATGAGTTGGTAGAACGCAGATGGCGTCTGGTTCAATACGGTCACCTTTTGTTCAGCGAGCAACTGCAGGAACGCTCCAGGTGAACGGCTAATCTCATGAGGAACAACGACTAATCGTCCTCCATGCAGCAGCGGTCCCCAGATTTCCCATACAGAGAAGTCAAATGCATAGGAGTGGAACAAGGTCCATACATCACTCGCGTCAAAATGGAACCAGTGCTGCGTGGCATCCAATAAACGGATGACATTCGCATGCGGAATAACGACCCCTTTGGGCTTACCTGTCGAGCCTGAGGTATAGATCATGTAAGCCGGGCTCAGAGGTGTTACACGCCCATTGCGTTCACTATCCGCAGGGTTTCGATCATCCAGCATCTCCAATTGCTGCAAAGTATGCAAATTATCCATATTAATACACTGAATTTCTGCCACCTGTGGAAGCAAGGTGTATACCTCTGTACTCGTTACCATTACTTTCGGTGCTGCATCTGTCAGCATATGTGTCAAACGATCTGCCGGATAATTGGGGTCAAGTGGCAGATACGCGGCTCCTGCTTTTAGCACAGCGAGAATGCCCACAACCATTTCAACGGAACGAGGCAAGGCTAGCGCAACCATTTGTTCCGGTGCCACGCCTTGACCGATCAGTAATCTGGCCAGCTGATTGGCTCTTGCATTCAGCTCCCTGTAATTCAAGGTGATATCCTCACAGGTCATGGCAGTCGCTTCCGGATGAGCCGCTGCTTGTATTTCAAAGCGCTCGGCTATGGTCAGTTGCGCATCCTCACTCAGCGTAAAAGACCATTCTTTTTCAAGCTGCGCCTGCTCTGTCGGGGTCACAACATGAAATCTGCTGATTCGTTCATCCAACTGCTGCACTGCATCTTCAAGCACCTGCATCAATCGGACCACAAGTTCACCTGCAGTAGATTCCCGGAAGAGATCTGCACTATATTCCAGCACACCTTCAATTCCGCCTGGAGATCCGTTATGCTCACGCTGCTCGGTCAGCTCAAGGGTTAGATCAAATTTGGATGAACCCACACCATACATGCGGGTTTCCGCCGCAATACCCGGCAGATCAAGACGAATATCCGGTGTATTTTGCAGCACAAGCATCACTTGGAAGAGCGGATGTTTGGAACGCGACCGAGGCGGATTTAATACTTCAACCAACCGTTCAAAGGGCAGATCCTGATGTTCATATGCAGCCAGGTCGACTTCCCGCACACGAGCCAGCAGCTCACGGAATGTTGGATCACCTGAAGTATCTGTGCGCAGCACAAGGGTGTTAATGAACATACCGACGACTTCATCCAGCGCATCATCGCTCCGTCCGGCAATCGGTGTTCCTATCGCGATATCCGTTCCTGCCCCCATTCGGGTAAGCAACAAGGACAGTGCCGAGTGCAGCACCATGAATAGGCTGACTTTATTCTCACGTGCGATGACCATCAATTGCTCATGCAAACGTTGACTGATCGTAAAAGGCACCGACCCACCGCGATAACTAGACACGACTGGACGAGCGTAATCCGTAGGGAATGTAACCTGCTCCGGTAAATGGGCCAGCTGATTGCTCCAGAATTCCATCTGTCTTGCAATCAGACTGTCCTGCTGTTTCTCATCCCCTAGCAATCTCTCCTGCCACACCGCATAGTCGGCATATTGAATGCGAAGCGGCGCCCAGGTAGGCGAAGAACCCCGCAAGCGTGACGCATAAGCCTCCGATAGATCACGGATCAGCGGCGACAGTGACCATCCATCCCCGGCAATATGATGGAGCAGCAACAACAGCACGTGCTCATCCGCGCCGATTCTGAACAACTCGGCACGAATGCCTGGTTCAGTGGAAAGCTGGAAGCTGTAGCGTGACGCTTCTGTCAGAAGCTCGGGAAGCTCCTGCCCTGCAGCAGCGGTTATATTCAATTTCACTTTGACGTCAGCAGCATTCAGAATATGCTGGCTCGCAGAACCCACTTCAGGCGGATACAACGTTCGTAATGTCTCATGACGGTCTACAATATCCTGCAGGGCGTTCTCCAGAGCATCCGTATCCAGCTTCCCGGCCAACCGGGCAACCAGCGGAATGTTATACGTCGGATTGGCGCCTTCCAGACAATACATGAACCACAACCTCCGCTGGGCAAAGGAGAGCGGAAGCTCCCCCTGACGTGGAACAGGCTGAATAACAGGCCTCACCGATTTTACCTGATCCAATCGTTTGGCTAGGCCTGCTGCGGTTGGAGCTTCAAATACACTGCCAATGGTCAGATCTGCACCGAATACATCACGGATACGTGCTGTAATTCGTCCAGCCAGCAGGGAGTGCCCACCCAGTTCAAAGAAATCATCGTCAATGCCCACACGACCAACACCAAGAATCTCAGCGAACAGACTGCACAGAATTTCTTCTTGTGGCGTGCGCGCCTCCCGTCCATTGGCATTTGACAGCAAAGCAGGTACCGGAAGCCGTTTGCGATCGATCTTTTTATTCGGTGTCAACGGCATCTCGGGCAGTAGTGTGAATGCAGCAGGCACCATGTAATCCGGCAACGCATCCGCCACGTAAGCTCTTAGTTCTGCCAGATCCATACGATTCTCGAGCTCAGACTCACCCACTACGTACGCTGCCAATCGCTGGTTTCCCGGTTGGTCTTCGCGAGCCATAACCGTGACCTGAGCTACGCCAGGATACCTGGAGATTACCGATTCAATCTCGCCCAGTTCTATCCGGAAACCTCTAATTTTGATCTGATGATCGGCACGACCCAAATAATCGATAGAACCATCCGGCAGCCATTTCGCCAAATCTCCTGTACGGTACATCCGACTGCCTGGCTGACCGAAGGGATTGGCTACAAAGCGTTCTGCGGTCAGATCAGGCCTGCCCAAATACCCGCGCGCAAGCCCTTCGCCTGCGATATACAGTTCCCCTGCTACACCCGAGGGTACTGGCTTTAAGCATTGATCGAGCACATATAACTGCGTGTTGCGAACCGGACCACCAATCGACGGTTTCCCCATTTCCCCTGTGTCGAACGAGGCAGCCGTGGAATAAATGGTTGTCTCGGTCGGGCCGTACTGGTTATTGACGTGACAACCCAGTTCCTGCAAAGAAAGCTTCAGTTCCTCCGTCAGCGCCTCTCCTCCAGTAATCAAGGTTAGCCCATCGAATCGCCCTGGCCGGCTCGTCACCAAAGACTGCCATAACGTAGGCGTAGCCTGCATAATGGTGGTTCCCAGCTCTCTCATCTTCCCAGCCAGAGCTACCGGATCAAGAATCGTCTCTTTGTGTGTAATATCCAGCCGGGCACCCGTCGTAAGCGGCAGAAATACTTCCAGTACGGATATGTCAAAAGCAATCGTAGTCACCGACAGCCAGTGGTCCTGCGGACCAACCTGTAGTCTCGTCTTCATATCCTCAAGCAGATTCGCCAGCCCCAGATGGGTTACGGCTACGCCCTTGGGCTTACCTGTGGAGCCTGAAGTGTAGATAATATACGAAGGATTGAGCAGAGAAGCTGTACTTGTCAGATCATCACCTTCGGGATTACTTCCAGGCCGGCGACTCACTGCCGTAGCAGTATTCGGTTCATCCATGACCATCATCGGTACACTGGATGTTGTCGGCAGACTGGAAACATGGTCCATCACCGTCACCACACAAGCAGGCTTGGCATCATCCAACATGTAGATCAGACGCTCTTCGGGATAGTCAGGGTCAAGCGGCAGATAGGCGGCCCCCGTTTTGTGGACAGCCACAATGGCGATGACCACTTCCAGCGAACGAGGCAGAGCAATGGCCACCCGCTGTTCCGGTCCTGCCTGATATCGGTGAATCAATTGATGAGCCAACTGATTCGCCCGTTCATTCAGCTCCGCATACGTCAGGGAGGCCCCTTCGAACGTCAGCGCCGTTGCAGAAGGTGTGCGGCGGACCTGCTGTTCAAACAGTGCTGCTGAATTGCTCTCGGCTGTTAGCCCTCCCGTTCCATTCCATGTCACCAAAACTTGCTCACGTTCGGCAGGGAGCAGCAATTCCAGTCGTCCCACCGTTTCTGTCTCCATTCCTTCCTGCATGATCAGGTTTAGCAGCTGCATATAACGAAGCTGATGGTTCAGCAGTTCGGAATCATTGTAGATAGACGGGTTCGCATCAAAATCAATACTCATCCCATGACCATGCCCTTGGTCCACAACATGAATGGACAGATCGTCTACCGGTCCCGTGGACAAGTTGTGAATCATGCCGCGCCGCCCTGCAAAGTTCAATTCATGGTGGAATGGCATGACATTAATCATGGGTCCGAACAAACGACGATTCTCTCCAAGCAGCTTCAGATCACGCCGCAGATCCTGGTGCCGATAGCGTTGATGCTTTCGTACCGCCCGAATCTCCTGCATAACCTGTTTCAGCAACTCTGACACGGTCAGATCCGACTCTACGTTGAGACGCAGCGGAAGCACATTCATGACCATACCCGGAACCCGCAGGGAAGTTGATCCCAATCGGCACATC
Source organism: Paenibacillus sp. ALJ109b (assembly GCF_010747435.1). Classification (NCBI taxonomy): domain Bacteria; kingdom Bacillati; phylum Bacillota; class Bacilli; order Caryophanales; family Paenibacillaceae; genus Paenibacillus; species Paenibacillus sp. ALJ109b. The sequence continues at coordinate 260,170 of NZ_JAAIFP010000007.1, forward strand.
ACGGGCAGGGCCAGCACAACATCGGTCGCCCCTGTCATTCGGTGAACGTAAATGGCCGTTGCCGCTACAAACAAATCCGGCCAAGTCACACCGAACCTTGCCGCTGCCGCCTGCATTTGCTCGCGCTGCGGTTGTGTAAACAGGCCACTCTGTCTCAGGAAGTAGGTAGAGGTTCGCGGAGCACGTTCCCCCAGACTGACAACATCCGGTTCGTCTGCATACCGATCCATCCAGAACTGACGATCCTGCTCTTTGTCCACTGATCCAAGATAAGCCTCGTCTTCCTGAAGAACGGCCGTCCATGAGCCAAACGACGCCCCCTGCTGGACTTGATCTACACCTTCTCCTCTTACACTTGCGGAGTATAGGCTCGCCACCCTGCGGGTAATCAGCGAAACGCCGTATCCATCATTCGCGATATGATGGATGCGCTGATACCAGTAATAACAATCATGGCTCACCTGGAACAATGCCTCCGTGAAGAGTGGACCTGTCGCCAGATTGACGGGATTGGCCAGATCCTTTTTCATCCAGTTTAATGCTACTGTGTGGGGCTCCGATTCCTCCCTCACGTCGATGACATGAAATGTCCAATGATTCGGGTTTCTGTTCAAAGACTGCCATGGACCTTGTTCATTTTCACCATAAACCATATTCAGCGACTCTGCTTCCGAAACGGTCTGTCGCACACTTTCTTCGAATCGTCTGGCGTCTACGCTACCCTCGATGACCACATACTCAGCGGTATTGTACATCGGATTGTCCGGATTCAACTGCTGAGCGAACCAGATGCCGGACTGTGCAGAGGAAAGGGGCCAAGCCGTATTCCGACTGTACGACGTATGCACGGCCCCGCTCAAAAGTAGTCTCCGTTCGGGAGCACCTTATTTTTGGCCTTATCCAGCAATGCTGCCCATGCAGCCAATGTAGGCAGCTCCGCCAGATCCACGAACGTTACCCCCGCTCCTTCCACTCGAAAGCGCTCAGCCAGACTCATAATACGAATGGAGTCCAGTCCCCAGATCTGAATCAGATCATCGTGCTCTCCAATGTTGCCAGGTTGCTCCTGGAGCATCTCTCCGACCTGATTTCTCAATGCTTCCAACGTGACTTGTTCAATGCCATGACTTCCGTCCTGGGTTCTCTCTGCTGCCGATGCCGTTTGCTGCTCAGCCTCTGAAACAGCCACACGTGCAGGTGTAGCATAGGATTGCTCACCTTGCTCACCTGCCTCAGACTTTACTACTCCTTTAATGCCGTCTGCGGCAAAATCATTTAGGAATTCAAGTAAACGTCCGGTTGTCAGTGTTACCGCGCACCGTTCTGCTGCATACGTCAGGGCCATGCGATGTTTTTCCACCGAAAAATCAGCTACTGCATCCGCAACCAGGAACGCCTGAATGTCTCTCATAAAGGCTTCGCAGGAGGTCATCAGACATCCAATATGAGCATAAATGCCGCAGACGATCAGTTGATCACGACCATCCTGCTGCATTAGTTCAAACAGTTCTGTCTTCTGGAAGGCGCTATATCGCCATTTGGTCATGAACGTATCCTGCGGAGCGGGTGCGAGTGCTTCAATAATTTCTTTTTGCACAGGTCCTCCATCAATTCCCGCACCCCAAAAGTCCAGCTGTAACCCGCGCTGCTCCGGAGTCTGTCCGCCCGGTTGTGCGGAGTAGACCACCGGAATGCCAAGCTCATGACACTTTGAACGAAGTTGTGAAATATGATCGATCAGCTCCACAACAGGGGATTGTCCTGCCGTAAAGGCGTTCATAAAATATTGCTGCATATCATGGATCAGGAGTACCGAGCGCTTCGCATCCGGTGTCCATGTTACCTTGTTGACGGGAAGCTCCGACTCTACAGGCATTGCATAGGGTTGAATCTTTGGAAGTGCCATGAATATCCCTCTTTTCAGCTTTATTTATCACAATCATGTTCATCACTGCGCTACAGTGTACAGTGCTATCTATCAGTCGTTACAATCAGGAGATGGGCTGTTTAGCCGTAATCATCTCACGCAACGCTTTTTTGCTAACTTTGCCAACTTGAGTTTTGGGAAAAGACTGCACAAACTCAATCCGATCCGGTATTTTATAGCTCGCCAGACCCCGATTACGCAGAAAAGTTTTCACTTCGGCAGCTGACGGAGCTTCACCGCTCGGCACGATAAATGCACAGGAGCGCTCGCCCAGATATTCATCCGGCATGGATACCAAAGCCGCATCATGTACGGCAGGATGGGCCAGCAGATGATTTTCCACTTCCTCGGCAGCCACTTTGTCGCCGCCACGGTTGATTTGATCCTTCGCCCGTCCTTCCACAACGAGATATCCATCAGCCGTAAGACTGGCAATATCTCCGGTACGATAGAAACCGTCCGTGGTAAACGATCTGGCATTATGTTCATCAGCCTTGTAGTAACCTTTAATCGTATAAGGCCCTCTTGTCAGTAAATGCCCCGATTGTCCCTGTTCCACATCCATGTCCTCATCATCCACAATTCGTACTTCGTCATACGGAGACATCGGCTTGCCCTGAGTGTTAACAATGACATGCATTGGATCATCCAGACGGGTATAGTTCACCAGCCCCTCCGCCATACCGAACACTTGCTGTAAGGTGCAGCCTAGGACGGGTTGGACACGTGCAGCCACCTCGGCGCTGAATTTGGCTCCACCAACCTGAAGCACCTCAAGTGAAGAAAGTTTAATCCCCCGGGTAGCCGCCGCATTCAACCATATGAGTGCAAGAGGGGGTACAAGAGCCGTTATGGTCACCTTATGGCGCATAATGAGTGGAAAAGCTTCATCGGGGCTGGACCCGCGTGACAGTATAATGGTTCCACCCGCATACAGCGTACCCAGGAAGCCGGGTGAGCTCATGGGATAGTTATGTGCTATAGGCAGAACCGCTAGGTAGACACTCTCTTGGGTAAGTCCACAGACTTCCACACTTCTCCGCAAACTGTAGATGTAGTCATCATGGGTGCGGGGAATCATTTTGGACAGCCCGGTACTTCCACCAGACAACTGTAGAAAAGCAACGTCCGAAGAAACCGGCTCATCCGGCAGTGTGACTGGTGCTGTATAAACATCCTCCAAAGCCGCAAATCGCCCCGCTTCTCCCGCCACGAATACATGCCGAAGTCCCGGAACCTCTGCCTGAACCTCTTCGGCCAGTGTGCGGTAATCAAACCCTCCATCCTGATCAGGTATCACGTATGCTACGGCCTCAGAGAAACGGGCAAAATACGTAATCTCACTCTTCCGATGTAAGGGAAGTGCATATACAGGCAGTGCACCAATGCGGAATAGGGCAAAACACACCTCGATAAACGCCGTAATATTGGGCAGTTGGATAATAACTCGATCATGCTGTCGTATTCCTTTGGCATATAAACCAGCGGCCAGACGATCCACCCGATCGTTCAGCTCCGCATAGGTTAATTGTTGTTCTCCACTGACAACGGCTACTCGATTGCCATATAGTTCTGCGCGCTGGCGGAGCATTTCTCCAAACGTAATTCCTTCCCAGCAACCTTCCTGACGATAACGTTCGGCAACTTCCTCAGGCCAGGCCTGAAATCCTGACAGCATCATTCATTCCTCCTTCATACTGGACACAGATGAATCCAAACCCATGGCGAGCAGCATTGTTCCGAATTTCGCTGAGGTCTCTGCCAGCTCCGCTTCGGCTGTAGAACCTGCCACAATCCCCGCACCAGCGAACAGTTTAAGCGTTCTTCCTTCCACTTCCGCACATCGGATCGTTACGGCCCACTCGCCGTCACCGTCACTGTCACACCAGCCCACCATGCCGGTGAATAATCCCCGTTCAAACGGTTCCTGTTCTCGGATGGCTTCCCGAGCGGCCTGTACAGGCGTTCCACAGATTGCTGGTGTAGGATGAAGAGCAAAGGCAAGTTCCAGTGCTGATTTGTTCACATCAGCAAGCTCCCCGTGAATTTCTGTAGATAAGTGCCACATGGTCCGTGTCTGGATCAAGGAAGGTTCTGTCGGGACGAATAGCTGTTTGCACAGCGGACGCAGTGCTTCCGCCACAGCCTCAATGACTACTGCATGTTCATGACGATCTTTGGCTGAAGCCAGCAGTGCTTCTGCACGGCGACGGTCCTCAGCCGGATCTTCACTCCGGGCAGCAGAACCGGCGAGTGGATTGGCTCTTACTTTGGACCCTTTCCGGGTAACCAGTAATTCGGGACTCGCTCCGATATAAGTCCGCTGGTTTTCTTTTTCCGCCTCAACACTAGCGCGTTTATCCGTTGTTATATCACTTTTTGCTAGAGAGAGTTTCGTCATCGGAACAGCAAATGTATATCCGTGTGTGTTATCCCTGAACAAATTACGGAGTAACTGATGCGTGTTCACCAACGTCTGTGAATTCACATGCAGTGTACGGGATAACACCACTTTGTGGAGATTGCCTTGATTTAGATCCAACAAAACGTTGTTTACGCTTTGCTGAAATATGGCTCCGGCAGGTTCTTCACGCACCTCACAACCTACTGCAGCTGGTCGTTTTTCCACCGATGCTCTGGCGTCCGGGGATAAGGGTTCAGCCCATTGGATCTTCTCTGGCACGAATAGCTCCGCAGAAGAATGTATCGGATCGAACGGAATGGCACCGACCACAATCGGTTTCGTTTGGCCCGAGCGTCTCGCCTTTTGCATCAACTGCTCCATTCGGTTAATGAAAAGCTGCGTTTCTTCATACCGCATTTGCTCAGTAACATTAACCGCGCCCATGGAATCAGTTGTATTCCCTTCCGATACCTCCATGGCAGACCACCGAATCTGTTCCCCTTGAGCTAACAGGGTATGTTGCGGTGAAGACCAGAAAAAGGACGTCCCCTCCCGATATTGTTCCAGAAGGTGTAAGGCGGAAGTTGCAGCAACCGTACCCGCTTTTGACATGATTATCATCTCCTTATCTTGATTCAGGCACCTAACGTGGCGCCTCCGTCCACACACAAGTTATGCATCGTTATATGTCTAGCCTGATCCGATACCAAAAAAAGCACACTATCCGCTATATCCGATGGCAGCGCCAGTCTGTTCAGTGGTATGCCCAGTCGATATGCTTGCGGGGAACCGGCGATAACGGCCTGTGCTCCCTGCTCATCTGCCCACAATGCACGCTGCATATCGGTATCCGTCGAACCTGGAGATACAATGTTACAGCGGATATGGTCTGAGGCGTATTCAAGCGCCAAACATTTGGTGAACATGGTTGAAGCCGCTTTGGAGGCTACGTAGGCGGACATGTGCATCCGGGGCACGCCAGAAGCATTTGAACCGACAGTGACAATCGCCCCTGATTGACGTTCGGCCATGTATCGCACCACAGCACGTGACATGTAAAATACACCATGTGTATTCACGTCAAAAGTTCTTGTCCATTCTTCATCACGGAGCTCACTCACAGCCCCCGTGTATAGTACTCCCGCTGCGTTCACCAGAATGCCAATCGGACCTAATGTCTCCTCAATACGCTGGATTGCATCTTCAACGGATTGACGATTAGATATATCCATAGGACAGGCTGTTGCCTGATGACCCTGACTATGCAGATCTGTGACCAGTTGATTCAACTGATCCTCTCGTATGTCGACAGCTGCAACAATAGCGCCTTGCTCGGCAAGTAATCTCGCCACGGCTTCACCAATGCCTTGCGCAGCACCGGTGACTACGGCTACTTTTCCATCAGTCCCTGTGTAACTCACTCCTGTTCCTCCCTTACACTACTGCTCTCTCCTGTTGGAGAGATATGTTAGCCTGCTGAACCCGATTGGTTCATCCGTAAATCCATAACATTTCGCTCCACATGCCTTTCGTCCACTCTCCCATACTGATACCTCTAATTGAGAAATACTGTCGCCTCTTTCCTCCTACGACTCCGGGCTGCAGGCAAAACGCATCGTACGACTAATCAGAAACGGTAATACTGATACATGGTTTTCTTCTTCAAACTCGGTATATTTAATGTCCAGACCCGGCTGATTCAGCGCAGATAACCGTTCTGTAAGACTCGAAGCCTTATCATTGTTGCGCGCAGGATGCGTCTTCTCCTGTTCACCCATGCCAATCCACACCTTGACGTTCACGGGATGCTGCTCCAGCCGTGCGACAAACTCCTGTTCCTCCGCCAACATGACGTTCTGATTCCAGTGAAGCGAAGGGCTGCCCGCAATGTAATAGCGGAAAGCTTCTGGTTTCTTGAACAGCGTATGCAATACGAACAATCCACCAAGGGAATGGCCAAAAATAGCCTGTCTGCTCCGGTCAATCCGGAACTGCCGTTCCATATCAGGCTTCAGCTCTTCTTCAATAAACTGCAAGAATTCATCGGCTCCACCCTGTTTCGGTAAAGGTGTTCCATCCGAATTCTGTGTATATTCCGTTGTGGCCTGCGGGGTAAAGTCGTAGTAACGGTGCGGCGAAAAAGGGCCCGCCGTGGGATACCCGATGCCAACAACAATGGCCGGAAGTGCTCCGGTCTTCTCCGGTCTGCGGCCCTGTACACGAACGGCTTCCACCATTGTGCCAAACACCGAGTTGGCATCCAGCAGATAGATCACCGGATACCCCGAAGGCGGTGGCGCTTCTGCCGGTTGGAATACCATGATCTGATAGGCATGATTGCCGTTGCGTGATTTCATGGTCCATTGTTCGGCGCGGGGAATCTGTACGGTACTGCGTGCGATATGTTCAAGGGTGCCAGATGCGGGTTGATTGGGCTGAAACGTCATTACGGATGGTTCCTCCTCGTTGTTCTGCGTATATAAGTTGAATACTGAACTACACATGTTTTATATGAGATTGATTCTCATTACCAATTATAAGAGAGTAAATCCGGCTGTCCCATGGACGATATCCAGAAATGATTTTGATTATCTCCATATTTCCACATTTCTGTAACTGACTTGGTTACCCCTAAAATAAAAAAACTCCCTCACGGAATACCTGAAACGCTGGAATTTGTCCGGCTTCTGGCACTCCGCTGGGAGCTACATTTCTCATATTGTGATCAATACATCAATGGATTGTCTCTATTATTGCGTTAACGCCTTCAGCGTGTCGTCAATGACATGACCATAAGCAATCAATCCACCGCCCAGCCACGGAGCGGGCTCCACTGCGTATACATTTCCAGCTTTAACGGCTGGCATGCTGTTCCATACTTTGGTATCCGTCATTTCCTTCATGCTCCCTGGACCCTGTTCCACCGTGAAAATAAAGTCGGCATCAATCTCAGGCAACACCTCGGTAGATACCGTTGCGCTGTTCTCCGTTTGTACCAGTGTTGGTTTGCCAAGTCCCAATTGCTGATATACCACGTAACCACTAAAGTAGTTACCACCCATCATACTAATCCCGCGAGGTGCAAAACGAATGATCGCTGCTTTCTTGCCTTCGGTAACTTTGGCGAGCTTGGCCTTAGCATCATCTACCTTCGCATGATACGTTGCAATGGCTTTTTCGGCCTCAGCCGCTTTGCCCAGCAGATCACCAATTACCTGCAAAGACTTCTCAACATCACCCGAAGCATTCGTAAATACGTAGGTTGGTGCAATTTTCGAATAACTCTCATATACACCGTTCTCGGCATATTGGGCCGTGTGTAGAATAATAAAATCCGGATTGTACGCCATTAGTGCTTCAGGAGAAGGCAAACCACTGGAGAAATCCAGTGTTGGCACTCCGCTCAACTGGTCCTGAAGGTAAACATGACCTTGCGTACCACTCGCCCACTGAGCTACCGGTTTAACGCCTAGCGTCAGCAGAGAGTCTTCCAGATAAGGTGCAAAAACACGCTCTGTATGCTCAGGAACAATAACATCATGTCCCAGATCGTCTTTGACAGTTCGTTCTCCTTTGGTTTCTTCCGTGTTCTCTTCGGTTACAGCAGTCCCTGATGAGGCCGTGGTCGAAGCCTCCGTTGTTGGCTGCTCTTTCTGTGCTTCTCCCTCATTTTCTGATTTTGAGCCACAGGCAGATAGCAGACCCGTAATCAATACCAGTACGAGCAAGGCCGAGAATCCGGCACTACGAAATGGACGAACGGAACGGTGTCCGTTACCTTTTTTCTGTTGAAACATGACATATCCCCCTTGATAAACATTCTCATTTAGATAGATGGATTATATGTCATGTAGCCCGAGAATCACCATGGACGTTATCCAGATATACATTTGGACAATATCCCGTGAAAATCAGCAGCGCTTCATCCAGCATACGCATCACGCCTACGGCAGAGTAGTCAAACCAGGGATCACCTGTAATCAGATGAATCTGGTATTGCCTTACTGCCTTAAGCTGACGCCATACTGGCGAGTGTTGCAGACTGAGCCAGTATGCACGCGATGCGGCCTCAGGACACACCATAACAAGAATCCGATCTGGATTTAGCGCAGCCAGTTGTTCCAATGTTAACCGTGTATTGGCCTGAACGTCGGGAAACGTCTCTAGTTGTAAACCATTGTTGTACAACACTTCTTCAATACCCGGATTTCGATACAGATAAAGGTGCTGACCATACACTCGAACAACGATGACCTTCTCCCGGCCCACTTTCTGTTTTACGGAATCCCGTGTCTTCTCGACTCGCTGATTGTATACACCAATCCACTGCTCTGCCTGTTCTTCCCGTTCCAGAAAAGCAGCAATCATGCGTAACTGTGCACGCCAATCCAAGTGATACTTCGGTACAAAACAACAAGGTGCAATCTCAGCCAGTTTGGCCTGATCCTGGTCACTGATCTGATCCGTACCGACAATAGCGTCCGGCCGGATATGAACCAAACGCTCCACGTTGGCTTCAAATCTCAAGCTGGTATACGGGTCTGTCAGTCTCAAATGTGACTGAATCTCTGTTCGGTGCGCGTTATAATAATAAGCGGTCCATTTGGGGTCAATCGGCGCAGCGACAGGCATGACATTAAGCGCCAGCAGCTGTCCAATGATGCTGGAGGAGCAGGTGGCGATGCGTTTTCTCGCATTTTTGGCATAATCCGAAGGAGATACGCCCACTTCCTTTTTAAATTTGCGGCTAAAATAATACTCATCGCTATACCCTACTCTCAGCGCGATTTCACGAAGTTTGTACCCTGTTTCTTTCAGATATCGTTTCGCACGATTGATACGGAGATCGGTCAGATATTCCATTGCACTCTGCCCGTAGGTCTTCTTGAACAGGTCCACGAAATATTTCGCACTGATATTGGCTTTGTGGGCGAGATCTGCAATAGACAATGGTTCGTCATAGTGCTCGTCCATATATACTTTTACCTTGGCAAGATCCGTCTTGGGACTGCGGCCGGTAACGGGCAAGTGCGCAGGGGTCTGCGAATCATTTTCCAGTAACATAAGGCCACTCCTTTCGATCTGCTTGATCGGTTTGATATGAAATGTACAGGGCAATACAGCCGGTACTATATTAGACTAACGAAAATGATAATCATTATCAATTAAAATATCACATTCTTTTCCATTCAGTCAATCCATATATGGAAGAATGTACACAGTTCGATGTTATGACTATCCCGTAAAAGGCAAAAAAGCTAACTGCGTGTTTTGGGCACGAGTTAGCTTTTGATGGGAGACTACATGATTAGGTTTGAGAAGTTTTGAATTGAATTAATCCCGGCTCCGCAGCTTACCGAGTAGACGAATAATTTCAAGATACAGCCATACCAGCGTAACCATCAATCCAAATGCACCGTACCACTCCATATATTTCGGAGCACCGTTCTCGGCACCACTTTCAATAAAATCAAAATCAAGTACCAGATTCAGTGCGGCCACAATGACGATAACGACAGAAATGCCGATTCCGATCAGGCTGTTGTCATGCAAATAGGGAACGGTAATCCCGAAAAAACCAAGAACAAAACTGAGGAGATACATAATCATGATGCCTCCGGTTGCTGCCACAACCCCCAGCTTGAAATTCTCCGTAGCTTTGATCAATCTTGTCTTGTATGCCATCAGCAGAGCAATAAAGACGGCCATGGTCAGCAAAGCAGCTTGCAGCGTAATGCCGTTATACAAGTATTCATACGTAGCCGAGAGTGCTCCGAGGAACATCCCTTCTGCCACGGCATAGATCGGCACAAGGTAAGGCGCCGCAACAGGTTTGAATGAAATAATCAATGCGAGGATAAAACCGACGATTGCCCCTCCATATGCAAGAGGAAGCACTTCCTGCCCATTGAAAAACATCATCCAGGATGCAAATGCACTGCCCAGCAGAATTACCAACGTAATAAACGCTTTGTTTACCGTACCGTTGATCGTCATTCTGGTTTGATACCGATCATCTCCATAACCTCTAGAGTCTTCAAACGTACTATCTTTGAGTGTTGGGTTACCGCTACGTCCGATCAAAACAATCACCTCTTCTATGTATTTGGTTAATCCTGTACTACCATCTCTAGGTTCTACATTGCTGTTTCTACGAACTACATATTAAATTACATATTGAAAAATAAAAATTCTAATGCTTCCAAGCAGACGTGGGATGCAATCCGCAGATCACATCCTTGTCTGTTGACGCAAGCCATAGGCTATATGTCCCAAAACTTTGCGAAAAATACTTTACACTTTATTTAGCACATTCCATCATTTGATTCCCATTCTTATCGCTCTTGGGGCACATTCGAGATACTTATTTGTACAACACTTTATCTACATTGTATTTCGCACGCATCGTGTTGATGATATAGGTCTCGTAAATTTCGCGGTCCACCGGATCTTCAATAACGCACACTTCAATGGTGGTTACTTCCTCGCGGTGTGACTTCATTGGTGATACGGTATCTTCAAAATGTTTCTTGATGCGCGGTCTTAATTTTCGTGCTTTCCCGACAAATAACAACTCATCAGCAGCATTGTAAAACATGAAGATACCGCCCTTTTCCCGTGTAATCAGGTGGAAATCGGTGAATCCATAAATGTGGCTAAGCTGTGGATCAGCCTGCTTCGTGATGATGACATCTGGTGTGGGCACAGTAATATTAATCAATAGGTTCACTTCCTCATTATCTATAGGTTTACATCCTATCATATATTATAAAGGGAAACCATTTCATTAATAAGAAGCAAGATTCAAGCTTTTTTCAACTATTACGACAAATATTTCAAAAAAAAGGTTAACTTCCCTGATTCAAAGTGGTACTATAGGGGTATGAGGAAGAATTTGGGCACTAAGACATATGTCTTTATATCTACTTCCGTCTATTGTACCCTATGATTGATCATCTTTTTCATACTGAATTCTGTTACGTGCGCACGACAAGAGTACAGTTAGCAAGAACCTAGCTTTATAGCTTTACGATTCATCATCTATTCGACCCTTGCAGCAAGCAAACGTAGAAAGATCCTAGATTTACGAAGATAGTATAGAATTGGATTGACCTAGAAAGCCTGCAATTATAGCCGTACGAGAGTAAATAGACACACGTAGAAGGACAGATAGCTATCGATCCTAGAGAGACTAGTCATGTAACGCCAACCTAGAAAGTTATAGCAGCAGCACTATAAAAGATGGATCACGTTTCACCCCAGCCCGGCATGATGCCAGGGCTTTTTTACGTTTGCGCAAACAACCAACCACCTCCGCAGGGAAACAGAGGTATCGTGGTTCTTTCTGCGGGGGTTATAATATGGCAAGATAGCAAATAAGGGAGTGATGGGATGTATTCCGATCTGCAACTGACGGAGGACCGCCCTGTATATATACAAGTCAAAGATTATATGAAGCGATTGATGCTCAAAGGCGGCCTGCAAGCCAAACAAAAGCTTCCTTCCACCCGCGAACTCAGTACACTCATGAAAGTAAGCCGCAGCACGATTCTGCTGGCCTATGCTGAACTTGAGGAGGAAGGCCTGATTTACGCGGTCAAAGGCAAAGGCAATTACGTAAGCTCCACCATTGATGCAACTGAGGCAACATCCGGGTGGCAGCTGGACTGGAACGAACGTGTCAGCGATTATGCAATCCAGGCAGAGCAGTATGATCTGATGAAACATGGCTCTGGCTCAGAGCGCGGTGAGATTTCATTTACCAGCATCGCGCCGGATGAGAAGCTTTTCGACATGCACAATGTCAAAAGAGCCTTCCTCGACCGGATGTCGCTTGAAGGTGAAGTACTGCTGAATTACGGATATGCGCAAGGCTACAGGCCTCTTATGAAGTATCTGCTGCGCTATATGGAAAATAAAGGTGTCGACCTATCCGGCAAGGATATTCTGATTACCAACGGATTTACTGAAGGTTTTGATCTGGTACTGGGCGCACTTCGCAAAAAAAGCGGCAGAGCCCTGTGTGAAAACCCGACACATCATACCGCTGTTAAAAATCTGAGACTTCATCAATTCCATCTCACCGGTGTGGATATGGAATCAGATGGTCTGGACCTGAAGCAGTTGGAACGGGAACTTGCAGCAAACCCGTATGATCTGGCCTACCTTGTGCCCTCCTACCACAATCCAACCGGGATCGTCACATCACCTGCCAAACGGACAGAGATCATTCGGCTGATGAACCAGTACCATGTGCCGATAATTGAAGACGGCTTTAACGAGGAGCTGCGCTATTCCGGTTCCCATGTCTCCCCTCTGATTGCCAGTGTGGGCAAAGGGAACGGACTCGTGTATCTGGGCAGCTTCTCCAAGGTATTGTTTCCGGGATTGCGCGTAGGCTGGGTCATTGCGGATGCGGCACTGATTGATTATCTGGAAAGCATGAAACGGGCGCGCAGCATTCATACCTCGACGCTGGATCAGTCCCTGCTCTATCAATATCTGAGCAACGGCAATTTCGAGAAATATTTGAAGCGGGCTCGCACGGAGTACAAACGAAAATATGAGCTGGTCGTTCGCTGCTTGCGGCAGTATCTACCGATGTGCCGGGTTTCCGGTGAAGGAGGACTTCACCTGTTCGTACAATTCCAACCAGAATACCGCACGAGGGAGCTGCTGGCGGCTTGCAAGGCAAAAGGCGTTACCTTCATGCCCGGGGATACCTTTTATCTTGAACCAGGCCAGGGACAAAACACGATGCGTTTGGGCTTCTCCCGAGTCAGCGATGAGAACATTCGCAAAGGTATTCGCATCATTGGCGAGACGGTTGCTCAAATGAAATGAGGAGGATTACACATGAAAGTTGGCGTGATAATGGGTGGCACATCTTCGGAGCGGAATGTTTCTCTGCTCACCGGACAGGAGATGATCAACCATCTGGATGGACAGAAGTATGAGGTTATTCCGGTGGAGATCAACAGCAAACGTGATCTCATTGAGAAAGCCGCAGGATTGGATGTGGCACTGCTCGCTCTGCACGGCAAATATGGCGAGGATGGTACGATTCAAGGTACGTTGGAGTCGCTGGGTGTTCCTTATACAGGCTGTGGTGTCCTCGCGAGCAGCGTATGCATGGACAAAGATATGTCCAAACGGCTCATCCAGCATGCGGGTGTACCTACTGGCGAGTGGCTTCAGGTAAGCAGTCTGGATGAATTGTCATCAATCGCTGTGCAACAGTTAACGTATCCCGTTGTAGTAAAACCCAACTCAGGCGGTTCCAGTATCGGTACGCAAGTGGTTCAGGAACCCTCGGCTCTTCATGCGGCTGTAGAAGCGGCACTCATCTGGGACGAAGTCGTCATGATCGAGCAGTATATTGAGGGCGAAGAGATTACCTGCGCCGTTCTGGATGGTCAGATGCTTCCTGTTATCTCGATTCGTTCAAATGCCGATTTTTTCGATTACACCTCCAAATATAATGACGGCGGCGCTGAGGAGCAGGTCGTTCATTTGCCTGCGGATTTGCATAAACGTGTAGAAGCTGCGGCACTAACCTGTTACCGGGTGTTAAAATGCAGTGTCTATGCCCGTGTGGACATGATGATTCGGGATGGCATACCATATGTGCTTGAGGTGAACACGTTGCCAGGTCTTACCCGAAATAGCCTGCTGCCCAAAAGTGCAGCCGCGGCTGGTATCTCCTTTGCCGGTTTGCTGGATTCCATCATTGATCTCTCGTTAAAAGAACGTCAAAAGGAGGCAACGCGATCATGAGTCTGAATGTAACGATTCGTAACAGTACCCCTGGAGATCTGCAGGACATGGTCATTCTTATGGATCAACTCGGTTATCCAACCACATATGCCGAGATGAAGGAGCGTTATTCGCACATCGCTGCAGATTCAAACTTTGCAACGTTGGTTGCCGAAGTCCGTGGCCGTGTCGTTGGACTGATCGGACTCCAAACATCTTATCTATATGAGAAAAACGGAAGACACTGCCGCATCATGGCTCTTATCGTGCATGACCAGTTCAGAAGCTCCGGCATCGGTCGTCAGCTTATTCTGGAAGCAGAGCAATGGGCAGCCACTCATGGCGTGGATTCCTTATCCCTGAACAGCGGCAATCGCCCGGATCGTGAAGCTGCGCATAAATTCTACCAACAGATGGGCTTTACCGCGGGAAGTACCGGCTTTAGCAAAAAGCCGCAGGCTTTGCAGCATAGCTGACTGTTTACAAAGTAACATCAAAAAAACGCCCATTTCCAACACAGAGGTCGGAAACGGGCGTTCTCTATTTTGCTATAACTAATTTATCTTTTGGCCTTCATGGATTCATACGCAGCAAGTAACTCCTCTATAGCCACTCCATTAATCTTCATTCCTGCCACCTGACACTGTTCCAACTGTACGCCGGATAGATCACAGTCATTGAAATGACTGCCCTTGAGATCACAATGTTCCCAACGCATGGGTACTCTGTCTTGGCCGAGATGTGTATCCTGAAAATGAACACCATCCAAAGCACAGAATTCAACCTTGCTACCTGTTAAACGTAAATCGGCCAGTAATATGCTGGTCATATTCAGATTGGTGAATTTGCCCCCACTCAGGTTGCAATCGGTCATCCGGATATCCCGAAGATTGCTGGTGCTGAAGCGAAGTGAATCGAGATCAGCTTGGTAAAATTCAGTAACCATCTCACCCTTAACGTTGGATAATTCCTCGGGTGGGAGCTGGATTACAGACTCTAGTGTTATGATTTTCTCATATCCATATTCATCTTCAGATGCATAGAGACAGACATAACCCATTTTCTCATAAAAATGATGATTATCGCGCTGTCTTCCCGAGGTCTCCAGCTTCCATATCCCAATCTCCGGGAATTCGGCCTCAACAAGCCTGAAGACCTGAGATCCTATACCCCGACCATGACAAACGGGATCAATAAAGATTTTATCCAGTCTCGCATGCCTACTTCCCAATACATTGACACTGACTCCACCAATGGTACATCCATCCCATTCTATAACGTAATAGTCCCATTCACGGATCACGTAACTGTGCATACGAACAGACGAATAGCCTGGTGGACAAAGGTTGCTGTCCGGAACTGTGTCTCCTTTAGCCCAGACTCTAATCGCATGATCAAAGGCTCTGGTGCATATCTCAGTAAGCACTTCAGCATCCTCTTGGCATGCACGACGAAGCTGAACTTGAGATTGCAGCCCCAGTGAAGATGCTGGTGCCGGCTGTACTTTATGTCGCTCAAAGTAATCGTAATCTGCCTGATCCGAAAGTTTTCTGCGAGAGACATAACGAAATTCGGCATGCTCAAGCACCTTGCGTGAAGGCTGGTTAAACGGCTTCACAATACCCACGATTCGGTCCAACAGAGTATTTTCGAACAAGTATGTCGTTAAGGCATTCACTGCTTCTGTGATATACCCTTTATTCCGATAATCCCGTGAAATGGCATAAGCCACTTCACGATCATCACTATCCAGCATATCATTGGGAAACACACCACACCAACCAATGATTTGCTGATCTTTATTGTGTACAACAGCCAGCATGACCCTTACATCTTTTGGGTCGAACTGCTCGTAACTGCCAACAACAAATTGCAGAAAACCATGCAGCTGTTCCTCTGTCATCCTCCATTCGGGAAGAATATCCGTGATTTCAGGTTGTCGGATTAATGCGTACAGCGCGTCCTGGTCTTCCAGCGTTAGTGGACGTAATGTAATCGAACTGGATTGGATGATTAATTGACTTTTCATATATAACACCTCTGGGGATCTATTTGGGATGACACGACAAAGAGGAGCACCTCCAATAGAGGCACTCCCCGATTCGTTTCATCATTTCAGAAACGCCGAAGCTCCTCGTAATGGGTCAAAAAGGACACACGTATCCCGTTAATGGTCTAACGGAAATTTTTTTCATTGTGTTCTTTCATGATCATTACGAGAAATCTGGCATACTCTGAAATCCCCTCTCAACCTAAGACTTACATACAAATCTTACTTATGGCCGGTCGATGAAAATCCAGCCTGTTTCTTTTTCCTTATCTACAGATGCCCCAAGAGACTCAGCCATAAAGCGCAGCGGGACATAGGTCTTGCCGTTTTTGCCCACATAAGCAGGTTCGACCATTGTTACTTCCTTGCCTGCAACGGTTGCCTTTTTGGAACCCACAGTCAGGACAATCTCATCGCCGGTGATATCGTCAATAACGACGATTTTATCCGACCCTTTGGTCCATTTCACTTCAGCATCCAATTCCTCGGACAGATAACGAAGAGGAACAAATGTTGTATTTTTAACAGTGATTGCACCATAGGATTCGTCGTCCGGATACAACATGACATATTTACGGGTGATTCCCGCTTCATCTTTCAACAGCTGATACACAAGTGAATTGGAATCAAAGTTGCGCAACATCTGACCTGGCGTGATATCTCCCTGCATCAGATCAATTGCACCAGCCGTTTTGTCCACGGCATCCACAGTTACTGGTCCACCAATATTCCACAGTTCACTGTCACCATATACGGATACCGAATTGACCGGCAGATCTTCAGAAGCAGGCAACGCTACTTTGAAATCATAATTCTGTTTACGGATATTCAGTGCGCTGTCCAGATAAAAGTCCAATTTGAGATTGGTCTCAGTTCCGAACACCGTCTTCAATTCAGGTGTTTCGGTCAACAAGTTGGCTAGTTCCTTGTCGTAATTGGCAAGAATCTCGTCAAGACCGCCCTTAATCATTTCATACAATGAAGCAACTTCGGCATCCCGTGATTCGCTAATCGTAGAAGGAAGGGCACTGCCGTCGCCAGTATCAACCGTGTTGAATGTAACGAGGATAGGGTAGAACACATCATACAGATCTCCAATCAGGTCCTTGAGTCCTTGCTCATCCTGAGCAACACTTGTCAGAAACGGCTTAACCATGGCAAGAAGCTCTTCTCCACTGATCTCCACATGCAGCTTGGAGAGACTCAGCGATTCACCATTAACCGATTCCTGTACCGGGGTTACCGAAATATTTTTCGGGTTGGACAAATGCTTCAGCGCAAAGGTCAGCAATTTCGGGGAAAGCTCCTCGATCTGCTTCTCCAACGCCTTCGTATCTAGCATAGGAAGTGTGTCATCCTGTAAAGATATGTATAGAGGCTTTTGCGCTCCGTCTACATCAATGACCATTTCCGATTTATCCATCGACAGATGGAAAGGTAATTTCTTTCCTTGCATACTCAGTGTACCTTTGACAGACGCCGTGTTGGAGTCTTTCACTTTGGCATCTTCAATATCCAATGAAACGGAATTAATGAGTTCAATCATTTGAAGCGCATCCTCATCGACGAGGTCTGCTGTAGGTTCAATTTTTATATGCATCGACTGTTTGGATTCACCGGACTTGACGGTTGTACTGTTGACAACGGCTTTGCCAATATCTACGCCACCTACGGCCTGACATCCCGTAAGCACAACCATCATCAAAACGAGTGGTACGGCAATCCACTTCACTAGCTTGTGATTTTTGATACGATCTCCTCCTTAGGAAAAATGTGGTTCAATCCTATTATGAGGGTTATAGGTAATTGTTGTAAACCGGATCCATAAATAAATACCAAAAAAGGCCGAACAATTGTCCGACCTCGGGTATGACGTATATTTAAAATTTGGTGTAATTCGCTTCAACAACAATATGCCTAGTCGAATCATAAACAGTTAAGTTTATTCTTTTTCTGTATCCTCGGACTCAGTGTCCTCATCGGATTCTTTACCATCGGTACGTGCAGGGGTTTCAAATTGATCCGGCTCGTCGTCTTGAATGGCTTTGTTCTCTTCATTCTGGTCTTGTGTCATATCGTATTCCCTCTCTTCTACCGGATTTTAGGCACAGTCTGTGCCTTGTTTCTATCAATAACCGGAATAATGACAAATTAAACAAACAGAGGTGGGAACTTAGAAAATATAAAAGACAATTCCGTTCCCGCTCGCAGCCGTTGCCTGATATAAAGCCTGAACATCATTCAGTGTCTGAACGATCTCCTGGAATGTCTCCTCTGCGTCCCAATCTTCCATGACAGGATACACGCCCTCAGCAACCATTTCTTCCAGGCTAAACCGTTTCTTCAATTCTTCAGGTGTCAGTTGTTCTAACTCCATGTACGCCTCGAGTACCTGTTCATTGTTCAGCAGGAACAGATCCATGTCTGAATAGTTGCCCAGATATTGTTCACCTGCCAAAGGGACCACATATCCCAGAGGAGGCTGCCCCTCTACCACTTCACCAGTCAACGTAAACTGAAGCATCTGCCACATTTTATCGATATCCAGCTCGACCGAACAATCATGCACACTGACCTCACCTGACTTAATGGATTCAACCAATTCCTTGGTGACAACAAGATATCTGCCGGACATGCCCATACCCTTACCCCTCCTATGTATGTACTTCTCTTCTTTCCCATTAACCGTGCATGTTGTACAAGAATCGGGGTAAAGAGGTGGAAAGGAACAATAATCTTCAAGGAGGGGTGGAATCCATGAAAAAGTTTGATTACAGCCTCAATTACGAGGAGCTTGATCTGCGCAAGCAGCCTGAACTGTATACCGTTGGCCGGGGAGAGCAAGGGGTATTAATGGTGGAGCCCTACAAAAGCGAGATTCTACCGCACTGGCGGTTCAAAACACCCGAAATTGCGAAAGAATCGTCGCAGAAGATCTACGAACTATTTTTGGAGTATAAGCAAAAGGATGACTTTATCGGTATGGATATGGCACGCAAGTTTCTGCAAATGGGCTATACGCGGGCCCGACGGTATACGAATCATAAAGGCGGACGCAAATATTCGAAGGAGGACGGCTCCATCCTGCCTTATCAGAATGATAAGGTGAAGGCTGAATCAGCAGCCATTTTCAAAGCACAATGGGAGATCGCCAAAACGGACCCGGATTATGTGAAAATGAAGCAGAAGCACC
Organism: Paenibacillus sp. ALJ109b; assembly: GCF_010747435.1. NCBI lineage: Bacteria > Bacillati > Bacillota > Bacilli > Caryophanales > Paenibacillaceae > Paenibacillus > Paenibacillus sp. ALJ109b. The sequence goes on from NZ_JAAIFP010000007.1 coordinate 279,500, forward strand.
GAGAAAAGTACGAGTCGGAGAACGCGCAGGAGCATGGGTGAAAATACATGATTCATGCAGATGTTCATTTTGATATAATGCAATACATCAAGCTTCACACACGAGATTAACGATGTACACCCATCCAAAGGAGCCCTTATGAACCCACCTAGCCACCATTTCATCCTGACGCTTGTTTGCATGACCCTGTGTCTGTTTATTCTGCTTCCTTTGCCTGCATCTGCAGCCAAGTCTGAACTTGCCAGACAACATGAAATGACGGCCTTTGGTCCGCTACAAAGCGATGTTGACGGGATGCAACCGGGATGGAACCTGGGAAATTCCCTGGATACGGTCGGACCTGATGAAACGTATTGGGGCAACCCGCGAGTTACCCGCGAACTGATACAGCAGATCGCTGCTCAGGGATACCGAAGTATTCGCATTCCCGTCACATGGGATGGGCATATTGGAGATGCACCAGACTACAATGTTGATCCAGCCTACATGGCTCGTGTTCAGGAGGTTGTCCAATGGGCGCTGGATGCCAACCTCTATGTCGTCGTGAACGTTCACCATGATTCCTACCTCTGGATCAGCCAACTGGAGACGGACCATGATCAGGTGCTTTCCCGTTATAAAGCAGTATGGACTCAGATTGCCAAGCAGTTCAAAGATGAACCACGTAAGCTGATGTTTGAAAGTGTTAACGAACCGCGCTTTAACCGCGGAGCAACAAATGCAGGCGACATGGGCTCAGGCAGCAATATTGATGAGGCACGGCAGTTGGAGCTTTTGCATGAATTGAACACTGCATTTGTTAAGTTGGTACGAGAAACAGGTGGAAATAACGCCGAGCGTCCGTTGGCCCTGCCTACACTGGAAGGTTCGCCAACACAGGTGAGACTCGACAGTTTGCAGCAGACGATAGCTGGCCTAAAGGATCACAATCTGATTGCTACGGTGCATTATTACGGATACTGGCCGTTCAGCGTTAACATTGCAGGGCATACCACCTTCGATCCGGATACGAAAAATGATGCAGCTAGCACGTTCAATAATGTGTACAACACACTGGTGGTTCAGGGCATTCCGGTTATTCTGGGCGAATACGGCCTGCTCGGTTTTGACAAACATACGGATGTCATCGAACAGGGAGAGAAGCTGAAATATTTTGAATTCATCGGTCATCAGTTAAAAGAAAAAAAGATCACGTCCATGTTATGGGACAACGGTCAGCATCTGAATCGACAAACATTCCAGTGGGCTGACCCGGATTTATTTCAGATGATCCAAGCTTCCTGGACAGGACGTTCTGCCGTGGGAGAAAGCGATCTGCTCTATTTCAGACAAGGTTCGCCTGTGGAAGACAGACAAATGACGATCAAGTTAAACAAAAACAAGCTGGTTGCCCTGTATGAGGGTGATCAATTGCTGAAAGCTGGCACGGATTATTCGTTCAGTGGCAACACGTTAACCGTCAAATCCGCTGCGTTATCCCGGATAATCAGCTCAAGTCAGAAGCTTGGGAACAATGGAATACTCACAGCGAAGTTCAGTCAAGGCGCAGAATGGAAATGGAATGTGATTGTGTCCACGGAGCCCGAGTTGGGCCACGCAACAGGTACGGTAGACAGCATCTCCATTCCCACCCAGTTTCAAGGTGATCAGCTTGCCTCGATGGAGGCTGTGTATTCATCCGGTGAGAATACCGCGCCACAGGACTGGACATCGTATAAGGAATTCTTGACTACATTTGCTCCTTCTTATGAAACGAATGAAATTAAACTACAGCCCGATTGGCTCAAAGAACTGCACGACGGACAGATCGAGCTGACATTTCACTTCTGGAGTGGTGAGCTCATTCGCTACACTCTGATTAAGAACGGAAATCAGGTGACTGGTAAGGTACGAAATACTTGAAACTGTTCGCAGGTTGAGTTGAGATTTGGACGACCCGTTGATTGCAATGGGCGCTGCTGGATGCAGCATGACCTACACAGTATTGAAGAATGTTCAAAAGAGACGCTGCCAGTGGGTAATCCTCGCTGGCAGCGTCTTTGGGTTTGGTAGGTTTGGTTTGGTATGGTTAAGCCTGTGCCTTTTGCGGTTTGCCACTCTTCGAACGGGGCCGAAGCATGCCACCTACGATGCGTAACATTTGTCTGCGCGGCATAAGACGAGCGAACTGGGCCGTCCAGTAATTGGAGGCACCTGGTACAGCATACGGCTTACCTGACTCCAACGCCTTCATCGCCACTTCCACAACATGCTCTGGCGTATCCCGTTTGCCTACCGAAGCCTCTTCGGCTCCTACTATGTCAAAGAATGAGGTATCGGTTGAGCCAGGGCATAGAGCCAAAAACTGAACGCCTCGCTTCCGGTTCTCTTCATATAACGCCTCTGTAAAAGAAAGGACGAAAGATTTCGTAGCCCCATATACAGCCATGTATGGATCAGGTTGAAAAGCAGCCGTTGAAGAGACATTGATGACGGTACCGTTCCGTTTTTGCAGCATGCCTGGCAGGAAAAGATGGGTCATGTTCATGACTGCGAGTACATTCAGCATAATCTCTTCCTGCTGCCGTGCACCATCCACCTGCTCAAACATTCCATGCGTGGCAAATCCCGCATTGTTGATTAATACATTGACCTGTATGCCCCGATTCATACATTCCTCATAAACGTGTTGTGGTGCATCCGCCTGGGATAGATCCGCTACAATTACTTCCGTCTTCACTTGATAGGTTCGCTCAATCCGTTCTGCCAATTGACGCAATTTGGACTCCGATCGGGCCACCAAGACCACATGTTTTCCTTTTGACGCCATCTCCAATGCAAAAGTCTGCCCAATTCCTGAAGAAGCCCCCGTAATGAGTACCCATTGATTTTGAACCTGCTTCATATCTCATCCGCCTTTTTAGAACACTCGTTTTTTATTTGAAACAATGTTTCCTAATGAAATCATCGTACTCTCTTGTCTTCTTACTGTCAACTTCTTTTGATCATTTGACGATTTCCAGCGTAAAACAGTAGAATGACGATAAGAAACACGGTTTCCGTTAAACAACAATATGGATGTATGAGGATGAGATAGATGAAAGATCATAATTCGGGTTCCAAAGAATCCGCTCACACGGTCACTACCTTTCAGGAAGCCAGACTCCAGCACTCCGAAAACCTACGCCAAAATATTGTGCATGCCGCCGCATCTTTGCTGCAAGAGCACGGTCCCGAAGCCGTCACGGTTCGGCGCGTGGCAGAACGAATGGAGTGCTCCACCAAAATTATATATAACCTCTTTGGCAAGAAAGAAGGGTTAGCTAAATATCTATATATGGAGGGGTGCTCCCTCCTATCCCAATCGTTTGAATCCGTGCCTCAGCAAGCATCATTCGAGAGTTATTTTCGCGATCTCGCTTATGCCTACTGGGATTTCGGGATTACACAATCCAGCTTCTATCAGCTGATGTTTGGTGGTTCTTTTGCAGAATTCAAACCAGATGCAGAGAGTCTGCAAGAAACAGCGACTGCCCTCAAACAAATCACGTCCCTGGTTGCGGCCGCAATTGAGCAGGGAATGCTTAAGGAGAATGATCTCCTGCTTGCAGTCCGTATGATCTGGGCCCCTCTGCATGGTGTCGTCCATCTGTATCTGGGAGGCCATATTGAGAGTGAAGAGGCCGCAAAACGGCTATATGATCATACGTTGTCCATGGTTATTCTTTCCCTTGTTGGAGTATCCTCCAATGGCTAAAAGCCATAAATTAATAAGGAAAGGAAAAAAGGAGCAGGCACTTCATCGCTCGGATGAAGGACCTGCTCCTTTTTATCATTATATATAAGGGATTACTATCGCTAATTAACGCCCGGCTTCATTCTCAGCTTCCCAACGCGAGATTTCTGCACGGACTTTGGGAGCGACTTCTTTGCCGAGCAGTTCAATGGCTCTCATTACCTCCTCATGCGGCATCGTGCCGAGGGGAGTGTGTAACATGAAGCGTGTGATACCAACTTCTTTACGCAGATAGATAATCTTCTGAGCAACGGTATCCACATCACCCACATACAGCGCACCTTCCAGACTACGTGCCGCGTCAAAGGTTGCACGGCTGTAGTGTCCCCAGCCACGTTCACGGCCCAGTATGTTCATCACAGCCTGAGCTGGAGGGAAGAATTTCTCCACGGCTTCATCTGTTGTATCTGCAATGAAGCCGTGAGAGTGGGAAGCCACAGTCAGTTTGGAAGCGTCGTGACCTGCATGTGCGGCTGCTTTTTTGTACAACTCCACCAGTGGCGCGAATTGAACGGGGCGACCACCAATAATGGCGAGTACAAGCGGTAATCCAAGCAGACCTGCGCGGACAACCGATTCCTGATTACCGCCACTACCGATCCATACGGGAAGTTTTTCCTGTACCGGACGCGGGTAAATGCCCAGATTGTTAAAGGAAGGGCGGTGTTTGCCTTCCCAAGTTACTTTTTCAGAATCACGCAGCTTTAAGAGTAGCTCCAATTTCTCATCAAACAACTCATCATAGTCATTCAGATCGTAGCCGAACAATGGGAATGACTCGATGAATGATCCCCGCCCTGCCATAATCTCTGCACGCCCATTCGAAATGCCGTCCAACGTTGCAAAATCCTGAAAAACCCGTACCGGATCAGCCGAAGATAGCACCGTTACAGCACTGGTTAGGCGAATGCGTTTGGTCTGTGAAGCTGCGGCGGCCAGAATGACAGCTGGTGATGAAGCGGCGTAGTCGGCACGGTGATGTTCTCCCACGCCGTATACATCCAGCCCCACCTGATCTGCCAAAACAATTTCTTCAACGACGTCGCGAATACGCTGCGCATGACTTATAAGTTCTCCTGTGTTTACATCTGGGTTCGTCTCCACAAATGTACTGATTCCGATTTCCATTGTCTATTCCTCCCTGTTATGAAGCGATCCGTCGTTCATCTAACCTATTGTAAGTAGATCACCTTTTGTTATTTATCTTAATATTGAACTATTTTGAGGAAAAATACAAGTGCCCCCTGTTTTCCAGAGGGCACTTTTTATTTTTCTAAATCAATTCTTTATCTATACTTAGTTCCATTAAATTTGCATTAATTATAATGCCAGCCTGTTTAATAAAATTAAACCCCAAAATCCCATCGATCTCCAAACCATAATCCATATTTCCAATTTCAATCTGAAATTCCCTAAGCGTTGTTCCATCCACAGTTATAGAGTCCAGTAACTTGGTGTAAACATATTCTATGCCACCTACGCCTCTAATAATATCTACCTCATCATTCTCTTCAGGAACCATACCTATTTCCTGGACAATGTCTGCATTTAGCAACGTACTGGCTGATCCTGTGTCGAGCAGGACTTTCTCTAAATAGAGTACTTCTCCTCTAAACGTAAGTTGTAGGCTTATAAAAGACAGACCATATATTTCCGAGATTTTCATCGGGGACCTCTTATCCCAACGTACCGCTCTCTCGCCACAACTTCTGGACGAGAAGTATGAAAAAAACAATATTCCCGTCTTGGATCTTCCTGATGCAATTCACTGTATCGTTTTAATGCTTGTGTGGAATCATCAAATGAATCAATAACCGCCATCTCTTCAATATAACGCTGGCCTTCCCTAGAATGTGCCTTGGTTGCCTCAAAAACGACCCATTCGTTAGGGAATCGATCCTGAACTTCCTTCCATTGCATAGTGACACCTCCAGCCCGCTATTTGATCCCTATTATACCATGTTCCATGATCGATCCAATTGAAATGGTAAGCTCTCATTTTCATTTATAAAGAGTATCCATTCTTCTCAAAATCCAATGATTTCATGATTATTTCTTTTTCCCAATGTACAGTAGATGAGACGAGATTCCCAGTATTGACGGGTCTTTGGCCGCCTCAATCATGTACTGGATCAACTCATCGTATTCTCCGCGTTCTTTCCAGTATTGCTGCTGCTCTTCTGTGAGCATGGCTCTCAGACTGGACGATCCAATCAGGTCTACCGTTTCGAATCCGTGCTGCTCCATAAATGGGTTAATATCTTGAATGTTGAAATAGTACGCCCCTGTAAACCGCCCTTGATCCAGATGATCGAATGTCCCCTTTTCCACAAAAGACCGGATAGCTTCCATGTGGTCATGTGGTTTCCATTGCTGCGGGGATTGCAAAGAGGTAATGCCCATTCGCATACGGCTCTGCATCGCTACAAACACAGTTCCCCCACGCTTGGTGACCCGATGCAGCTCCCGTACCGCAGCCACTCGCTCTTCTTCTATCTGCAGATGATACAACGGCCCCAGCATCAGCGACGCATCATATGTCTCATCTGCAATGCCGTTCAGATGGGTCGCATCCAATACATGGAATCCGTCAAACTGCTGAGTCAGATCCAACTCCTTTGCCTTCTGCCGAGCCGTATCCACAGATGCAGGGGTCAGGTCTGACAGCGTGACATGGTATCCGAGTTTGGCAAGCTCCATGGCATATTTGCCTGGTCCTGCGCCATTATCCAGCACAAGTCCGGTTGCCGGAAGTGACTCTCGGATATAATGCATATTAATGATGAACTCAAGCGGTTCCCGGTCCAACCTTCCCCACTCGTCAAATCTGGAATAATACTCAATCACACGTGATCTTTCCATGATTCTGCACCTGCCTTTTCTCAACATTAAGGCCATATAAAAAAACAAAAACCTGCCGCCTCAACTAAGAGGCGACAGGTCTGACCTTCGCGGTACCACTCTTTTTGATCCATGAACAGGATTGGATACATCATACTCCGACCTACCCTGCCATAACATCTCAGGACCTGATGACGGAGGTTAACCGTCAGGATCTACATGAAGTCGGCGTATAGCATCATTTTTAACATCCAGCCCTTTGTGCGCTGAGCAATGACGATATTCGCGTAACTACGGTTCGATTCTGCTGCTCACAGGTGAGTTGGGGAAAGGTTGGACTGCCTTGCACCGAATCGACAGTTCTCTGGACCAAACCTAGAGCCTTATTACTCCTGATCATTGCGTTTGACTGTTAAATTTTATCCAGTATAGTACTTCTAAATATTTCCTGTCAATTCTTATCTTCCAGTTGCACAGCTACTTCACGTTCCGGTTCTTCTGTGCTGTACATCCACGGATATACAATTGCTGTATCCGATGTGTAATTATTATATCGATCAATACCCAGGTTTTTTCCGTCACCAGCAAATTGAGTCTTGGCCGGAGTACCATAACTTCGTTTGCCCTTCTGGATCGTATAGGTCTGATTAATTCCACCAAAATGCAGATCATCACTATATCTCTCCACGTACAAATCACCGTCCTTACGGTAATATGTCCAATGGATTATAGAACCGCCCAAATTCGAATCAATGTATTGTGGTTTCTCCCCAATGTCGGATAACGTAATCGGCTCAAATTCACCCTGAAAATAATTGACTTTATGATGGGCATAAAGGGTCATTGGTGTATCTGGATTGATTTCCAGACCAGCACTCACTTCAAAACGTAGTTCCGCTTCATGCTTCGAATCCTCTGACAGCCACACTCCTCCATCTAGCTGAACGCCATTCACACCAAGTGTGTATCTCAAATAGGGTAGTTGCAAGAACTGCTCATCATGAGCAAGGGTCACCCTGATTTGGGTAGGTGTAATGATAGCTTCCTTAACGATCACTTCATCCGATTGCTGATCCAGAGGAATATTCAGCACTCTTTTACTCGTACCACTAAGCATCTTTGTTTTATCCAGACGTATACCAATATCCAGTGATTGGTCCATTTTGCCTTCTTCTTTACTGTAAGCCAGTACATAAGATGATGCTTGTTGCTTCAACGTCTTCAGGTTATAGAACTGTTCTGATATATATTCACCATGTTCTCCAGGCTTACCGTTTATACTCGGTGCATTCTCCTCCAACGTCTGTCCTTTCTGATCGTATATCTTCAAATACGGAAAGGCATAATCACGAACCTCCGGCTGATCAAAGGTTAATGATGTTGACAACATCATCTTATTTTCTTTCTCGTTGAATGCGCTAACAACAAGTTTACCCAAACCGTCCTTGTTGATATGGAACACCTGTGATTGCTGCTGAGAAAGATCTAGGGTAATTTCTTTTTCTTCCGGGACCAATATTTGGATTCCACCTACCGTGAAGTTAACATTTGCTTCATTTCCTGATGGCGTCCACTCTGTCTCAAAATACCCTTTAAACTTGCCATCAGTCTGATCAGGAACATGGTAGTATCTCCCTTCAATTAGCTTGCCACTCTCATCCCGCAGGCCAATAGAAGGGAATCGCAATGTATCACCTCTGTACTTACCAGGGTCCAATGTATACAAAATAACCGTGCGATTATCATCGGAAAAGGCTGTATCTAAGGTTAAAGTCACCCCGTTGACCGTTACGGACTGATTCAGTTTCTGTCCAAGCTCCTTTTGCATGGCATTCTGGATACCACTGCGGTGATTTAAAAGATCACCCCAATTATAGTGGACTGCTGCATATACTGGCGTCGCCATGAGAATAACTGCAGCGGTTCCTATCAGTGCAGTCTTTTTCCATTTGATCTGTTGCGCAACATGTTCTTTATTCTCTGATACATGAAGCTCTGGGCAGCGCTCCTGATCCTGTCGAATTTGATTCCACATGGCATCAAAATCGGGATAGCGAATATCTGCATCATTTTTCAGATGATGAGACAACAGATTTTCCGTATGTTTCACTATACATTTCCCCTTTCTGATGTTGCTTTCTGGCTTGATCCCATTTTTTCCTAAGCAATCGAATTCCCTTATATACTCTTGACTTCACCGTTCCCAGTGGCACTTCCAGAATCTCTGCAGTTTCGGATAAACTTAATTCGTTCATATAACGCAGCAGAATCGCTGAACGTATCTTTTCAGGTAGCTCATGAACCCATTGTGCCCAGACCTCGGACTCCTCCACATATTCGATCAACGTATCAACCGGATCAGCGGTTCGTTGTGGGGTGAGAATAAACTGCCTTTTCTCCCGCTGCTTGGCTGTGCGTTCCCTCTTCAGAAAGTTAAGACAATGATTCACCGTAATTCTCATCAGCCATGTCTTCATGTATTCAACCTTCTGCCAATCCTGACGAAATACCGTAATAAAAACGTCGTGGCATACATCTTCCGCATCCTGAGCATGATGGAGCATGTAATAACAAGTTCGATACACATCCTTGTTGTACATCTCAAACAATTCCTTTTCGTTCAAAAGCTTTCCCTCCTTTCTCTGCATCAGCCTTCTCAAATCTATAGACAAAGCCGATCCTTCAAAGGTTCATTCTTACCCTTTCTCCACACAACAAAAAAGAACCTTCACTTCCACAGCATTGCAGAAATGAACGCTCTTTATGGTTTAAGACAAGTCCAGTAACATGGCAATCCAGCCATGCCTAAAGAGAAGCTAGATTTTTTTCACAAACTCGGACTTCAACTTCATTGCGCCTAGGCTGTCGATTTTGCAGTCGATGTCATGGTCACCGTCAATCAGTCGGATGTTTTTGACTTTAGTTCCCTGCTTAACTACCAGCGAGCTGCCTTTCACCTTCAAATCCTTAATGACCGTAACGGTATCGCCATCATTCAGGACATTACCATTGGAATCGCGTACTACTTTAGTTTCTTCCGCATTCTCTTCTTCTGACGCTAGCGCCCATTCGTGCGCACATTCTGGACACACCAACAGATTACCGTCCTCGTAAGTGTATTTGGAATTACATTTGGGGCAATTAGGCAAATTAGACATATGTATTAAACTCTCCATTCATTTTGTGGCTTCCTCGCAAGTATACGGGAATGCAGTCCATTGTTCCACATAGGCCACGGTGGTTAATTGATTTTAAACTAAATTTAAGATTGCCCCGCCCTCTGATTTAAGGAAGGTTCCTTATACTGAAGCTATAGAAGAAAACGGTGAGCACCATAACAAAATACTATTCTTAAAAGTCGTGTCTCACACGAAATGCTGATATACATCCTATAAAAGGAGTTTCTGCTTATGTCACCCTATGTTTTTCCTGTCCAAACGGCTTTCTTTATTTTTGTCCTTATCGCCATGTTTCTGCTGGTGCCTTGGTTAATCTACGGATATCGGAAAGATGGATTTTTTAGCTGGTCACGATTTGGCGTTAGCTTTTCATTTATTTTCTACTTGCTGGCTGCATATTGCCTTGTTATTCTTCCTTTCCCGACCACTCGTAATACATGTGCACAGCAAGCAGCGGATACCGTCTATTACAACCTTGTTCCGTTCACCTTTGTAAAAGATATTATGAAAGAAACACCAATTGTCTGGTCTCAACCCGCCAGCTATATGGGAATGATTCAGGGCAGAGCTTTTCTGCAGGTTCTGTTCAACGTAATGCTGCTCATGCCACTTGGCGTGTATATCCGTTATTTTTGGCAAAAGAGATCGTACTGGAAACAGGCTTTGTTAAGCGGATTCGGCTTATCCCTGTTCTTTGAGATTACCCAGATCACCGGCTTCTACGGTTATTATGATTGCCCGTATCGGCTGTTTGACGTGGATGACCTGCTGCTGAATACTTCAGGAACGGTACTGGGATTTTTCGCAGCACCCATCGCGCTTGCCTTATTCCCGTCTCGTGCAAGTATTCAGGCGAAAAGCGAACAAATCATCGAACAAAACAAGGTCTACCCTGTAGCCCAACTACTCGCACTCATTATCGACAGTGTAGTTGTCGTATTCCTGTCCAATCTGATGTCCATTTTCAATCTGTCCCATACAAATGCTATGATTAGTATGCTAAATACCATGATTGCGATGCTGGTTGTATTTTTCTTTATCCCATCGCTGCGAGAAGGCAAAACACCAGGCTCAGCCCTGATGCGATTCAGATATATTGATCAACGGACAGGCGAGCCTTCCAGCACTTCCCTGTTCAAAAGATTGCTCGCGCTTTACGTCCCTTGGCTGTTTGTGACCATTGCTCAAATCATAAACGAGTATGCTTTGCTAAACAAAAATGCGATGCTCGAGCCCTATAAAATATGGCTTTCTGTCGGCATTGTTGGTTTGCATGTGCTGATTCTTCTGGTGTTGTTCGTTCATGTCATGCTGGTGCTGTTCTCCCGGGGCAAGCGAGCCTTTTACTGTGATGATGTATCCAAGACAAGAACATCCCGAAAGTAAATTCTGGACTCATTCCACTCACAACACATAGGTTCAGGTAAAAAATAGTACCGTTATGTTTGCCATTAAAGTCGGCAAGTTTGATCCATCGTAAAAAAAGGTGTGCCTCGTCAACGAATGACGAGGCACACCTTTTAACTATGTTGAGATGAAGTTCAGAGGTCGTCGAACTATAGCCCCAGCAGCTCACGTTTGGAAGCTTCCGGATCATGGACCAACTCCACTTCATGATTGAAAATCAGCGTAGCACGATCATCTTCGTAGGCAGGCCAATTTACTCCTGCTGTCTCAGGCTTGCCCTGCTTGGCAAACGAAATCCATGCATCCTGCACTTTACCCGCAAGTTTTACCGCGGCAGCATCAGGTTCGGCATTCATAAACTTCAATACAGGTAACGTATTAAAAGCAAAGAAGATATCGATGCTATGAATTGATTTATGCAGAAGTGGATGCTCCGGCATCACCCAATCAAAGCGATACATCCATACAGGTGCATGTTTCTGCTGAGCAGCCGCATATTGCACAGCCGAGCGCCAGAAGAACAGATCCGTCATCACTTGGGCCTGGCCATCTGCAGTCTTCGGATAACTGTCCGCAATCGCTGCCCGATTCTCCAGATCAGGTGTCATGAAATCAACAGCCTTCACCATGTTGATCTCTTCGGAGTAAGGCACCTGAGGCTGAATGAACAACGAGCCTTCATGCAAAGTGGTTCCGATCAGTACAGGGATATCCTGTGCCGCGCCCTCTTCTACCGCCTGAAGAGGCAACTTCGGAAGTGTAACCCCATCCAGTACGGGCTGGAACAACAGGGCCATACCTGCACCGCTTTGTTGTTTAACCGTCTCGCCAGCAGCGATGATTTGCTCCACTGGAATAGTTTTGAGTTTATGCAGGTCATCTGGTGTTACACCCAGAACCTTCAGCATGCCATCACGAATGGCTGAAGCCTGCTCTGCTGGCATGACTTGTGAGGCTCCACTTTGCATAATGGCACGATGGGACAATCCTTTGGCTGCTGGCATCGCCAGCAAAGCCGCAATACTCATGCTGCCCGCAGATTCTCCGAATACAGTGACGTTATGCGAATCACCGCCAAAAGCTTCGATGTTGTCCTGTACCCATTGCAGCGCAGCAATCTGATCCAGTAAACCCACATTGGATGCAAAACCCTCTCCAAGTGGAGACAGGTGCAGGAATCCTAGCGGCCCCAGGCGATAGTTGATCGTCACGACGATAACGTCTCCCCGGAGGACAAGTTGTGTTCCATCGTACATGGGCTGGCTGCCAGCGCCTGAAACGAACGATCCGCCATGAATCCATACCATCACGGGAAGTGGATCATGGCTTTCTTTTTCAGGTGTCCAGATATTTAGGTAAAGACTATCTTCCGATTCCACCGGAGGCTGTCCGGATATGGCCTCGGTTTGAGGATTTCTTGGCTGTATATTTTCAGGGCCGAATTGCTTCGCCTCTCTGACTCCATCCCACGACTCGGGTGGAACTGGAGCCTGGAAGCGTAATTCACCCACGGGTGGTTTAGCATAAGGAATGCCTTTCCATACATTCACTCCATGCAGAAGCTCTCCTTGAACCGTGCCATATCTTGTATTCACTTGAAGTTCCCTCATGCGCACATACATCCTCTCTACTGATCGATAGTTCCAGTTTACGACTGGTATTGTTCAGATCTGGGTGTAACTTTGAGCTGATGAAATTCTGTCTCAAGGTTTATTTAATAACGTACACAAAGAATAACCTTCTATTGCTTCAACGCCCTTTCGTATGTACTGGCTGGCGCGTTTCCACTAATTTGAGTATAGATCTCCGCGATACCCATTTACAAGTTTGTCCAGATTCAAGTACCACTGCTACGTTTCACGTGGAACTTTTACAGCAATAATAAAGACTCCGCTTCAATTAACGAGCGAAGTCTTCTATTGCTGTCCTGCATATTTCGTCAACTTACCCGATGTATGGATCAATTACCGCCGTTTACTTTTACCGGATAATGAACCGTATATTCTGCGCCTTCAATCCAGCTCCCGGTCACATGATTACGTCCCTTAACGACAACCCGATCACGGTATACATCGACATGCAAACTCTCACTTCCCTCCAGATGCTCATCCTCATCCGTCCAGAGATAAGCTACAGAGGAAGCATTAAACATCGTTGGCATCTGTCCGCCACCTTCGTACATGGTACGTTGAGCCTGCAATTGCCAATGGGTATGCCCAGAGAAAAGGATGACCTGCGGATAGCGACTTAGAACAGCCTTTAATGCTGCGTCCTGATTCACGCCATACCAACCCTGTTCCTTCATGGAACCGGCAACTGTATCCATCAGTGGTTGATGGAGAAAGACAAAAATCGGCTGCTCAGGCAATGCTTGCTCCGATAGTTTTGTTTCCAGCCATTGCAGTTGATCGGCAGACATATCACAATCTTTCGGATGAGGCTGCTCCGTACCCAGGAAGATATAATGATATCCGTCGATCCAGTGGTCGTGATACGATCCGTTCATACCTGTGATTGCTGTAAAATCGCTCAACCGCTTCTGCCATAACTCTTCAATCGAGATCGATTCTTGCAGTTTTTCAATATCATGAGCCTCGACTTGGCCCATATCCCCTGAATGCCCCAACACCTCGCCCACCTCATGCTGGGTCATTGTGGTCAAATTCAGCGGAGGATCTCCCCATAAAATGGCTCCGATATCATGATTACCTACAGTGTAACGTATTTGAGGCAATGATTCGCCGTGAGCCTCCAATATACGCTGCAACTCTTGGTATTCTTGCGGCAGTCCACGATCGGTCACGTCGCCCACATGCATAATTCCACTGCTGCCATGGCTATACGTCGCGATGTCTTCCAGCGCTTTCTCCAGATGACGGTTATGGATATGATCGGCTTGCTCTCTCACATGAGTATCTGTGATGACCTGGAAGCTGATTATCGGTTGTTCGTACTTATTTTCATTTCCCATCAGGAATCACTCCATTTCAGTCCAATAATGCCAATCAGAATAAAGCCCATCCAGACGATCGACATCGCCTTCAGACGTTCACCCAGAAAGTAATGTCCCACGATCCCAATCAATGTAATGCCTACGCCCGACCAGATGGCATAAGCAACACCCAGGGGCATATACTTCACAGCAAAATTCAACAGGGTAAAGCTCGCTCCATAACAGGCAAACATAAGAATGGAAGGCCATACGCGGGTAAAACCATCCGAGACCCTCATCAGAATCGTACCGCTCAGCTCCAATCCAATCGCCAGGGCAAGCAGTATCCATCCCGTATACGAATGACTCGTCATCGGTTTACCTCGACTTCCAGCAATTCATCAAACGAATGAACCGTAAGATCCGCAAGCTTGATATGAGCAGGTTCACCGACAGCAATCTTCCAGGCTGCTCCGGCAGCACGAGCCATCTCCATATCACCATCCGTATCGCCGATCACGACAACTCTTGCAGTAGGTACACCCAGACGCTCACACGCCAGCAGCAACATGTCAGGAAACGGTTTTCCCCGTCCAACCTGATCCGTTCCTACAACTACGGTGAAAAAAGATTCAATCCCCATCCACTTCAAATGACTTAGCGCATTTTCTGTCTCATCCGCTGTGACGACACCCATTTTTAGTCCTTTGCTGCGACACTGCACAAGAAAGGCAAGGACGCCTGGGAGGGGCTGAGCAGGGCGCTCCTTATTCATTGCATATTCTGCCTGTAGCAAACATTCCCTCACAATAATTTTCGCTTCCGCCCAGCTTAATCCTGCACGATAGCCATGCCAAGTTAATACGGCGTAGACTTCCTCCATCGTTCCCATGGCAAGGGGCCCTCGCACATCATAACCGTTCATTCGTCCCTGCTCATCATGGAATGTTCCCCATATATGAGGAATCTCTGCTGCATTGAACTGAAGACCACGGGCAGCAAGCTCTTCCCGGAAGTTCTCCATCACACGATCGGTCCAGAAGCCCCACATGGCTGTAAAATCAAGCAATGTCCCATCCTTGTCAAATAAAATAGCCTCAATTGGGGTAGAAAGGCTCCCCAGCGTTAATTCGGGCATTGGTTACGCTCCTTGTCTGCTGAATTACTAAGTCAGAAAAGCGGCACATGACTGCACCGCTCCTCCAAGTTAAGCTGTTTCCCTTGTTATTTCACGCGATCCAATTCTTTTTGAGCCTTTTCTTTGGCTTCCTTCAGCGCTTGTGCCGCTGGAATGTTATTAATCTGTACCTGATCTGCTGCATCCTTCAGTGCATCATTGATTTTGCCTCCAGTCGGGTCCTGGAACGGAGCCGAAGCATGGGAAGCCTGCTGCAGTGGAACCTTGATTTGCGGGTTCTCTTCACTGAACGTTTTGAAAGCAGGATCTTCTTGAGCAGATTGACGAACTGCAATGTAACCTGTGTTCATGGACCAAGCTGCTGTATTCGCTGTTTCCGAGAAATACGTCAGCCATTTATAAGCTGCTTGCTGCTGTTCTGGACTTGCTTCAGCCGGGATACCTGCCATGATCGCACTCGCTACAGGTTTGCCTTGGCCTACACCTTCCCAGCCTGGCTGTTCCATGGCTGCAACGATGCTGAAATCCAGATCTCCCTGGTCACCGCTGGAACCGGTGTATCCAGCTGCTTTATTTTTCATCACATCATCAATGGTTTTGTACCAGTACTCCCAGCCTTGGCCGCCAAAATGAATACCCATGGTCTTGTCCTCATTAATCCACTTGCGGAACAGCTCCCACGTCTCTACCCATTCCGGTGAATCAATCGTTACGGTCTTGCCGTCATCACTCAGAATTTTCCCGCCTTTACCCAGCACGGCGTCGATCATGTTATCGCTACCCCACATCGGCTCCCAGCCGTAGAAGGTTGTCTTGCCATTCTCCTGCTTGCTCATCTTCGCTGCCGCTTCAGCAAGTGCCTCCCACGTGGTCAGAGTGGCAGGGTCAATATTATTATCTTTTAGCGCATCCATACGGTAATACATGATCTGAGTTGTACCGTACATCGGTAAGAAATATTGCTTGCCGTCTACTTTTCCCTGCTCCAGGAAGGTCTGCACGTAATCTTCCTTGTTAAAGCTCTGATCGGCAGTGATTAGCTCATCCAGAGGTGCATAGTAGCCTTTGCGCGCCCAGTCGATATTGGAGCTTAGTACAGCGGCGGGTACTTTTTTTGAGGCAATGGCTGCCTGCAGTTTTTGTTCTGTCTCCGTGTAATCTGCTTGTACAATCCCTTTCACAACAACTTCGCTCTGGGATGCATTGAAGGCGTCAATCGTCTTCTTCATGTTATCTCCCAGGTTGCCACCCAGACCATACCAGAACTCAATCTCGACCGGACTACTTGATGCAGAACCAGCTCCATTCGCAGCAGCTGCATCTGAACCCGTGCCTGTGCCGCTATCGGCTGAGGAACCACATGCGGTGATCAGGGCGAAACTCGCAGCCAGTACCAGCGACATGCCCCCTCTCCACCTGAGCTTTAATTTGTTCCGCCATTTCATGCTTGCTTGACCCAATTTCATTTTGATTCCTCCTATATAAAGTATGTTGTGAAAATCAGTTCTTGTTCACGCCGGCAGTAATATTCACACTCTGCATGATCGTTTTCTGGGTAAACAGGAAAAGGATAAGCAGCGGTGCGATGGTAAAGGCACTGGCAGCCATGATCTGCGGCCATGCCAGACCGTAGGCTCCACCCTCCACGAAAAAGCTGCGCAGACCTGCGGATACCAATTGCAGATTCGGGTCTTTGGTAATGAGCATCGGCCAGAAATAGTTGTTGTACTGGTCAATGAATGTAATCAACACCATCACGGCAAACGACGAACGAACCAGCGGCGTCATAATGGTCCACAGAATGCGGAAGTGCGACGCTCCATCCAACTGGCCGGCTTCCACCAATTCGTGGGACACCTGCATGAACGCCTGACGGATCAGGAAGATGGAGAACACACTGACACAGTTGGACACAATCAGTCCGGTGTAGGAATCCAATAATTTAAGTTCACTGAGCACCAAATAACTGGGCAAATAAACGGCGGTACTCGGAATCATGTAGCCTACCAGAATCAGCCCGGTTAGTACCCCTTTTATACGAAAACGCATATGGGTGAGTGCATAGGCCATCATGCTGGAGTTAATGACCTGGATCAGACAGATCGCAGCCGCTACCCCTGTACTATTCAGAATGTAACGGGCAAACGGGGCAGCTTGCCACGCATCCACATAATTGTTCCAACGGAACGTTTCGGGCCAGAAGGTTGGCGGGAACTGCCAGATCTCGTCATTCGTTTTGAAACCGCTAATCACCATCCAGTAGAACGGAAATGCCATCGTCAGACTCACCAGCGCAAGCAGCAGATAGCGAAGTGCGGTAGCAAATCCTTTTCCTGCACGAGGGACCTTCCGTTTCTGCACTTCCTCACGACTATTATCTTTTCTTGTTTGGTTGGTTAAAGTGGTCATGTTCATCAGTAGTGCACCAGGCGTCGGCCGAGCAGGAAGGATACTCCTGACAGAAGAACGCAGATCAGAATAATTACGACGGCGATGGAAGAAGCCTCGCCCACATTGAAGGACTCAAATGCAGATTGATAATACATGTAAAGCAAGGTTCTTGTTGATCCCGCCGGTCCCCCTTGCGTCATCACGTTGATCTGGTCATAAGCCTGAAGCGACTGGATCGTCAGGATGATGGACAGGAAGAACGTGGTGGGTGAAATCAACGGCAGTGTAATGCTTCGGAACTTGTCCCAACTGCCTGCCCCATCAATCGATGCCGCTTCAAGTAAATCGGATGGCAGATTACGCAATGCAACCAGGTAAAATACCATGGACCAACCAATCGACTTCCACAGCGTGACGATGAGCACAGCTACCAGTGCCCAGTTCTGATCTTTCAGCCAGCCGATCGGGGATATGCCAACCCAGCCAAGCAACAGGTTGGCCAGCCCCACTTCAGGTTCGAAAATCCAGGACCACGCAATGGAGACTGCGACAGTCGGAGTCACCCAAGGGGAGAATAGCAGGGTCCGGAACAAGCCGGAGGACTTAATCTTGCTGTTCATGAGCATGGCCAGCGCCAATCCACCCACAATCGTAGGCACTACACTTCCAAGACCGAACAACAGCGTAACTTTTAATGAACGGTAAAATTCAGAATTGGTTAGCAGATAGCTGTAGTTATCCAAACCGACGAATAATTTGTCAGGACTCATGAAGTCCCAATCCGTAAAACTCAGATATACAATGTATCCCAAAGGCCCCAGCCAGAAAATGAGTAATGGGATAAGGGCAGGAAGGGTGAAGAGAACCGCTTCTGTCTCCCTCCATAATTTCACACGCAATTTGCACACTCCTAATCGTCCAAATTTTATTTAATTTCTCTAAAAATCATGCCTTAAAACTCCCTTTAATCTCTTCTGTACAAAAATGATTGTATAATACATTTGAAAAAACTAATTCCGGGTTATGTTAAAATAACGCGAGGTCATGTAAAATATGAAAAGGAAACAGGGAGTCCCATCCATATATTAGAGGTGAGATTGTGGGAAAAGAAGCTGCCGAGGACCAGAACCATTCGTCGTTGTCCTATCGGCCCGAGCTGAGGGAGAAAGTCATTGACGCCATTGCCAATACCATGGATCTGTATGGAGTCAATCATTCATTTGGTCAACTGTATGGCATTATGTATTTTGAGGATCGCCCGATGACACTGGAAGAGATGAAGACGTCCATGAACATGAGCAAAAGTAATATGAGTTATGCTGTACGTTCGCTTACCGAATCTCAGATGATCTATAAATTGGAGGAAAAGCGGGAACGCCAGGATCAGTATCTGGCCGAAACCAACTTTTTCCGTACGTTTCAGAACTTCTTCGGGGCCAAGCTTCAACGGGAAATCGACGTGATGCAGGAAAGCCTCCGGGAGGTCATTCCGCAGTTATCGGAGATTATTCTCGCCAGAACAACTCCGCCGGAGGAACGGGAAGACGCTTTGCGGGATTTGCATAAACTTCAGCATGCCGAGCAGTATTATGAGTGGTTGCAGGGATTTGTAGATCAACTGCGGGATGGTGTTTTTTACAAAGATGCTCCGCATGAAAATGATTAATAAAGTGTATACACCATATAAAAAAGCCAACTCGGCGAGCAACGATGTGCTTGCTGAGCTGGCTTTAAATAATTAAAAGGGGAGCCCTGCCATATTTTCATGGTTGGGGCTCCCCTTTTGTTATAGAATGGTTATCTTATTTCTGTGCCGCAGCCTCAATGTCTGCATAAGCCCAGTGTGTTGCAGGTACGTCTGTAAAAGCTGGCGTAGTTACGCCTGTTACCGGCGTGCGTTTGAACAGTACATTTAATACTTTCACGGCTTCAGCACGAGTCAGATTGCTGTTCGGTTTAAATGTACCATCGTTATATCCAGTCATCAGACCAGCCGCTTGTACGTAGGTAATCGCATCAGAAGCCCAAAGGTCAGCAGACACATCTGTGAATCCAGCACCATCTGTTGCTTGTGTTGTGCTGCTTGATGCGTCTGCGCTTTGTTGCTGTATCCAGCGGTACGCAATGATCGCCATTTGTGCACGAGTAATTGAACCCTCTGGTGCAAATTGAGTGGCGTTCATACCGTTCATGATGCCAGCGGATTGCGCTTTTTCAATATCGCTTGCTGCCCAATGAGTTGGAGATACATCGTCGTAGTTTACAACGTTTGCAGATGCAGTTCCCGCTTCATCAGACAAATTACGAGCCAGCATCGCTGCCATTTGCGCACGGGTTACGAATGCATCCGGGCGGAAATCAGCACCAAATCCGTTGATATACGGGTTGTGCGAGCCTTGGGAAGCTTTCAGTCCATCCACCACAACGAGCGTGAACGTGCTGAATTTGTTAACTGTAAACTCGATGCCTTCACTGGAATCGCTGAGATTCACCAGTTTGCCTTGAATCAACTCTTTCGTACCGTCACTGTGTTCAATGTACACAGCCAGGTTGTCCAAAGCTTGCTGGCGGGCAGCAGGGTCAGTTGGCAGACTGTCGCGCAGCGGCAATGTCAGTGTTACTTCATGGCTTTGCATATTTGTTTCGATTTCAACTGGGCGAGCCAGTACTTTCACGTTTGAATTTGGAGTAATCTGTTGAATCAACTGCTCTTTCTTCGCACGTTCTTCCACTTCTTTACGCTCGGATTCCTTTTTCAACGGAACGACGCGGAAGTACAGATCCTGGTCGAATCCGGCAATCGACTTCGTTGGAACCGAGATAATAGCGTTCTCTGTGGAAATCTCAAGGTTAAGCCCACCATCGTTCAGCTGTTTCACCGCTGCTTTTGGCAGTTCAATGCGTGTCTCGGACACAGCATCTTTTGCGTCAGGGATGACAATGCGTGCAGTGTTCATGTTTAATTGCTTCGCTTTTTCCACCGATTCCTTGGCAATCGCCTCAGACATTTTCACGAGGTCCTTGATCGTGCCGTCAGCCTCGGTTGTACGTGTAATTGGCGTTTTGGTCAGGTTGGTGCCATTCGCTCCGTTCACGTCCACGACGATTTGTTCCTGTTTCGTCGTCGGTGTAGTCGTTACAGGTGTAGTTGCTGACGATCCACCACCTGTACTTCCACCCGTGTTTGGTGTTGAGCCATTTCCGTTGTTGCTATCGCCATTTGCCGTGAAGACAATCTTCACCGCGCGTCCTGGTAATAAGTCACTGATGGCTTTGTAACGAACCCATACCGTTTTGTCACCGCTAAAATCAAATTTCTGAATAGACGCAACATCAATCCAGTTCAGTTTGCCGTTAAGAGAGATCTCCATCGTGTCATCCAAGCCAGTTATGGTGTTGTTGATATCATTTCCCGTTACATTAGGGGCCGTAAAGAATCGGTTGATGACATATTGTAGATTCCCAGTATCCTCGTAGCGGTCTTGTTCATTAAGCACCCATTCAGCGAGTTCTTTCTTGCCTTCCGGGCTGAGATCAGCTCTCTTGGATAAATCAAGTTCACCTGTAAGATTGAATTTGTGTTGGTCAAAGAAATTGTGTCCGTTAAACTGTTCATTCATAGTTGTCTCAAGCCACTGATCCATTTGATCTATAGTGGTGGCCTCCTCAAGAGGCTGGAAAGGCATTGATAGCAGTGCCAGCAGAAAGCGCGGATCTGCAATCTCTACTTGAGCCTGTTTTGCAATGCGTTCCAATCCCAATAGATGCAGGTACTTAAAAGCGAAAATTGGTTTGTTAACTTCGCTTAATTGTAGATGATGATCTCCAACTTGACGAAGCATATCTGTCTCAGGGTCTTTAAAATGATCGGGTCCTTCAGACAGTTTCTGTGCAAATAGGTCCAGCTTGTCCTGAAGTACGCCCAACCCTCTCTGCTCCCAGATCAACTGAGCTTGTACAGCAAGCTCAATCATATATTGAACCTGTTCCTTACTTTCATAGTTCTTCTTGATATTATCAATCAGGAACCCAGCCACATAATCTTTGACGTTCTTAGATAAAGAACCGTATTCATTGGGGAAATCAATACCTAATTCCTGGTTCTCCATAGCCAGACGCATAGCGTCTATACTTTTGTCGACCCTTGCAGCATTTACGGCAGCCAACGGATCGCTTTCGTTATCATCATCATTGAAAAATTGATCAAATGCAGTCTGAATGGCTTCATAGCTGGCATACCCACCAATCGGTCTTTGATTAAGCATATGATCAGCCAAATTCCCCTGCTCTTCGGTTGTAAGGTTATCCATTTTGCTGATACCCAAAGGAAAGCTCATCATCGGGTTTTCAGGATTCGCAGTGTTGTATGAGATGCTCTCCTTCTCAATGTCACGGAACTTCTCCAACGATTTCAACATTTCCTCAGTCGTGTTTGCACGATTAATGAATGGCGTTTTTTCTACAGCTGTGTCTGTATATTTCAAAACTCGAGAAATGGTCGGTGTTGTTTTGAGTTTAAGTTCGTATAGATAAGCCGTTGTGCGTTTATCTACCTCGGAGGCATTGCTATATGCAGCAATGAGTGGATAGAAATTATCTTCAGCACTCGGATAATCAAAATGATTTATTCTTTCTGCTTGCTTCGTATACAGGTCATCAAGTGCAGCTACTGCGTTCGGCCCACCGATTTGGCGAGTCACTTCAAGGGCGTTCAGAGCTAATTGCACCAAGAACTCCACTTGCCCCTTGTTCTCGTATCCATAGCTTGTTGGCGCCTCGATATCTAATAAGTATTTTGCAATAGCCTCCTGATCTTCTACAGGCAAAGATTCAAAATCAGGCGTGCCAATGAATTGCTTATTACTAAGCAGCAAGATAGCTTCTTGAATAAAATCATTGCTGTTACCCCGGTCTGCTTTCTTTTTGAGCTCGTTATACTGATCCAACTCATTCAGCTGCACAGTGAATTCGATTGATTGCATTTGATATGCAGTTTCCAAATTTCGATCTTTAACAACGACATTGAAATAGTACGTATCACCTTCTACTAAATTCGTGATTATTTTCGTAAATGTACCATCTGGAAGAGAAGCTGAGCCATTAATCCAGTCATTATCGTAGGGATGACCTGATGTTACGCTGATTTCTTCCATATTTTCAAGATCAGAATCATTGGATATGTAAACCTGGTAATTTACATCAGGTGGGGTAGAAGATCCGGATTCTGCATACTTCCATTGCAATTCGATTGAGTTCTCGTTTACATACTTTATCGTTAATAGACCATTATTTCCTGGTGCTAGATACGATGCCCCTGCATTTACCTTTCCTGCCGGTACTGCTAACCAAGGAGCTACTAACACCAAAATGAGCAACATGCTTATTAATTTCCTGTATTGCATATATTCTTTCCTCCCTAATCTCGCTTGTAGAAATATAGGCCTATTGTAGTACACAGTTCTGAACGGATTCTGAACATTCACTCCAATAAACGGAAAAAAATCCGGCCTATAGGTGAAAAATAGGCCGGATCTCAAATATTTTTCGTCATTATTCATCATTTTTACTGCTGCAAGTAATTATAGAGACCTACATTCCATAAAATTTAAGATTTTTGTCACGTCTTCCCTGTACTCATCCACCGCTCCCTACATAACAAACAAGTATACGCATCAAATCATCGTATATCCTCCATCCACAAACAATGTGCTTCCTGTCGTAAATGTATTCGTCATAAGGTACGTAACCGTGTGTGCAATCTCCTCATTGTAGCCCACACGCTTGAGCACTGACAGTTTCTCATAGTCTTTGAAATGTTCTCCGCGAGGTGTACCCTCCTGCCCCTCACGCCAGATGGTTCCGGGGGATACGACATTCACGCGAGCAGGCGCGAGCTCCACTGCAAGTGCTTTGCCCAGACTTTCAATCGCTCCGTTACACGCAGCGTAAGAAGCACCGCCATCCAACGGACGTTGGCTGAAGCCACCCGACATTAACGTAATCGAACCCGAAGCAGATAGATACGGAGCTGCGTATTTGGCAGCAAAATATTGAGGCCAGAACTTGCCTTTGAAGCAGCTTTCGGCCGTCTCCCGATCTGAAGTTAACGGACCACGGGTGTATGCAGCTCCAGGGGTGAACAGGTGATCAAATGCACCCACCTGATTGAAAAATTGCTCGATTTGCTGTTCATCCTGATTATCCAACACATAAACTTCGATGGACACTGTGCCAGTCCTGCCTTTGCCTGCGACATTAGCAATCTGCTCCCTTGCTTCCTCTAGCCTGGTCTCCGATCGTCCCGCGATAACTACATGTGCACCAGCCTCAGCAGCCTGCACGGCTGTTGCAAGTCCAATTCCAGAGCTTCCCCCTATAATCACGACACGTTTATTCTCCAATGTAAATTGACTCATTCTGCATCTTCCCCTCGTAGCGCTAGAACTTTCGTTGTACCAGCGTTTTGTTCATTATTATTGAAAAGATTAGCGCTGAACAGTACGCAATTGGATCGTACCAGGTACGAAAATTCGTACTATTGGAACCAGATGACACAGTTATTCCTGCCCTATTCACATAGACAAAACAAGCGGAACGCGAAAAAATCAGGTATGATGGAGTTATATATAGTTGTTTAAATCGAGGTGAATACTATGGATTTACAAGAGCCACGGTTACAAGGTGTTCTCGTTACGTTGGAAGCCATTAATGGAAAATGGAAACCACTCATCCTGTTTATTTTATTGAAGGAAGGCACGAAACGGTTTGGTGAACTAAGACGCATGATTCCTGATGTAGCGCAGGGCACGTTAACGAAACAGCTGCGCGAGCTGGAACATGATCAGATTATTGTGCGCACTCTCTATGGCGATGTTCCACCGAAGGTCGAGTACAGACTGTCCGAACACGGGCAGACGATTGGTACGCTGTTAGATGGCATGTGCGGCTGGGGCAAGGCGCATCTGGAATACTTGAACGGAACCCAGCAGATGATTGATGCGGAGAAATTAGCCGGGGAATCCCATAACGAGGCGAAAGCTGAATAAAAACAACATGGTAGCCCTTTACCTTTTAGTAAACAAACTTGTTTAAGACAAGCACGTCAGCTATACTTTCGTTCAGATGCACAACGGGAGAGGGGGATATGTAATGTTGCAGCTTTCGGAAAAACAGGCACAGGATATTGTCGATAAAATGATGCAGGACATTCCCTACAACATCAACATCATGAATGAGCAGGGCATTATCATTGGAAGCGGACAGAAGGAACGCGTAGGTACGATTCACCAGGGAGCGGTCCGTGCCCTGACGACCGGAGACCGCGTCGAAGTCTGGCAGGATGGCAGACTGGAAAAGATGGGCACCAACGAACCGATTCGGATCAATCATCAGTATGTCGGTGTCATCGGCATATCCGGCCATCCGGATGAAGTCCGGCCGTTCTGCAACATTGTGCGTACGACCGTATCTCTCCTGATCGAACAGCGCAATCAATTGGAAAGTCTGGCCCATGAAGCTTCTCGGAAAAAAGCCTTTCTGGAACGGCTGCTTGCCCACTCCGGTTCCTATTCACAGAAAATGAGGCGGGAAGCAGCGCAATACCATATCGATCTGCAGCTGCCGACGGTTCTTCTATACATTCGCTTTCCACATGAAGCCCCTGAGTTTAGCACGGAGACAAGCCGGGTATTACTACAGCTTCCCTCGTTCTCAATCGAGGAGGATGGTCACGTGCAGATTATTCTGATTCAGAGCGAATCGGACGTTGATTCGATAATCCAGCTTGTACATCAGGAACAGCCCCAAGCTTTCATCTCTGTTAGTAGACGTGACGCCAGTATTGCCATCTGTTATGAACAGGCTAGAGCTGCGATGAACATCTTGCTCGCGCTTCGACCTGTGGCACCATTGATCCGATATGATGATGTGCAGTTTCTGGTGCGCTTCAGCAAAGCCAACCTGGCCAGCCATAACAACGTCGTCAGTAAGCTGGAGGACACAGCCGATCTGCTGGACACGCTTCGCAGTTTCATTCATCACAATGGCAGCATGTCAACGACTGCAGAGGATCTCAACATCCATCGCAATACCCTGCAATATCGGCTCAAACGGATCCAGACCCTTACAGGCAAAGATCCGCGCAATTGGCTGGAGCTCATTGAACTTACGCACGGACTACTCGCGTCTTATCAGTAGATCCCACAACAAAAAAAGACTGAACCGGAATGCCCTGTCCCTTGTGGACGTCCCTACGTTCAGTCTCTTTATACTCTTCAAACCCCACATAACCGAACCACAGAATGTTAAGAAATCAGACCCAATTTCAGCACTCTCGCAATATTCTCGGTTGTACGCTCCACATTCTCCGGGCCTTCGCGCAGAAGTTGTTCCAGATCAGCCGCCCCCGGCACAATACCGAACACCGCGTCAATACCTTCAGTGTACAACGTGTCTATCCCTTCACCAATGTAACCTGCAATGGCGATAACCGGCTTGCCTGCTTCCTTGGCTGCCCGTGCCACACCGTAAGGGGTCTTTCCAAATTTCGTTTGAAAATCAATGCCGCCTTCGCCCGTAAACACCACATCCGCATGTACCAGCTTGTCTTGCAATCCAGTGTATTCAATGACAATTTCAATGCCTTTGCGCAACACAGCCTGTGTAAAAATCAAAAGCCCTGCGCCCAAACCACCTGCCGCACCAGCACCCGGCACATCACGTATATCCTTGTGCAGCTGCTGCTTCACCACATCTGCATAATGGGAAAGATTCGTATCCAGCACCTGCACCATCTCCGGTGTAGCTCCCTTTTGCGGTCCAAACACCCGGGAGGCGCCATGCTCTCCGCATAACGGATTCGTTACATCACAGGCGACAATGAACTCCACATCCTGCAATCGTTCATCCAGCCCAGTCACATCGATATGCGCCAACTGA
Source organism: Paenibacillus sp. ALJ109b (assembly GCF_010747435.1). Classification (NCBI taxonomy): domain Bacteria; kingdom Bacillati; phylum Bacillota; class Bacilli; order Caryophanales; family Paenibacillaceae; genus Paenibacillus; species Paenibacillus sp. ALJ109b. The sequence goes on from NZ_JAAIFP010000007.1 coordinate 306,100, forward strand.
TCAAGTGCGCCGCCTCCACGTGCAAGTGGCTGTCCGTTTGCATCCAGAAACGTTGCACCAAGCGCTTCGGCCATGCCTGTACCCCCATCGTTGGTCGCACTGCCACCGATTCCGATAATGATTTTGCGAATACCCTGATCCAGACACGCCCGAATCAGCTCTCCCGTGCCATAGGTTGACGTGTGAAGCGGGTTCCGAGTTTCCTTGGTCACCAGATGAATACCGCTCGCCGATGCCATCTCAATCGCCGCCGTTAACCCATCGCCCAGAATGCCATACTGCGCTGATACAGGCTGCCCTAGTGGCCCGCTCACCTCTCTCTGGTGAATTACACCGCCAGAAGCATCCACCAGCGACTGCACGGTGCCTTCGCCCCCGTCTGCCATCGGTACATGAATATAGTTCGCGGCTGGGTAGATTTTACGCAATCCTTTTTCCATGGCCACACATACGTCTTTCGCTGTCATGCTCTCTTTAAATGAATCCGGTGCCAGTACAAATGTCGTCTCTCTCATTTTTACCACTCCATCCGTGTTATTAAAGAATAAATCCGTAGATTAACGTCGCTACAATCGCCATCGTTCCACCCACGATTGCTTCATAAGGAATAACGCCCATCCGCTGCTTGATTGTCATCTTCATGCTGTCAGCCGAGACGTGGAAGTAATTTCCCTGTGGCAATGAATCGATAACTGTTGCACCCGTGTGCACCATAACCGCCGCTGCGAGCGGAGCGGTTCCCATGTTCAGAATTGCATCTCCGAATGAACCGGTGGCAAGTATAACTCCTGTCGAGGTGGAAGCCGTCGCTGCCGCCATCAGAATACCGGCAATCGGCGCCAGGAAGGTACCGGATATCCCGGACGCTTCAATAAGACTAACCACCTGACCGGACAGATCGGATGCTGAGATCAGTCCAGCGATGCCTCCGGCACCGACCAGAATAAGTACGGTGGCTGTCATTTTATTCAATCCGGAAGTCGTGTATTTCACAATGTTTCTGCCCTGGCCCATCGCCAGCATGCCGATAATACCCGCAATCGGCAGAATGTACATCGCATCCACTTTGAATGTAGATAATGCTGTAATGCCTGTAATGGAGCCGATTGGATTAATCATCAGAAGAATGATGGCAACCAACGGTGCCACAATCGCTTTTCTCAGTGGTGGGTACTGTGACGTATCCACTTCACCCTGCTCCGCTTCCTGATCGGTTACCATTACACCTTTGTTTCTAAGCATTGAAGCTACGATAACGGTTACAATTAATCCGCAGATGGCTGGAATCACGCCTGCTAGCATGACATTGCTGAGATCCAGATTGAACCCCCGTGCTGCAGCGATCGTATTGGGATTCGGGGAGATAATATTCCCCGCCTTGCCTCCACCGGATAAAGCAAGCAAAAGGGCCAGCTTGGATATGCCCATTTTGTTACCGACAGATAGCGCAATTGGCGCTACAATCAGTACGGCCACGGGAATAAATACCCCAACGGCTGTAATAATCATCGTTGCCAGTGCCAAAGCCAGAATGGCCTTACTGCCGCCAAATTTTCGCACGATGGCCTGGGCGATTGTCTCTGCTGCCCCCGACTCCATCATGACCCCGGCTAACACCCCAGCAGCCAGTACACGAAGCACGGTTCCCATGACACTTTGAGTGCCGTTCACCAGTATATTTACGGTCTCTTCCAGATTGGCTCCGCCAATTAAAGCGCCTACAATTGCGCCCAGAAATAAAGAGTAGACCGGATTCAGCTTCTTCAGAATCAGTATAATCGCAATTGCAAGTCCTGCCAGCGCGCCGATCCAGCTAATTGTTAAAGGTTCCATTGTCAATTTCCCCCCATGCACTTGTTGAACACGCTTTCATTATAGTTGCTGGTGAGCCAAATAAATATTGATGAACAGACGAAATTCATTGTGCATATGCACAATGAATAGTGACAGGATCAAATATCCTGCCACCATTAAACTAATGTGCGTCGCTGCTTCCTAGAGCAGCACACGGTGTTCCATTATATTTTTCATACTGATATGAGATTTGGATGGACCAAGCTTCACAAGCGAGTCTTGGAACTCAGCAAGCTCTTCAATGGTTGCCGTCTGTACCTTGATCAGATAGTTGTACTCACCGCTAATCCGATATAAATCCGTGACCTCAACAGCCTGTTCACAGAAGTGAACAAATTCCTCACAATGCTCTGTTTTGAGTAAAATAAAAGTCGTTGTTCCACGGTTTAGTTTGGCCAGATCATAGATGGTTGAATATCCCGATATGATCCCGTTTTCCTCCAGTTTGAGAATTCTCTCCTTGACCGAAGGTTGGGACATGTTCACCTCTTTGCTAATCTGTACAATTGGCATGCGTGCATGGTGCTGCAGCAGTCGCATAATTTGCTGGTCAATCTCATCTATGACATAACCCATTTGTAGTCCCTCCTGAGAATCAGGCTAATTTAATAAGTTTTTTAGGATAAAAGAGCTTACAAATTACAACTCTTACTCCATTATATCCTTTGATATCGCATGGTTCCAATGCACCGTTCCCTTTATACTTTAGAAAACAATCTGAAGAAGGAGTGATGAGCATGAGTGTAAACGGACTTGCTCACGTAGCCATTCAAGCACGTAATTATGAGGATACCCTCTCATTCTATACCGATGTATTAGGATTTAAAGTTGGTCACTCCTGGAGTCTTCCCGCCTTTCAAATTACCGAGGCGTGCATGCTGATCTCACCGGATCAACGCACCTGCATTGAACTGTTTGACCCCGGAGCCGTAATCGCGGCAGAAGGCGAACCAGCAGACTCTCCGGAAGTAGTGAAGCATGGGGCATTGCTGCATTTCGCCTTTTACGTAGACAATGTGGAAGAGATATACGAGCGAGCGCTTGCTCATGGTGCTAAACCTTATATTCAACCCGATTGGATCTCACTTGGTGAACCCCCGCTTCAAGTTCGAAATGCGGTTGTGCATAGCCCGAATGGTGAAGTGATCGAATTCCTCGAAGAGGTTGATTTTGACCATTCGTCCATACCATCTATCTAACGTTACACAAACCGAACAGCCTGTTGCCCGGAAATCCGTGGCGGCAGGCTGTTTTATACTATGTTATTTGAGCAATAGGACAGCGAGCGTATGGGCATAAGACATACTCCTTGCCCTCATTCCCTCTCTTCAATCCGGCGTATAATCGCTTAACTTCCCTTCATACACCAGCTGCAGTTGTTCACTTTGGCGAAAATCATCCGGGGTCACCAGCGCAGGCAGCTTGTTCCACAGCTTGATGCCTGAACGCTGCAGAATCTCGGCAACAAATTGCGAGCAAAAGTAGGAGTTGCTGAACTCTACTGGCTCCTTCAACGTAATGCCAATCACACCAAGCAGATTATACATATATTTCTGGCGGCTGCGGATGAAGATGTGCAGCACCCGTTTCATTTTTCCCACTTCACGCTCCGTCACCTGAAGCTCATAAATCACACATGTGGTATTTGGATACTTACTGTATGTACCAGTCTGAATATCTTCCTTCACAAACCCGCCGTTCAGCGGATTGCTCGGATGCTTGCGCCCAAAGCTGTACAGCTCGGATAATTCCCGGTCAAATGAGATGGAGGCATGATTGTATGGTGCTCTGGTGTAACTCTGAATGACTTTGGTAAACAACGTTCCCGTATTCGTAAGCAGGATATAGATGGAGCGTGGTTCTGTCATAACGAAATTTCCCCTTATCAAGTTGGCACTATTCCTTCATAATAACATAGGTACCCTATATTGGAATCTTACTTCTGGATAAGCAGGTGATTGTACTTGAGCAGTTCACTCTTTACCTTAACACTGATTTTTATTGCTTTATTGGTCATACATATCGTGTACAAAATTATTACGAGGCTTCAGCCGGACAAGGATTATTCGGGCATTGGCAACAAAATCAAAACCTGGTGGGGCATGTTTGTCATCTTTTGTCTCGCCACCCTCTTCAATCCCATTGTCTCCCTGATCTCCCTCATGGTACTTACCTTTTTCGCGCTGAAAGAGTACTTCTCCATGATCCGCAGCACCCGCAAAGCTGATCGCAGGTTGTTTCTATGGGCGTATCTGGCGATTCCGGTACAGTTCTACTGGATCTATATTGGATGGTATGGGATGTTTATCGTGTTTATTCCGCTATATGTCTTCCTGGTGTTACCCCTGCCACGTCTAATTAATAAGGGCACGGTTGGTTTCCTGCGCAGTGTTAGCTCGACGCAATGGGGTTTGATGCTAATGGTATTTGGACTTAGTCATCTGGCCTACTTCCCGTTCGCAACACCGGAATATGGTTCAAAGCTGGTCCTGTTCCTGGTCGTGTTAACCCAGCTGAATGATGTGGTGCATTATCTGGCCTCGCTCTATCTGGGCAAACGCAAAGTGGTACCCACGGCCAATCCTTTTTTGACATGGGAAGGGTTCGCCTGTGCATTCGTTGTAACCACCGCTGCCTCTTATTTCATTCACCCTTACCTGACTCCGTTTGATGCACGTTTCGCGCTTTTCATCGGTGTGTTAATCGCTCTGGCTGGGTTCTTCGGAAGTCTGACGGTTTCTGTTCTGAAGCGGGATTTGTTAATCGGGGATGACAATAAGTTCGATGCGCTGAAAAAAAGCTACCTGAGCCGGGTCGACAGCCTGACGTACACCTCTCCGGTCATGTTCCACGTGGTGCGTTATTTCTTCGACTTTATGTAGGAGCAGCAGTATCTGTTACAGATACGAGGTGCGGACACACTCAGTCGATAGACCAAAGTATGAGCTTGCGCCATCATCCATAAAAAGCAGCCTTGACGGCTGCTTTTACTCATTTATGGAAGGAGTGTAGACACAACCACAGCGCGTCTATTTTATGCTTTCTCCATGGAATCACCGGAAGACACAGCATACGGCTATAATCTGTCTGGCTATTTTAATTTAATTTCCTTCTCCGAGGTGACTTTGTTCCCCTCTTCATTGGTAAAGACAAACGTTGCTTTGCCGCGTTCACCTTTCATCTCATCCGAATAGATAAATCCGGAGAATTGCCCGTCACCACTGATATAAAATCCTTCTTTTCCATTCGCACCATGCTCGATCGCTTCCTTGTAGGAATTCACAATCGTTACCGTGTTGGACGTCCAGCGCATCTCGGATAAAGCGTAGCCCTCAGGAATTTGTTTTATCGCAAAATCAAAGCTATTGCCCTCGGACGGCTTATCCGTCTGGTCAATGACGATCATGACCTGTCCTTCCGCATCAGCGGAGGATTCCGATTGGGCCGTAGGCTTGCCTTCATTCCCACTTTCATTCGCCTGATTATTGTTATTCTTCGCCTCAATATTGGGAACGGAACTATTTCCCGCTTCCTCTATGGGCTGCTTTGATTGTGGATAGGCGTGTTCCTGTACGGATTCGTTGTTGTTTTTCGCCCCACATGCACTGGTCAACAGCAGAATACATAGAGCAGACACCCAGAGTATAGATTTATTTTTATTATTTTTCATCATTGGAACTCCCTCCATTTATCTAAAGTAACAAGCACGATGCATTCATCCAAAGAGAACTTTCCATTCAGCACCTTCTATAGTAATTACTACACCATATCGTCTCACATTAAGCTCCATATTATGTAAATGAGTTATAAGTTAGCTCGATTATTTCATCGATTGTGCGTGTTCACCAGCATGGATCAGGCGCAAAAGGGGAAAAGCAAGCGATCGGACGTTCCCGGGGAGGACTAGGCACCAAAATTCATGCCGTAGTTGATGCGCTCGGAAACCCACTTCATTTCGAATTAATATTGTGATCTAGATAACATAAAGTTAACCTTATTCATAAATAATGTTAATTTTATGTCATTCATCACTTAAATTGCTCTGATATAATTTCTGCTAGGTAGATAAAAGGGGAATAAATTGTTGAAAAATGAGCGACATCGAAAAATAAAGAAAATGCATCCCCCCATTTGTTATACAGCAGTGAAGGATTACTCGCTGTATGGAAGTAGCTTTTAGCACATGGTGATATAAAAAACGATGGAACAGGAGATTTTAATCCATACGGGGATTAACTCAGTTATCAAGCGAGAAAACATGCGAAAACATAACTTTATAGTAGGAGTGTGAGATATGAAAAAAACATTATTGGCTTGTATGATGATAATGCTGATGTTAGCATCAGCTTGTGGAAAGGTTGAAACGACTTCAAGTTCAAATACATCTAGTGAGCCAAAACCTGAAGCAAAGGAGTCTACCAGTCCAGCTAGCACCTCCGAGTATTGTTCGCAAGGACGTGTAAAATTGGATAGTGAAACTGAAAAATTTATTTACGGAACTTGGAAAGTTAAGAAGCACCTTGGGTTTGCAAATTCTTATAATGATGCTTCTGAATATCCAACAGGGCAAAAATTTATCGGGGATGAAATTGTAATCGAAAAAGACTTTTTTTCATCTAAAGGACTTAAAAACTATAGTGATTATCAATATGAGCTGAAGAATCCATTATATGAAATTACATCAACATGCGATAACGCTGACGCATTTTATAGACTATATAAAATAGATATGCCGGATCTGAATGCTAATGATGTAGTAAAAGCCATCGATATAAGTGATCCATCAACAAAGCTCAGTATACCTGTTAGCGTAAGTTTCTTTGTTGTTAATAACGATAGGCTGATCTTATTATCAGAGGCGACTATTTTTGAGCTTGAAAAACGGATGACTAAATGAGTTTGCTTGTGGTAATAAATTTTGTGATAAAAGAAAGAAAGGTCAGCCATAAAGGCTGACCTTTCTTGTTTATGTTGTAAGACGATTGAACTATAGTGTATATACTGGATATTTATGAGTATAACCCGAGCCTTTACAAAACAGTTCTGCTTCTTCATTTCTTCGTCTCGTTAAGGTTCTATCATATGAAAATGCTTTACTTACTAGTTTAGAACAATTGTCAAGTTCCTGAGTTGAACGTGGCCCTTGGAAAGATGGGTAGATTAGCTTGTATGCAAGCAGAGCTACTACATCATCGGTACTAAGCACCCCGGAGCCTGCATTAAAAGTAAGCGAAACAAGTGCATCAAACTGATTTTGTGAAAGGGACATACCTGCAGGAAGTGCCACTTTATTCACGGATGATACAGCACTTGCAGTATCATTGGTGAAAAATGTATTTGCCTGAGACTGAGTAATTGGAGAAGTATAACTGAGTCCCAAAGATTTTGATAGAGCGTCAGCTTGTGCTTGGGTTAAAGTTGTATTCGCTGTGTATGTTTTAGACTTTGTTATCAGATGTCCATATCCAACGGTTGGAAAACCTTTTGGATCGGCATAGAATTTTAAGTTAAGTCCCTCATGCCCTTTCATAAAAGTTGCTCCATTAGCGCTTAGATTTGCCATAATAAATCACTCCTAAAGTTATTTTTATTAGTTATGAGAGCAATAAGGAGGAATCATAGCCAGAAAACCATTCCCCAGTGTTCTGCAATGCCGTATCGCCTTCACATATATATAAAGAGAAATGAGTCTCTTTTTTTACAACCACGCTCCAAAATTTCATTCAATTCACTAATATCGAAAGTCTGTATCACCTCAATCATTTTGACATAGAGCTCTTGTTTTAAATCATCTTGATAATCAGCGGGGACTTGTCGCAAGGAGGCTTTAATCTTTGGTATGAAAGATTCTAGGACATGTAATGTTGCCTCCTGATCGTGGTGTTGCTGTGCTTGTACTAAAAGTTCGGCCAACATAAAATCACCGCTTTACGTTTCTTGTATTTCATTCTTCAAGGCATTAATGGCATCGCTTAGATCAGATATTTTTTTCACCCTGTCAAATAGTGAACATTATCCTTTAAAAAGTTGTTTTGCCGCAGGTGGGGCAATCGGTGTCTTATCCGGCTGGTTGCTTCTGGGCGAAGTCATTCGGGATTACGTCTATATGGGCGGGCTATGCATATTCTTGGGGATCTTTCTGGTAAACTGGACTGGACGAGCAAATAATAAGTAAGTATTGATGAAATAAAAATATTCATGCCTGATTTTCGGCGATGCCCTGTGCATCGTTTTTTTATAATATCAACAAGGATAAACTTTACTGATATAAGGACGTGCGCCCAATGATTTCTGCTGAAATGAAAGAACATTACTATGAGGCTCTGGTTGCCAAGGATTCGGAATACGAAGGTTTATTCTATGTAGGCGTCAAGACGACGGGTGTATTCTGCCGGCCTACATGCCCCGCCCGGAAGCCAAAGTTCGAAAACTGCGAATTCTATGAGACGGCGCAGCAGGCTTTGCTTGCTTCGTATCGCCCTTGTCAGCGTTGCCGCCCGTTATCTCATCCCAATCAGGTATCTGATGTGGTACGCATATTGGTAGAAGCCGTGGAGCACAATCCGGAGAAACGCTGGAAAGGTCAGGATTTCAAAGCATTATCCATCGACGAATCTACGGCCAGACGTCAGTTCAAGAAGCGATTTGGCATGACCTTTGTGGAGTATGCCCGTGCCCGCCGCATGGGACTGGCCCTGAAAAATATTCGCTCCGGTCGAACGGTCATTGATGCCCAGCTGTCCACCGGTTACGAGTCCGGCAGCGGGTTCAGGGATGCCTTTTCACGAATCATGGGCGCAGCGCCTACACAAGTAGATGAAGAACATGTCTTGAAGGCCTCCTGGATCGACACACGTCTTGGACCCATGATGGCTGTAGCCGATGAGAAAGCATTATATCTGCTCGAATTCGTGGATCGCAGAGGACTGGAGCGTGAAGTGGAACGATTGCGCAAACGGACGAAGTCAGCCATTGTACCTGGAGTAACAGAACCGATTCGTTCAATTGAACGGGAACTTGCGCAGTATTTTGAAGGCACGCTAACTGTATTCCATACCCCGTTGTTCTGGTTAGGAACACCATTCCAGAAGAGTGTATGGGAGCAATTGATTGCGATCCAACCGGGAGAGACGAGGTCATATCAGGATATCGCGAATGCACTGGGTAAACCCACAGCATGTCGAGCGGTAGCACAGGCCAACGGAGCCAATCAGCTGGCCATTGTTATTCCTTGTCACCGTGTGATCAATGCTAGTGGTGAACTGGGTGGATACGGAGGAGGCCTGACACGTAAGAACTGGCTTTTAACCCATGAGAGGCAGGTTCCCGAGTAACTCAAGAGATAAGAAAGGAACGGCAGTGGTATAACGAGGATTACAGCTATGTAACGGAGGAGATAAGTCTTATGAGTACCCTACAAGATAAAGCGATGTTGTTCCACCAATCCCATGTGAAAGGGAATCCATTGGTTCTGGTCAATGTATGGGATGCCGGGAGTGCACTCGCCATCCAATCTGCTGGAGCAGCAGCAATCGCTACTGGAAGCTGGTCTGTAGCTGCTGCCCACGGTGAACAAGATGGAGAAGCGATGCCATTCCAGCTGGCGCTTGCCAATCTGGCCCGGATTACAGCAAGCGTAGATTTGCCTGTAACGATCGATATAGAGGGAGGGTATGGCAGGTTTGCGTCAGAAGTGAAGGAAAATGTGCGCCAAGTAATCCATCACGGCGCGGTAGGAATTAATATCGAGGATCAGCTTCCCACCGGATTGGGACTGTACGCTGTGGAGGAGCAATGTCTGAGACTGTCGGCTGCCCGGAAAGCTGCGGAGCAGGCAGACATTCCGCTGTTCATTAACGCCCGCACAGATATCTTTTTGCAAAATGCACCTGAACGACACAATCACGCACTCCTGGAAGAGGCTCTTATTCGTTCCAAGGCTTACGCAGATGCAGGCGCCAGTGGCCTGTTTGTTCCGGGCTTACAGAATCAACAACTGATTCAGGAGTTGTGTGAATGTTCGTCGCTTCCGGTCAACGTGATGGTTACATCCCATGAGCCTTCACCAAAACAACTTGCTGGGCTGGGTGTGGCACGCGTAAGCTATGGGCCTTATCCTTATCTGCAAGCGATGGAATACCTGAAAGAACTGGGGCAAAGTATTCTATCTGGAAATTAACAGAAAGGCGCGCTTCTCATTTTCACCAGAGGGAAGCGTACTTTTTCACGATATTCAATTAATGCTACTATTATAAGCGATCATCTATGATGTGAATCCTCAAACAGGTGCTAGACTGCGCCTGTTTTTTGATGCTTATCTTTTCACCTATGTATGTTATAATCACCACTACCCAACACTAACAGGAGGAAAATATGCTTAACGTTGAACAAAAGCTTGAAGTACTACAATCGTATCCCCAACTGCAACGCAAAGATGTTTCTCTCGGCCGTGTTAATTTCCACTACGAAGAAAGTGCGTACGAGAAAAAGATTGTTGCTCTCCATATTCATCCTAACGGTAACGGTTATATCTATGCAGGGTTACTGCCCAACTATGAGACCGATAATAAAGGATTCGTCAATATTCGTGATTACTCCGAAGCAGATCTACGCACATTGTTAGATGAAACGATCCAAGCGATGTCTCACAATCCCAACGCAGTTGAATTCGAGGTGCCAGAACAAGTGAAAACTGCTGCTCCTGCATTGGCTACAACCTCTACAGGTGGTGGAACATGGGTCGATGAAGATGGACATACGCTGACTTTAAAATATGAAGATGACATGTGGTATGTGTATTCCGGTGTTAATCTGGATATGGCTTTCGAAACGCGTAGCGAAGCTGGCGAGTATCTCAAAGAAGAAGGATTCAAACCACAAGCTCAAGCCTAACTTATACAAAAAAACACGAGGCGTGTATGTACGCACTCGTGTTTTTCTGATCTGATCAGTCTTTTCTGCCTTTCATTGTAAGCGGCGTATTCTTCATCATCGGGTACGTGCTCAGAAGCAAAGCACCTCCAATGACCCCCAGAGTGGTGACCAATGCGATGAGATTGACATTCGTAAACCACTGGACCCAGGTGCTCAGATCTGATAGAACAATTACCAACGTGACGATTAAGCTAACCCCAAAGAATAGGACAAAAAAGTTGCGCATCCCCAATCTAATCCAACAAACAGTTGAGAAGATGGATAACCCCAGCACCAGAAAACCAATCATCAGATCAAACCATAGATAGGAAAAAAAATGATATCCACTTGAATACAGCATACCTGGTTGATAAAAGGTTACGCCAAGCGTTCCATATTCATGGAGAAGATGCATAATGAAATAGATGACGTTCAGTATCGTAATTGTTCCTACGACCATCCATACCGAGATGATATAAAAGGATTTCATAAACTGTATTCGTGTACTGCCCATACCTATCGCAACCGGAAACAATGTGATGATGCCCGCGACCGCAAAAGCACAGATTCCTCCGTACATTGGACCAAATAGTTGAGTAGTATACGTCACATCAAAGATGAATCCAATGGCCAGATAGACAACTGTAAGCATGAGTGTAATTGACGAGAAAATCATTAAATACCAACGCATATCGTCCAGAATCAGCCGATTCGTACCTTTCACCGAGTTCATCGCTTAATCCCCTCCTGATTACGCGTCCTGTTGACCAAATAATCCTGTAATGTTGCCTTCTCAATGGAAAGCCCATGCGTATGAGCGATGTCTTTCCATGTTTTCGAGTATGGCTCATCAATCATCACTTTCAAGGTCGATCCCATCTGGGAAGATTCAATGACCTTCACGTCTGCGGTGACTCGATTGACATCTTCAATTCTCCCTGTTAGAAGAACTCCTTTTTCGCGCATCTCTTCCATCGGCTGATTAAACAACACTTCCCCGGCTTGCAGAACGATGAGGGACTCACATAAAGGCTGAATCTCCTCAATATGATGGCTTGATATTAGGATTAGACGCGGGTTATCTTCATACGTCTCCAGTAAAGTATTGTAGAAATATTTACGTTTCTCAGCATCAAGTCCATTGGTGGGCTCATCCAGAATCGTTACTCTTGCGTTACTGGCAAGACCCAATATCATCTGAGCGGCGGTCTTCATGCCTTTTGAGAATTTGGTGATCTTCTTCTTCATTGGCAGTTCGAACATGTCGATTAGTTGCTCGGCGAGACCCTGATTCCACTGAGGATGGAAGTATTGACCGAATCGAACCATGTCGTTGATCGTCCAATTTCTACCCAGGGGATGGTTCTCCTGGATATAACACAGATTCTCCTGCGCAGCCAAGTTGTTGTATGGATCCTGGCCCATCACTTCAATGGTTCCAGTATCAGGCCGGTTATGGCCTGCGAGCAGACTCATCAGGGTTGTTTTGCCTGCACCATTTCTTCCCCACATTGCACTAATGATCGGCTCACTCTCATGTAACGTCACGTTTTTTAGCACCGGCGTCTGTTGATAGCTGTAGGTCACCTGCTCGATCTGAATCATAACTCACTCTCCTTATCTTTCTTGCCCCGGATCAAATCGATAATCATGTCCTCATTCATGTGAATCCGTCTGGCCTCTTCAAGTAAAGGTTTAATATATTCCTCGTAGAAATGCTGCTTTCGTTCAACAAGCAATGCTTCCCTGGCTCCCTTCGCAACAAACATTCCAACACCTCGCTGTTTGTAAATGATACCTTTGTCCACGAGCATTTGAAGCCCTTTGCGTGCCGTGGCTGGATTAATATTGTAAAAGCGAGAGAGTTCATTGGTTGAAGGGACCTGTTCCTCCACCTTCAATCTGCCGTCTACAATGTCATCCATAATCATCATGGATATCTGATGAAAAATAGGCTGAGATTCATCCAAATTCGATTTCATGCGATTCCAACTTTCATTCATTGTTAATTAGTTAGTCGGTTAGTTACTCATGTGACTAACTATAGTATACGGAAACCAATATGTAAATAGGCGAAGCACTAATTAATCAACTTTTTCATTTTGGCTCGATTGTATTGATTAATAAGACCGTCCAGAACTACAGATTGATGGATGACTTCAGGATGAAGCAAACTGCCGTATTCCGACTGCAAGCGGTGAAGCTGTTGTCTGGCTTCTTCGATCTGTGACATTAACTCCAGGCAATCCATAGTATCCCTCCTTTTTGTCATATTTTAGTTTATTATGCCAATCGATAGGCCGCAAGGGGTACGACATACTTATTCTTCCACCAGACGCAAAAAAAGACGCCTCTGAATGAATATTCAGAAGCGTCCCTTACCAATTTTTTAAGTTCCGAATCCGTGGTCAGCAGTTCTCATAATTCCGGGGTCTGGAACTTCCTTGCCTGAGACAGGTTCCGTAGCAGGAGCTACAATGTAAATAATAATACTACATGTAGCTATCAGCAAAGCCAACTTTCTCTTCATTGAGTTTCTGCACCTCACTAATGATCAATTTGTATTGCTGTTTCGCCGTCTCAGTTGCAAACTCCCTATATTGCTCAAACAGTCCGACACCTCTAAGCATACCTCGTCCACTGCTAATTTCAATAGAGAATCGTAAACTATCCAGAACAAATTGTATTCCTGTGAAATACTCGTCTTTCTTTAGATAATACGCAGCGAGATCTGCTAAAAGACGTAAATATCGATCATCTGTAACCTGTCTGCTAACCTTTCCAATTCGGTTGCTCTGTTCCTGGTACGTAAAGTATGATTCATACTGTTCGAGCACATCATCAATATTTTTATCATAGCGATTGGCAGCAGTCACAATATCACAAAGCGCTGGGAAAATTTCATTTTCTTTTGTTGAGATGTAATTCAAATATTCAGGCAACACATCAAACTGTCCGCTCATTAATTGATATATATAACGGTTGCCCTCAGCCCATTCCTGAAACTGATTCATAACTACCATCTCGTCTTGATTAGGGTTCTTAACCCAACCGTTATCCGTGTATAAAGAAACATATTTAAGCGCGCCTTGATAGTCTTTAAGTTGATAGCACGCACTACCTGAAGCCAAATAAGAATACAGAATGTAAAACACAATTGGTCTTTTGGTTTCTTCCTGTTTCCTTCTTCCATTCAGCTCATAATGGATGGTTGCTTTCACCCTAAGCTTCTCGGACAGCTCCTGAACTTTATTCCATCTGTGCAAGGCACCAAAGGCATTGATCAGTTCGTTGAGCGCATCCAGCTGATAGCGTTCATCCAGCCGATCCACATAGTATTCGAATTGGGCCGCAATGATTAGATTTCGTTGCTGATCATTGCTCAGCCCCAATCTGAATAGTCGATACTGACATAGTGCAAGCCGTTCGGAGTGTTGCATTTTCTCACTTTCGGCTATCGTTTCATATAGTAGAACGGCCGGTTTGAATTTACCAGCATGGTAGAATTCTTCAGCCAGATCAAATAACAAAGGAATATAAGATAGATTATCCATCATCAACCGGATAACATCTTCAATACAATTCAATTTATTCAATTCTGCACATCGATGAAGGAATGGTCCCAGTCTTCGCCAGTCAGGGGCAGCATGGACAAAACACTCATCTATATACAATTCATAGAAGTAACCTTCTTCAAGTCTCATAGCTGAAGTGATTCGATCCAGCTGCTGCATCGCAATCGGACGATTCTTGTTCAAAATGTTGCTCAGCGTACCCGAGTTAATTCCTGACGTTTCCGAAAAAAGACTAATGGACATCTGCTCACGCTTCAGATAACTCTCTAAATGATCGCGTATCGTGGTTGTCGGCTCCAAACTAACACCACCCTCCAAAATAAAAAACCATAAACAGGATTAACGGTATGCAAAAGTAATTATATGTAATAATTAAGCAAGGGTCAATAAGATAAATTCAACTAATTTGTATTAATTACAAAATAATCCTTTTGTTAAAATAGAGGCCCTACCCTTATTTTATACCGGGAACGAATAAGCATCAAATAAAGGATAAAATAAAAACACGAGCGCTATATACGCTCGTGTTTTACATGCAATACAGCAGATCATTCTGCTATGTATTGATTTGGGTTTAAGGCAGCACATTACCAGCTGCACGATAGATTTCGTACCACTCTTGGCGTGTAAGGTGAACATCGCCAGCTTTGATGCAATCCTGCAAACGCTGGATGTTCATTGTACCTGTCACTGGCTGCATTTGTGCCGGGTGACGCAGCAACCAGGCAATTGCGATGGTCGTGTTGCTCACTTCATATTTTGCAGCAATCTCGTCGATCTTCGCATTCAGTTCCGGGAACTTATCGCTGCCCAGGAATACGCCTTCGAAGAATCCGTATTGGAACGGGGACCATGGTTGAATCGTGATATCATGCAGGCGACAATAATCAAGAATACTGCCATCACGGTTAACTGCGGCATCGTTCTCCATATTTACGTTGATTCCACTGTCAATCATCGTGGTATTGGTAATACTCAACTGCAGCTGGTTGGCTACCAGTGGCTGTTTAACGTATTTTTTCAACAGTTCGATCTGGTTCGGATTCTGGTTGGATACCCCGAAGTGACGTACTTTGCCCTCGCGTTCTAGCTGATCAAAGGCTTCAGCTACTTCTTCCGGTTCCACCAAGGTGTCCGGGCGATGCAGCAATAAAACATCCAGGTAATCGGTTTTCAAGCGTTGCAGAATGCCATCCACCGAATTCAAGATGTGCTCTTTGGAGAAATCAAACATGCCTTTGCGGATACCACATTTGGATTGAAGAATCATATTTTCACGAACCTGGGGATTCATCTGCACAGCCTCTGCAAAGATCTCCTCACAAGCCCCGTTTCCATAAATATCAGCATGATCGAAGAAGTTCGCGCCTGCTTCCATGGCGGAATGAACAAAATGTTCAGCTTCTTTGCTGCTTAATGAATTAATTCTCATGCAGCCAACGGCTACAACCGGTATTTCGAGTGCGCTGCTGCCAAGTTTAATTGTTCTCAAGATGATTTCCCTCCATATTCGAATAGTATCGTACATTCATTCTCATGATCTTTGCCAACTAGTATATACTTGTCTTCCGTCTATGATTGTGACACAGAACTGCAATCGGTTTCAATGGAATTTTAGATTTCTTATATGGAATAATGGAGGTTTTTTTCTGCATCGTTCACTCATCTATACTTCTTCCGGGACTATCACTTCAATATGCCGAGGCAATACACTGATTTGAATGGGCAGAGAGGGCCCTTCTTCTCCATCCACATTTGTGCGAATGGCTTCTGTAGAACGGACGTGAACTTCTTTTGCCGTAAAATAATCAACATCCTTGTGGTTCTTCAGGTTGCCAAACAATAGGGACGTTCCAAGTGTAACCGTATTGAATACGTTCATGCTACGGATCACAAAACAATGTATTAATCCATCATCCACCGCTGCTTCCGGGGACAATTTCTCAAAACCTCCAACCGAATTGGTCAGTGCCGCGAGAAAAAGTGGAGACTCCCCTTCCCAGAACTGCCCATCATACTCAATAGTGAGTGGCTTGGCCGGTGTGTTCATCAAATCTTTCAATCCTTCTTTCAAATAAGCGAATGAACCCAGCTTCGACTTCTCTTCAGAGGATACCGAGAATAACGCCTCTGCCAATGAACCAGCTGCCACCACGTTGGCAAACAGACGATCATTGATTTTACCGAGATCCACCCTATGGATCTGCTCCGAACATAACTGCCGAATGGCTTCCTCCGGATCAAGCGAGATATTCAGCGCACGCGCAAAATCATTCACCGTACCCAGCGGCACCACACCCAGTCTTGGACGATGCTCCTGATCCATCATGCCGTTAATCGTCTCATGCAGCGTCCCATCCCCTCCGATGGAAATGATGAGATCACAGCCATCTTTGCAGGCACTCAGACAGTAGTTGGTCGCATCGCCCTCACCAGCCGTCTCATTGACCACCACTTCATACTGCTGTGATTCAAGAATTTCTTGTACCTGGGACACATATTGCTGAGCCTCTTCTTTACCCGACGATGGATTACTAATGATCATGGCTTGGCGCATACCTGCATCTTCTCCTCCAAATGGCTTTCTTACTTCATCTATACCCTTTCTGCCATGGAGTTGAATAGCATCTGGGGGAGTTGTACAATTTTTTTTGAAAAAGATGGCTGGAAGAGTGCAGTATGGGGTTTGTATCATATAGAATAGAAGTAGATGTTCTGCCTGTCATGAATTTCTTGTTCCTTTTGCCCCATGATGGGTTAATAACTATAGATGTGTTTATCTATTATATCTGTCCATATCGTAACTATAGTAGTTTACCGACATAAATTGGTACTCACAAATTACATAAGAACGGTACACTTACCTATCATCAAAATCGGAATCGGAGGGAATTCATGCAATGAGAAGAATGACTCTACTATTTCTAGTCTTCATCCTGAGTCTCGGGGCGGCTGGGCAAGCGATGGCCTATACTACGGCAGACTTGGGCGAAGGAATCATCAAAGATCCTGCACTGGAGAACGGACTGAAGCTGATCCTGAACAAACCGGTAGATTCCCCGCTAACTTCCTCCGATCTGGAGCAGCTGCACGTAGTGGATCTGAGCAATGCAGGCATTCAAAGCCTGTCCGGTCTGGAATACGCCACGAATCTGACTCACCTCCGGTTATATGGCAATGAGATTGAAGACCTAACACCGCTGGCGCATCTGACTCAGCTTCGCGAGGTTGACGTTCGCAATAATTACATTACATCGATTGATGCACTGGCTGATTTGAAAGACCTGGGACGGCTGTATATCAGCAACAATTCCATTTCTTCCATAGAAGTTGTACGTGGATTCACCCGATTACATACGTTTCACGCCAGCGGTAATCAGATTACCAGTCTCTCCGCACTGGTGGATGCAGATGATCTTCAATGGCTTGAAATCTCGAATAATGCGATAACGTACCTGACACCACTGGCGGATAAAAGAAAACTGAAACAGCTCAATGTGGCCAACAACCACATTCATACACTGGATGTACTGGCTGATCTTCCGAATACACTTCAGAAGCTGAATGTGGCAGGCAACGAGATCTCCGATCTGATGCCCTTGAAGCATATGACACGCCTGCAGGCAATAGACTTCTCCGGGAATCAGGTTCAGCATCTGGCACCCTTGGAAGACCTGGTAGGGTTGAAAGAATTGAATGCGGAGTCCAATCAGATCTATGATCTGGAGCCGTTACGCCAGCTGTCCAAGCTGGAAGTACTGAAACTGTCCAATAACCGGGTGTGGGATCTGTCACCGATTGCCGGTTTTACTTTTACAAGAAACAGCTCTGCAAATACAAATACGATAACGGATATCTCTGCTTCCACTTCCTTATCCTCCGGTACGCAGGCCTCGGTCTCTGAACCGGAACCTGCCGGACTCACGGTACAAAATAATTATCTGGATGTTGCGAGCGGCAGTGACACGATGCGCCTGCTAAACCAGATGAATGTGCGGGAGCAGAAGCGTACTCCACAGGGCAATTTCCAGCGGCTTATTGAAGGCTCTACCACAGCCTATGTCGGGGATCGTGCTTACGCACTGGAGGCTGCACCTTTTATCGATGAAGGACGGACCTATGTACCACTCCGCTTTGTCTCCGAGCAATTGAATGCCAGCGTGAACTGGAATCCGGATACACAGGAGGTTCAGATTGCGCAGAATGGTACAGTAGTTCGGTGGGCCGTGGGCAACAAACAGGTGATTGTAGACGATACACTTGCGATAAACGATGCACCCCTGTTGATGAAAGATGGAAAGGCGTTTGTCCCGGTACGTTTTATTTCGGAGCAATTTAATACGACGGTTGCGTATATCGGAAGCAGCAAAACGATTCTGATCTTCGAAAACAAAGCGCAGGCCGAGAATGTACAACCTTAATTAAGCCAAGCATAATCAAGCACCGAGCACTTATCTCAACTTTTCTCAATGCACAATTCCAATTTAATTCATATGCCATCATGTAGATTGTTACATGCACAGCGAAGTCCCCGTCTGAACATCAGCGGGGATTTTTGATGAGCAGTATACAGGATACGAGCTGGCAGCAATACGATTGGCGGAATAGCGATTATTTAATCGAAAAAACGGATGCTGCCCAGGGTCTGCCTGTATTCACTGGGACTCATGCCAGTCCATCTTCTGAACTGACGACTGAAGTGCGCAAGACTGGAATATCCAAGCATGGTAGCAACCCGAGTGAGATTAAGATCAGGCTGATGTATCAGCTGCTTGGCTTCGTGAAGCTTCAGTTCAGACAAATATCTGCGCGGAGAGATGCCGTATACTTTCTGAAATGTCTCCAGAGCATATCCAGGGCTGATTTGAAGCGAGGCCGCAATCTCTTCAATCCGAATCTCCTTATCCCCCAGCCCTTCCCGCTGGATATTCCCGGCATTGAAACGGCTTTTGATTGCCTCGGCAATCAGTGTTGCATAGTGCGCCACAGTAGGCGATACGGCTTCTTGGGAACGGGAGGAGCTTTGCTCTGCCAATATCGCCAAAATCTCCAGCAAACCAGCCTGCATGCGGAACAGATCTGATGTTGTATATTCTTCTTTGTGCTGAAGCAGGTCCACCCATTTCATCATGACTTCCGTTAATCGTTGATTATCCTCGCCGCCACATGGGAACATCATCTGCACATGTCTACTCATCTCTTGGCGAAACAGAACCTCATCTACATTGAAATGGGCAATAAAGTAGGTAAGCCCCTGCTCCTGATTACATTCATTGGTATGTTTGCATCCAGGCGGGATAAGCAATATATCTCCTGCGTGGAGATCATAACGGATGTTCTCCAGTATCGTCGTCTGCGATCCTTCCAGAATCAGTATCAGTTCAAAGGCCAAATGCGATTCCAGCGGCACTTGCCAGCCCTGTTTCACCTTTTGCATGTGAGCACCAAACAGCTTGACGTTCCAGTCCGTTGCAGGAAGCCATCGGCTCTCTGGAGATAGATAAGAACGGTATGGTTCAGGAATGATCATGGATTCTCACCACCTTGGATTAGGGCAAATTTTACGCGGTTCAGCGTATCTTCTTTTGCAATGGGACTTGATATACTGACTGTACATCATACCTGAGATTCAATCGAGGAGGAAATTCCAATGTCCCTGACATTACACGGTTATTCCACTACACCAGATCATGCGTGGAAAGAGATCTCTTATACATCTACAAATGAAAACGCTAACTTAAAACTCACAGGTGAACAGCATCAGCTTGTAGAAGGATTTGGCGGTTGCTTTAATGAGCTTGGTTATATTGCCCTGTCCCACTTAAATGAGGAGCAGCGTCATGACGTATTTCATTCCCTCTTCCACCCGGAAGGAGAACATAAATTCAACATCTGTCGCCTACCCATTGGCGCGAGTGATTATGCAGAGCAATGGTACAGTCACAATGAGGTGGACGGCGATGTGACCATGGAACATTTTTCGATCGAACGCGATTTCAAATATCTGATTCCATACATCAAAGAGGCCCTGACCTATAATCCGAATCTGCAATTCTTCGCCTCACCGTGGAGTCCACCTACCTGGATGAAGTCACCGAAAGCCTATAACTATGGAACGCTGCGCTGGGAGAAGGATATCCTGGAAGCTTATGCGCTGTATTTCGTCAAATTCATACAGGCGTACAAGGACGCTGGCATTACCATCCATCAGGTCCATGTACAAAACGAAGTCATCGCGGATCAGAAATTCCCTTCCTGCATGTGGACAGGTGAGCAGCTGCGTGAGTTTATCGCCGATTACCTGGGCCCTGCTTTTGATCAGCACGGTCTGGATACGGAAATTTGGCTGGGAACGATCAACGCACCTGATCCATGGGAAGAATTGATCAAAAAGAAAACAAATGATTTTGACGAATATGCCGGACTGGTGCTTAGTGATCCCAAAGCCTACGCCTATATCAAGGGAGTCGGTTATCAGTGGGCAGGCAAAAATGCCATCCAACGTACAGCCGCGAGCTACCCGGAGCTTCGTTACATGCAGACCGAGAATGAGTGCGGTGACGGTAACAACTCGTGGAACTACGCCAAGTATGTATTTAATCTGTACCAGCACTATTTCAGTAATGGAGTGAATGCGTATATTTACTGGAACATGGTTCTGGAGCCGAAAGGCCGCAGCACATGGGGGTGGGAGCAAAACTCCATGATTACGGTAGACCCGGATGCCAAAGGAATCATTCGGAATCCCGAGTATTATGTGATGAAGCATTTTGCTCATGATGTCGTGCCTGGTGCACGAAGAGTCGGACTGTCTGGAGCCTGGAGTGGCAAAGCCGTGGCTTTCCGCAACCCGGACAATAGTCTCGTCATTGTTATCAACAATCCGTTCAAGGACAGCCGTGACCTGCATCTGGCGTATGAAGGACAGACACTCCGGTTCGAGCTGGAGGCTGATTCCTTCAACAGTATTGTTATTTCCCAATCCTAGACAGGACAGTATGAGAAAGAAATAGCGCTCTGCTCCGCTACCTAATCTGCGGAACAGGCGCTATTTTTGGGATACAAGTGATAGCTAATGAAACTGATTATGCCAGCTTAAGGATTATTGGCGAGATAATTTCTCAACCATTGGAGCGCTGGACGCTCTGTACCGTTGCTATTCACCAAGTGAGAACCAGTACCCAGGTTTGATTCTGATTGTAGCCCCACAGGGTTACACCTTTAACCGCGGAATGCTGCCATAGTACAGGGAATTATTTCCTCCTTTGAATTTTAGTATTCGATTCAATAGTAAGCGCTTACAAATTTCATTTTACTGGATATATTTGTAATTATCTATGTAGAAAGTATAGCTTGTCCCTCAGAAAGTATAGATGTTGGGCACTAACATGATGACTTAAACAAATGAGTTACACTTTATTATATTTACAAATCTATAAATATAGATATAATGTAATTCTGAGTACTTATTATATCGGCCATATACTTTCATACAGGTAAGGAGGTATTTTTTAGTCTGTTATATCTATTTTTCTATATATATAAATTTATTTGGAGGTCTACACTTTAACATGAAATCGAAATCACAACAGGTTAATCCGTTACTTATTCTCATTCTGGCGCTGGGTGTATTCGCCATCATCACTACAGAAGTAGGCATTATCGGAGTGCTCCCCCAGATCACGCAGAAATTTAACATCTCCGCTGCACAGGCTGGATGGCTGGTAAGTATTTTCGCTCTCGTCGTTGCGGTGTCTGGCCCTTTTCTGACTTTGCTTGTATCTGGTATCAATCGTAAAACCATTTTG
This sequence comes from Paenibacillus sp. ALJ109b, assembly GCF_010747435.1. Classification (NCBI taxonomy): domain Bacteria; kingdom Bacillati; phylum Bacillota; class Bacilli; order Caryophanales; family Paenibacillaceae; genus Paenibacillus; species Paenibacillus sp. ALJ109b. The sequence goes on from NZ_JAAIFP010000007.1 coordinate 328,250, forward strand.
TTAACCGCTGTGCTGTTATTTGCCATTTCCAACGTAGTATATGCCTACACAACCCGGTTCGACATGATGTTAATCTTTCGGATTATCCCGGCCATTTTCCACCCGGTCTTCTTCTCCGTTGCTCTTGTCACGGGTGCCAAGCTGGTCCCACCGGAAAAAAGCAGTCAGGCGGTTGCCAAAGTGTTTACCGGGATCACTGCCGGCTTTGCGTTTGGCGTACCCTTAACTTCCTATCTTGCGGAACGCTTCTCGTTGGAGGCTGCGTTTTGGTTCGGAGCGGTTGTCAGTCTTATTGCTTTCATCGGTATATGGATTTGGCTGCCCTCGATGCCTGTGCAAGAGAAGATGTCTTATGGCAAACAGATCGGCATTTTGCGTAAACCTGCGCTGTGGCTGAATATTGCTACTGTCGTTTTTATTTTTGCAGCGATGTTCTCCGTATACAGTTATTTCGCCGAATACCTTGGGCAAGTCACCCAAATGGGCGGTTCATGGATTAGTGTGATGCTCTTGGCCTTTGGTGTTATTATGATCGCCGGCAATTTGGTATTCGGACAGCTTCTGCATCGGAATATTCCGAGAACCGTTCTCCTCTTCCCGGTGCTGTACATGGCGGCTTATTTACTCGTTTTCTATGCAGGTTCCTATTTCATTCCGATGATTATCATGGTGTTCGTCTGGGGTGCGATTCACTCTGGCGGTCTGATTGTCAGCCAAACTTGGCTTACGACGGAGTCTCAGGAAGCACCTGAATTCGGAAATAGCCTCTTTGTCTCTTTCTCTAATCTGGGGATTACCCTCGGTACCTCCATTGGTGGCTGGTTCATTGCCCAACTTGGAATTCATCAGGTCATCTGGAGCGGAATAATCTTTGGTCTGCTTGCTTTGATATCCATCGTTGTCAAAATAAAATTATTCAATTCTCGTAGTCGTAGTTCAATTGAGACGGTATAAGAGTTAAGGGCCCCGTTGGTCTTTAGCTAAGTGCTATCTCTCCTCCATAACGAGAAAATCCCTTCTTCATCAGTAACATTTCATACTGAAGTGCCAATCGTCATCTACAATCCAATGTGATTTGGGTGTTGTTGAGGAAGAAGTTTAAACATATAAAGAGACGCGTAGAGACTACTCTGATCATTTCCAGTGAATTCCTATGGAATGATCCAGAGCAGTCTCTTTTATTTGTCATTTTGTGGTTTACATTTACCAAATGTTTATCTAGTATTAACTCCAATGATACATATCTTTACATAACACTAGATAACAAGGGAGATTACAACATGCGCAAATTTTCACCGAAACGTTACGCCGGATGGCCCTTATCATTCCTCATATGTGCCTCCATCCTCTTCGCACCTTTTGCCTCCACTCCTGCTCAGGCTGCTGAAGCTGACAAAGAAACTAAGATTACGTTGCTGGGAACATCGGATATTCATGGCCGATTTATGCCGTGGGACTATGCCCTAGATGGTCCGAATCCGACAGGCAGCATGACGCAGTTGTATACGATCGTGAAAAAAGTGCGTGCTGAGAATCCAAATACGATTCTGTTGGATGCAGGCGACATGATTCAGGACAATTCTGCTGAACTGTTCAACGATCAACCTCAATCTCCCATGATGGTCGCAATGAACGAAATGAAATATGACGCATGGGTCATGGGAAATCATGAATTTAACTTTGGATTGGACGTATTAGAGAAGATTTCCTCACAGTTCAAGGGACAACCCTTGGTAGGTAACATTTTCAAAGAAAACGGCGACCGCTACATGCCTGCTTATACGATTATTGAGAAAGACGGTATCAAGGTTGGCGTCATCGGAATGAACACACCTATGATTACCGAGTTCGAAAAAGGTACGGATCACCTGGACGGCATCATTGTCAAAGATCCGGTGGAAGAGACCAAGAAGGCCATCGCTGAGCTGAAAGGCAAAGTGGACGTCATGGTTGGACTCATGCATATGGGACTGGATAACGAGAACGGGAACCCAGGCACCGGGGTTACGGATATCGCCAATGCCAACCCGGAGCTGGCTGCTATTTTTGCCGGACACATGCATACGCTGATTGAATCCCAAACGGTTAACGGCGTATTGATCTCCGAGCCGAACAAATATGGTTCACACATTTCACGGATTGACCTCACGTTTGCCAAAGAAGGCGACAAGGTTGTACTGAAAAGCAAGGAAGCACAAGCACTCGCTGTAAAAGCAGCTGATGGCTCTTATGAAGTGTCTGATCCCGGACTGGAAGATACACTGCATCCGTTCCACGAGTACGCTCGTGCCGATGCCAACATTGAAGTAGCCGAGCTAAAAGGAACCAACCTAGTACCAGCAGATGAGATCAAAGGCATTCCTGCTGTGCAGATTCAGGAGACACCACTCTCTGACTTCTTCACTGAAGTCATGCTGCACTATAGCGATGCCGACGTAGTCGCGCACCAGATCGATAACGATAAGGCCAAGCTGGATGTCGGACCGATCAAGAAAAAGGATATTGCGTTCAACTACCAATTTACCTTTGGTGAAGTAACGGTATATGAAGTGACCGGACGTGATCTGAAGGATTACATGGAATGGTCTGCGGGTTATTTTAACTCCACACGCCCTGGTGATGTGACGATCAGTTTTGATCCGAAACGGCGTGCTTCCAAATACAGCACCGACGATTTCTTCGGCGGGGTGACGTATGAAATTGACCTGACCAAGCCTTACGGCAGTCGGATTACGAACCTCAAATACAGCAATGGCACAGTGGTTAAAGAAGAAGATACACTCAAGCTCGGCATGAATGCCTACCGGATGGAAGCCCTGATTGCCAAAGGTGGGGCACTGGAAGGACGTAAGTTCAAGCAATTGTGGTCCTCCAAGGATGCTTCGGCATTTGGCGAGATTCAAGGTACGATCCGTAATCTGTCCATTGCTTATCTCAAAGACGTGATGAAAGGCGTTTATGAACCGAAAATCCAGCACAACTGGAAAATCACGGGTGTTGATCTGACAGCACCTGCACGTGCAGATATCGTAGAGCTGATTAATGATGGCATCATGTCTGTTCCGGCAACGGAAGATGGCAAGTATACCAATATTGCGTCCATTAACATTTTGGATGCGGTGACTGAAGAAGAAATGACTGCTCTTGCCGCCAAAGCGAACGTAAGTATTGCGAAATTCTCTGGCGTGAAAACCAAAGGTGAGTTCTATCAAGAGCTGAATAAAGCTCGCAAGGCATTCACTGGCAGTGGTGAAGAAGAGACTTCACCTGAGAAGCCGACGACACCAACGGTACCGAAACCAGACACATCGAAACCCGGCAAACCATCGACATCACCAAGTACAGGTAAACCGGGTACAGTCATTAAAGGTAAACAAGCCAAGGTTACTGCAGCCTACCTGAACGTACGCTCCAGCGCTTCATCCAAAGCCAAAGTAGTTACTGCCGTACCGAAAGGCACCGTCCTTGAGGTAATCAGTACAGATAAGTATGGTTGGGTCAAAGTGAAACTAGATGGACGCGCAGCTTATGTCTACGGAAAATATGTAAGTATGCTGAAATAGATTGAAAGACCTCCTCCACAATGCATGTGGAAGAGGTCTTTTCTTTTTTTGGATTTTAGAGCAATACGTTACGTGTCCACCTACTCCTGCGCCAAGCTTCGAACCTTTTTCACAAACTGCTCCAGCCTGATTCCGTTCGTTTGTTTGGTGAATTCAAGTGCCTCGTTGGAGAACCCCTCATAGGCAGAAAGGACATAATCCCCATCGACGATATAGTACGTGCCATAACGAGAGAAGGAATAACCTCCACGTTGCTTGGACTCTACTCCCTTTTTGATCGCTGTAACTAGTCTTTGACCAGGCACAAGTTTAGGCTCAAGCGCAGCAAACGCTGCGTTATAGAACAGAAATGTTTCCTTGGCTATATCTCCTCCTGTAATCACTTCGTGCACCTTTACTTTGTAAGAGACGAATTCAGCTTCGTAGGGAGTTATTCCCGTAGTCTCCTGCTTTTCTGCCATTGTGCGTTCGGGTGTATCTGGTTCAGTGGTTATCACCATGCTGAAATTCGGCAAAACGCTCACAACCTCTGCCACAACAACTGCATCTGCGAAGTCCATGATCTCTCTATAGGTCACTTTTTTCATCCATGGAGTCACGAGAGACTGTGGCGATAATGGGTACTCCCCCCTCAGTTCCTGTAACCGATCTTGGGACAGAACATCTAATTCATTATCATCTGAGTTAGAAAAAGGGGCCGAGCAACCCAATAGACCGACTGTTAACGTGATAGCAAACAACCAACACATTACACGAAGTTGTGTCACGCACCCCTCTCCTCCCTAGCGTTTACTCGCCTTATATTAATCCCGCTTGACGTCCCAGCTCGCAAGCATACCTTTCGCCATTTCCATATTGGATTCTTCCCCAGTGATTAATGCAAACTGCGCAACGATTGCCGGGTATGCCGCCCACTGCTCCCGAATATGATCCAACATCCGAGGCCACACCCTTCCCCCTGCCTTCTCATAGCGATTGAGCAAATCCCGCAAGCCTTCCTCTTCGAAGAGCGCATAATAGATAACAAAATCCTTACCGGGATCGGCAATCTCCGCCTCAGTCCAATCAATCAGTCCGGTAACCCGCTGGACATCGTCGACGATAATATGCGGTGGATGCAGATCACCGTGATTGAACGTTGAGTGCTCAGGCCAATAGCTGTCCGTTGTCAGCCACGCTTCCCACCTCTTGGACAGTTGATCTGGCACCTCAAAGCTTTGTTTAATCTCTTCAATATTGGCTGCAAAAGCTTTACGAGCTTCTGTAGGCGTCTTGCTGCGCACTCCGCCCTTTATCGCCTCATCAGGATCAATGTTATGCAATGCCACTAGTGAAGTAGCGAGCGAATCGAAGAAATCATCGGATAAGCTTTCCTGTGGAAATCGCCATGCGTACCCTACCCCTGCCGGATCAACGACCGCAATCGGTTCTCCATCAAGTAAAGGATAAGCGATCAGTTCTGGGGTACAAATCCGCCACTCTGGTACCTCTACCGGCAGACGGCTTTTTACAACCTCCAGCACCTTGCGCTCATTTTCAGCCCGTTCCCATACATCCTCGCGCCGTGGCTGGCGCAGTATCCACTGTTGTCCCTGTTCATCGGTGGCAAACGCTACCCTAAAGTCCATACCGGACTCGTTAATTTTCATGGATTCCTCAGCAATATGAAGCCCGTTCTGTGCAGCTAAAGATTTTAATACCTTTTGAAATTCCAACTGCTCATTCACGTTCAATTTTGTCATTTCAGGATCTCCCCTTTTCCTCAATAAATTAAAAAACACAGACATCCATGCCTGTGCAGTTCATTTCGGATATTGGGTGTACCTGAATGCTCGCCAAAAAATAGTAGTACACTAAAGAACCACTCTAAACGAGAGTTTCTTTAGTGACTAGCGGCATACGTGTAAATAGGCAAACCGATCCCGATGAGCTGCACACAGGCAGAAATACAGCAAGCGCAAACAAACGTTTCGCCATACTATCTCCATCGGATAAAATTTGCCACACGTATCCCTCCGTTCCGTAAGTTACCCATATGTTAACATATTCCATTTTCTAGTTCCAGCTTTAATAGCGGTTTTTCTGTTATTTTTTCAGCGATGTGCAGTAACCTTGGTGGCTCAAAAACCGTCATACGTATAGATACATTACAAAGAATGAGGTGAGCAACGAATGTCCATTGTGCGAAAATTATCCCTAATGCCGCTCATTTTACTTCTGTTAACGCTAGGATGCGCTTCAGAATCAGCGGAAAAGGAGGAGGGGAAAGCTCCTGTTAGCGGGGTGATCACGGATTTTTATGAAGAAAAGGGACAGGTCCTCATTGATAACGAAGAAGATAACGGTAATAAATCAGGACCCATCTTGATTTCACTTCATACGAATGCGGAACTTATTATCAATGGTGAAACCGTCACTGCCCCTTTGGATGGAACATTGGTTGGACGCAGAGCTGAAGTGTGGATAGGTCCGTCTATCGCCAAATCTTATCCTCCTCAGACTAGGGCTCTGAAGATGGTCATCCATTAACACAAGACTAAACAGATGATATGTTATAATAACGAAATAATCTTATAAGGAACGGGGAAGGATTCGCAAATGGACGCTAAACAACCCCCAGATCAGGAGAATCCCATTTCTCGAGGTCGACCAAGGAGTACAGAAGTTCACAAACGCATACTGGATGCCACACTAACCTTACTTGGCGAAGTAGGTGTGGAGAAATTGAGTATGGAGTCTGTCGCACAGCTCGCAGGCGTAGGTAAAAGCTCAATCTATCGGCGCTGGAGCAGCAAGGAAGCGCTGGTCGTGGATGCACTGGAACGTGTCAAGCCGGAGTTCAGCACAGCTGTACAAGGCGAACTACATGAAGTGTTGTACGAAATGGCCCAAAGTTTTGCCCATCAGATGAACAATCCGCTTGGGAAGCAGATGCTCTCATTGCTGATTTCAACCCTATCTGGCAGTTCACAGATTTCAGAGTCGTATTGGGAAAACCATTCACTGCCGAAGACCAAGGAAATCTCCAGTCTGCTTGAACGTTATATCCCGAAAGAAAAACTCCGTCATGATACAGATCTGGATCTGGTGTCTGATTTTATAATTGGTTTTATTATGTACCAGCTCTTGCTCAAACCGACTTCATCCGATCTGGATAACGAACTGAAACGCGGTATTGATATGATTTTAAACGGAATACACCCCAAATGATTTAGGTCCCGCTATGATTAGCTGGACCTTTTTTATTGACAATTAACGATACGATACAGTATCGTATCTAATATAAAATCATTCAAGGGAGTGTAATCCATGAGTAAACCCAATAAAACAGTGATTATTACAGGCGGTAATACCGGTCTTGGATACGAATGTGCCAAAGTGATCGCTTCATCTCAGAAGTGGCATGTCGTTATTGCTTCTCGCAGCCTAAGTAGAGGAAACGCTGCGGTGCAGACTTTGATCCAATCTACCGGTAACCCCAATATCTCGGCTATGGAGCTAGATTTGGCTTCAACGACATCCATAAGGAAACTTGCAGCGCTATATATACATGCCGATCTTCCACCTCTCTATGCCATCATTTGCAATGCCGGGTCTCAATTTGTGCAAAATACACAATCCACTACGGATGGTGTCGAGGCAACCTTTGGTGTGAACCATCTGGGGCATTTCCTCCTCGTCCGCTTGCTGCTTGAGTCGCTTCAGGAACAGGGGCGAATCATCGTTGTATCCAGTGACACGCACGATCCCGGAGCCAAAACCGGTATGCCCGCTCCTCGCTATGCTCATCCCAATATCATGTCTGACCCTGCCCAGTCAGATCAATTACTCGCCGCCCTCTCTCCTTCTGCCCGGGGACAACTACGTTATACAACATCGAAGTTATGCAATTTGTATTTCACCTATGAACTCGCCCGCCAAGTCCAACAATCTGGAAGAACTGTTGCAGTCGCTGCATTTAATCCTGGGATGATGCCTGGCAAGGGTTCCGCTCTCGCCAGAGAGTATCGCCCGCTCCTTCGTTTCATGTGGAATTATGTAATGCCTCTGATGCGTTTCTTTAATGCTGGCATACGCACCACTAAGCAATCAGGAACTGACCTTGCAAGTCTCGTATTACATCAACCTATAAGCGAGTTGAAGGGAACGTACTGGGATGGACCGAAGAAAATTCCTTCTTCCGAGGAATCCTACAGCCCCGAACGTGCTGTAGAATTATGGGACTGGAGTTCAGAAAGAGTTGGTTTGCATCATACGATTTAAACATCATTGTGAATTACTCCGTTAACCCACCTGCATATAGAGTATAATGAAGAGGTATACGATAAATGTACGGTGCAATGCTTGTATATAAGCATGTTGCATAATTCGATTTCAAACTCTCCCGTGTACAAGTCGCTTTAAGGAATTATGCAATATGCTCTTGTATTCAAAACTAACGTAAAAGAGGTTAACGATGAGTAAGCAACAATTTAAAGATTATGGACTTGGCGAAGAAATCGTAAAAGCGCTGGATAGCCTGGGCTATGAAACCCCAACGGAGGTTCAAACCAAAGTTATTCCAGTAGCCCTTGAAAATAAAGATCTTGTAGTCAAATCCCAAACAGGCAGCGGGAAAACAGCCGCCTACGGTATTCCAGTCTGTGAGCTGGTAGATTGGAACGAAAATAAACCGCAGGCTTTGATTCTCACGCCAACCCGCGAGTTGGCTTTGCAAGTGAACGAAGATATTACCAATATCGGACGCTTTAAGCGTATTAAAGCAACCGCACTATACGGTCAGTCTCCTTTTCATGTTCAAAAAGCCGAGTTAAAACAAAGAACGCATGTCGCTGTAGGCACACCGGGACGGGTACTGGACCATATCGAACGTGGCACCCTGCCGCTGGATCGGATCTCATACCTTGTCATTGACGAGGCGGATGAGATGCTGAATATGGGCTTCATTGAGACGGTACAATCCATTATTCAAGCACTGCCTAGTGAGCGAGTGACGATGTTATTTTCTGCGACGTTCCCTGAAGATGTAGCCAAGCTGTCACGCAAATACATGAACAATCCGGTGGAGATTGAGATCAAGGCAAGTGGTCTTACCACAGCAACGATTGAACATGCCGTGATTCATGTGCCAGAGGTGAACAAAACGGCGCTGCTTCAGGACCTGTTTATTGTTGAAAATCCAGATAGCTGTATCGTGTTCTGTCGTACGCAGGAGAACGTGGATAAGTTGTTCCGTGTCATGGCTGACCTCGATTATCCAGCGGATCGCATCCACGGAGGCATGGAACAAGATGAGCGGATCGAAGTGATGAATGCATTCAGAAGAGGACAATTCCGTTATCTGATTGCAACGGATGTAGCCGCACGCGGGATTGATATAACGAATATTACCCATGTCATCAACTACGATATTCCTTTGGAAAAAGAAGGATATGTACACCGTACAGGCCGTACGGGTCGCGCAGGTAAAACAGGTAAAGCCTTTACTTTGGTTACCCCGAAGGATGGCAGACGTCTGGCCGAGATCGAATCGTATATCGGATTTGCAATTCCTGTTGTCAAAGCTCCTTCCGAGGAAGCTGTTGACCGTCGTCGGGAAGAGTTCGAGAAGCGTTTGAAGATCGTGCCTGAACGAAAAAAGGACAAGCGTGAACAGTTGAATCAACAGATCATGAAGCTGAACTTCAACGGAGGCAAGAAAAAGAAACTCCGTGCGGTAGACTTCGTGGGCACCATCGCCAAGATTGAAGGCGTCACTGCAGACGACATCGGGATTATTACCATTCTGGATAATGTAACCGATGTGGAAATTCTGAACGGTAAAGGCCCACTCGTGCTTGAGGTTATGCAGAATACAACGATCAAAAAGATGCAGCTCAAGGTTCGCAAAGGTCATAAATAGATTGTGAATCTGTTTAAATAGAGTGTTATTCCAAAAGGGATAGTGGCTTATTTTATAAGTCTACGATCCCTTTTTTTATATATTGAATGAGGTAAATTACTCGCTATCGCCGCTATATTCGGGATAAAGTTCCATTTGTTCATCAGGGTACACATTGTTCACTTGTACAAGATTCCATTTTAATTACACTAAGTATGTAAACGCTTCACAAAGGACCGATATTAGGAGGTGTGTGTAATGGGCAACAGGAAAGCAGTCTGGCTTCTGGTCTTCGCGCTCACGCTAACCATGTTTGGGTTTCATCCCGAACGGACCAGCGCGGCAAGTGTGACCATCACCAACGGTTCCGATTGGCTGGATACCACAGGCAACCCCATTCAGGCCAATAGCGGAAACATTCTGAAAGTCGGCAGTACGTATTATTGGTACGGCGAGCATGCGGTCAGCGGCAAGTTTGACAGCGTTAATGTCTATACTTCAACCGATCTGAAGAACTGGACGTTCAGCAATGCCATTCTGACCAAGGATTCAGCCACCGAGCTGGCCTCCAGCAAAATCGAACGTCCCAAAGTCATCTACAACGCCGCCACAAGGCAGTATGTGCTATGGGCACATTACGAGAACGGTACAGATTACAATCTGGGGCGGGTCGCGGTAGCGACCAGCAGCACACCGAACGGTAAATTCACGTATGAGGGAAGTTTTCGGCCTTTGGATTACGAGTCACGCGACATGACTGTTTTTGTAGATACAGACGGTACAGGTTATCTGATCACAGCATCCCGCAAGAATGGCGGGGCCAATGATACCATGGCAATTTTCAAAATGAACACCAGCTATACCGGTGTGGAATCCTTTGTGGGTTGGCAATTCGAGAACGCCTATCGTGAAGCTCCTGCCGTTGTGAAAAAGGGCAATCGCTATTACCTCTTCACCTCTCAGGCTGCTGGCTGGTATCCGAATCAGGGCGCGTATGCAACCGCATCGTCCATGACAGGCACGTGGTCCGCTCTTACACCTTATGGCAATCCATCGGCCTTCGGCTCCCAGATCCATGATATTGCCACCATTACAGGCAGCAACAGCACATCCTATATTTATATGGGCGACCGCTGGAATCCACTCAATCTTGGTGAACATAAACATATCTGGCTTCCTTTAACCTTGAATGATTCAAACGGAACCGCCTCACTAGAATGGTACAACGAGTGGAATATCGATGCTGTAACAGGCACGGTAATGCCACCTTCTCTTGTTAATCACGCCCAAGGCAAAACAGCTACAGCCATTTCCACAGCCTCCGGCTCATCTGCATCCAATGTTAATGACGGCAACTATCAGACTTCTTGGGCAGCATCGTCCAGTACTTGGCCAGCTTGGTGGCAGGTCGATTTCGGTGCACCGAAGACCATCACGGAGATCGATATCTCCTGGTTTATGTATAAAGGATCGGAAGGCTATTATAAATACAAAATTGAGATCAGCAACGATGGCGTCAACTACTCTACGCTGGATCGAACCAGCAATACCACCTATGGGTTTACGACCGATGCTGTTCATTTTACCGCCCGGTATGTACGTATCAATATGGTCAACGCTGTCCTGTGGAACAATCCGGGTAACTGGTACACCCCAACCCTGCATGAGGTCAAAATGTTAGGCCCAGCAACACCTGAGGCGACGAATTACAGCCGTTTCAGCTCCTTCAATTATCCGGATCGGTACATCCGTCATTCCAACTTCACTGCACGGATCGACACCAACGTCTCACCTGTACTGGATTCCCAGTTCCGCGTTGTATCCGGCTTGGCCAGCTCTACAGGCATCTCACTGGAGTCTATCAACTTCCCTGGCTACTTCCTGAAACGCAATGCCAGCAACAAAATCGTACTTGAGACATACACGGATACTGCTACCTATAAAGGAGATGCCACATTCCTGAGCAGCCCCGGCTGGGCTGACAGCTCCAAAGTATCCCTCCAGTCGTACAGCCAGCCCGGATACTACATCCGACATTACGACTACGTATTGCAGTTGGATGCCATCAATGCCTCCAGTAGTGCAACGGTGAAGGGTGACGCCACGTTTGGGAGAACCGATTTTTAATTAAGGAATTTGGAAGCGAGGATTGAGCAACCTGTATCTCGGGAGAGAGGTCGCTACTTCAGGGTTTCATAACTGAAGGTGGGACCTCTATTGCTGTATATAACTGCGGCTGGTCGTTCAACCCAGTGTAAGTTATCATAGCTTATTGACGATATCCAAGATTTCTTTCATATTGTATGTGTCGTCCTGAATGCGCCATTCCTCTTGTTCCTGTAAAAAGGTAATCTCCCCTTCTAACGGAATGGTCTTCGTTTCTTCTCCATCATAATTCGTAAATACCAAATTCAGCGTGTACTCCACGAGAATCCAATCATTCTTACTTTCTTTAATCTTCGCTTTTATATCTTCAGCATGCAGTGACGCATCTTCTTTGTCTGCAACCTGAAATGGCAAACCCATACTATTTCTTTCAAGATTCCGTTCAGTCAGGAAAGGCTTCAAAATCTCTTTTTTGGCTAGCACCTTTTCTACGGTTAATAGTTCTTCACCCTCCGTGTTATCGACTGCAAACTCCGCCTTTTTATATTCCAAGGTCATTTCAAGAGCCTGCTGTTCTTCCTGGGCCGATGCCTTTTGGTTCGTCAATATACTCAACTGACTCGTTGAAGATGGAGCTGGCTCTTGAATACTTTCGGTTTTTTTGGACTCGTTACACCCCATCATTACGACAGACATCAGAGTAACTGTTCCGATGATATAATTTAATTTACGCAAAATCATCCTCCATCCTGTGCGTTCTTGTTATCGACTACAGCTGAATACATAAGCAGGCGGCAGGTTACGGTACACCCTTGTCATGCTTACGTTTTCGAAAAATTGCTTGAGCAATCCCCGTTTAAGTAACGTGTACTGAAAAGTAATGAACTTGCCATCTTGTTTCAAATATTGCCTTGATTTAGCTAAAATGTCCAGTGATACCTCCGCAGGCAGACTCGCAAAAGGCAGCCCGGATACAATGTAATCAACCTTGTCGAGTCCATATTGTTGTATGTGCTGATCGACATGCACGGCAGAATCGTGAATGATGTGTACATTCGGAAGATGACCGTACTTTTTGCGAAGCAACTGGCAGAAGCTGGCGTTGTTTTCAATCAGGATCAGAACCGTCCCTGGCTGCATGTTCGCAAGCAGCATTTCCGTAAACACCCCCGTGCCCGGCCCATACTCCACAATGCATAATGCACGGTCAAATGCGATGTCTTTCACCATTTTCGCTGCCAGATATTTTGAGCTGGGGGCAATTGCTCCAATCCATCGGGGACCCTGGATGTATTGTTTCAAAAAGGATAACCACTCCATGCTGTCCGACCCCCTAAGTTTGATTTCTGAGATCAGTATAGAATTCAAATCTGAAGAAGCCATCAAACCGAGGAGAATAGGAAAAGAATGATGAGAATTTGAGAGCATGCTACATCGTATTCGGAGTGTATAAAGCTTGCGAATGCTGCCGGGGTAAACGCGAAGAAAACACAAAAAGCCACATTCGATTTCTCGAATGCAGCTCTAACCCTTAAATCACTTTTTGGAATATACAATTTTCTTGATACTGTCGATGGACAAACAAAATTGCTCTATGAGTTGGTCAATGGACATGCCCGCAGCGAATAGCTGGCGAATCTCATCGTTTCTTTGCTTCAAAATCATCCGGTTGCCGGAATTCTCGCCCCACTTTTGATGGGCTTCCTTCGGTTTGGGGATATACACCAATCCACCAGGAATGTGGCGCTGGATCTCCTTTAGCAATGATTCCGGAAAGATCGTGTCTGCGTTAATATATTTCATATTCGCTCCGCTCCTTAAAAGTTAAGATCTTTAAGGCAGCAGAGTCAACCGATGAACACTTGTTATACGCATTATAGTGGTGTGGCGGAAATAGATTTCAAGCTCTATACAAACAACCGCCGTTGTTCATCGCATGGACTCTGCATAGAGCGGATCGTGAAACTTCTTATGAATTGAATCATGGTAGCCCCCCATTCGGTGAATCCTATATTAGTTACTTTCATGGTACTCTTATATGTTCCATATGAGAACACAATATCCTTTTACAACATTCAGTACTGGTTCAAACTCCGTTCCAGCAACTCTCTCACTTGTTGTTGCAACTCCAAAGGCTCAACCACCTTCACTTCTGGTCCGTAGGAGAGCAGCTTCCGCGCTGTAAAAGGAAACTCCTCAGGCGGGACAAGTCCTCTCCACTCATTCCCTTCAACCGACTTAAACAGAACATCTGATCCTGCCATTCTCGCCCCAAAATCCGTGAATTGCAGCACCACTTCTACGCTTTTTCTGTTTTCCTTATAATTCAGCCACTCTTTCAAACTAGGAACCGACTCGTCGATAGAATCCAGCATAACCAGCTCCTGCATGCGATCCACCCGATACAACAGCACCCGATCCTTCCTCCGGGCCGGCATATACCAATACCCGTGATCGTAATAAATGCCTATGGGGAAAGCCTGTACTTTTTTATGTCCCTGCCGGGAATGATATATAAATTCAATCTCTCTTTTATCTACTGCTACGCCTAATAGCTCTGTTGTTAGTGCTTCGACCTGCACAGCATGATGTTGAAGGAACGTAATGTGCTGCCCCATCCGTGTAATCAGATCCTGTACATCCTGAGGTAAAGTTGAATAATATTCCTCGGCGAGATGCTCACGAATCGATCCATACGGAAAATCCGGGACGTTCTCCAAATATTCAATCATCATAAACAAACCCAACGCCTCATGCTGTGTGAGTTGGAGTGGTGGCAAAATCCGATTAGGAAGTACTCGATAACCCCCGTTCACTCCAACCTCCGTATACAAAGGAAAGCCCAACTCCTGCAGATCATTCAGATCTCGCTGGATCGTACGGATCGACACCTGAAAACGCTCCGCCAATTCACGAGCCGTAAATTTCTTTCTCGAATCCATGAGTCGCATCAATGCGAGTTTTCGATTATTCATATTCACCCCACCTAACTACGTCAACTTTTGTCATAGTTAGAGTGTATCATACATTTCAGAAGGGAGCGATTGATATGTCTAACAATAAAGTTGTGCTATATATTGCGATGAGTCTGGATGGATACATTGCAAGACCGGATGGTTCGGTGGATTGGCTGTTCGATGTGGAAGGTGATGGTGGCGATAACGGGTATGGCGAGTTCTATTCAACGATTGGATCGGTGGTTATGGGACGTCTTACGTATGAAGAGGTGCTCAAGCTGTCAGAGGATTTCCCCTATGCGGATCGCCCGACGTATGTACTTTCCCGTTCCCAACAAGCCCCTGCACCACACGTACAATTTACGGATGAGGCTGTGGAGAACCTGATTCCTCGCTTGAAGCAAGACTCCAGCGGTGACATTTGGATTGTTGGCGGAGGCCAGCTAGTGCAAGCCGTTCTGGAACAACAACTGCTCGATGAGGTTGAGATTGCCATTATTCCGAAAATTCTTGGTGATGGAATCCCCCTCTTTCCAACAGGAACGGTACCAACTCATTTCAAAATGATTCATACGTACACGCTGGGGCAGATCATTTCGATCCGCTATCAGGTACAAGGGAAGTAATCGTAGTATAAACTTCTCCTCCCGATGTACTACAAGGTGTACTAAAAGAAGAGCCAGACCTCTCTACCTAAGAGAGGTCTGGCTCTTCCGATTTCAAATGTAAATTAAAATTATTTTAAAATTCCCTTTAGAAATTCCGATAACGCATCAGCAGTTCTTCGATGAGATGACTCACCCGGATGACTTCTGGCGCCTACCGTCTCCTCGGTCGTATTGGGAAGCTGAATCACCGAGACTTTCGTATCTCCAGCCTGTTTCGTATAAGCGTCAACAGCACGATAGATCGCTGGCATCATGGGGAATCCAAGCATGCCGTATGCCCATACGAGATGCGCTTCTGGATTGTTTTTTCGAAGTTGAATTAGGAATCGGGTCACAGCATTCTCAAAAACAGCAAGATCCTCTTCATGGTAAGTCCCGTCTTCGTTAAGACGTTGCTTGTAGACCTTTCCGGTAACGGGGTCCTGCCACTCCGTGGTTTGAAAGGCTCCTCCATCATTGCTTCCCAGATTAACCACCACTACATTCGGCTGCCAGGAGTTAAAATCATGCTTGTCCCCTGCGCCAAGTGCTGCGTTCTTATCTCCGGTCACCAATCCACAGACTTGCTCGTAGTAAGCAGGGATATTTGCATTCGGATTGTTATCCCAACTCGTCAGTACACCCCAGCCGCTCTGCGAGATGACGCGGTATTCTGCATTCAGCGCTTCTGCTGTCATAGCCGTATAATTATGTATGGCACTGAACCACATCGGAATCCAATCTTCTTCCGCTTTGGCCCCGATCGCACCTTCTCCAGATGTAATACTGTCACCGATAAATTCAATCTTGTACGGTTTTTCCTCTACAGGCAGGAAGATGCCATCCGATTTGACCCCATGAATCTGCAAGGAACAGCCCGGATCTCCATTCATAGCCTGTACATCTTTCACAATCCGTACATTTTTCACCACATTCTCGTTCATGCCTCGGAATACGCAGATCCAATACCTTCCCGCCGTTAACATCTGTCTGCTCACCGGGACGTCGTTAATCAGAATGCTGATCCAAGGTTCATACAGGTCATAATCAGACTCTATCTCCACCCACAACTCAGAGCCTTTTACATTAAGTTCAACCGCACTTCCGGTCCAAAACAAGGTTAAAGGCCACCGTTGTCCTGTCGTTCTGCCATGTACTTTGAGGTTGCTGATATCAGATAACGCGTACGTCTGTAATTTCTCATTAACTCCCACCATGTATTCCTCCCGCATGATTATTGCCCCAAAGGGCAGTCTCATATGACTAGATTTTGAGAAAATGGTCTACATGCTTCTGGTACTTCTCGTACCAGATTTTCCATTCTGCTTCGCGAGATTCCAAGGTACTGCCATCCAGTAATGCCTCAATGACGTTCAGGCAGACATGCCACCCCGCTAGATCCTTAGGTGTATGGCTTGTGATGTGATGGATGGTTTCGAGCAGCAACAGACGACATCCATTCGGCTCTGGATATAGCTCAAACCGAACCCGGTCTTCTGCCCAAGTATATTCGAGAACAGAGCCAGGGATAAGCTCGATAATGTTGAGTTCCATAAAGGTACCATTCGGCATATTAAACTTGATGCTTCCACCTTCCCGAAGATCCGTTACTTCGAGTTCGGAGAACCACTTTGCAAGCTTTTCGTTTTCCGTCAAAAAGGACCATACATCCTCCGTAGCGTGCTTCCAATGACGTTCAAAACAAGCCAGGGTGCCATTCGGTACTAGCCTCAAATCTGCAATCATAATGTACCTCCTCCATAAGGATAGATCATGACTTACCGCTCTAAATATGAAATTAATCGATGTTATGCAAGGCCTTAAGCGCTTCCTCTTTGTTTTTCAAAAAGAAAACGTGCTTGCCATGGTTACACTCATAGATGAAGTCTCTGAGGCTTTTACTGTTGTATCCGTCAAAATCTCCGACTATGGCAAGTTTCACCTGGTAATTCACGTATTTCTGCAAAATATCACCTGCAAGTTTGGTCTTCAGTTCGAAGAAATCTTCGGTGAGATTGGATTTATCAATCAAGATTTTATGTGCGTCATCTGTATAGTTCACTGAGGCCATCAGATCGAGAGCGTCTTGAACATTGTTAATAACGATGTCATTGCTTTCGATGATGGCAACCTTGGAGCTGCCCTGTTGATCAATGATTATATTCATTTTATTTCTCCTTCCGCACAGCTTTTCTTTTATAATATCTCGCAGTTCCATAGTGAAAGCAACGACTTTTTGAGCGTGTTTACATATTCATTTGAACCCTCCGGCTGCTATGGATATTCCCATGATTGTAATTATTTACAACAATTCTTCTGCTATAATGGGAGTGTTTCCTATGAAGCTTAATTTCTTGTGGACTTCTCGCAGAAAGAGGGAGTTATTTATGGACATGAAGTGGTTAGAATGGGCAAAACAAATACAGGCTATCGCCCAAACCGGATTAACCTATGCAAAAGATATTTACGATATTGAACGTTATGAAGAATTGAGACGGATTAGTATCGATATCCTAGCCAACTACACTTCGGTTAACAAAGAAAAAATTGCACTCACATTTGCAAGTGATTCCGGTTACGCAACACCTAAAGTCGACATTCGAGGTGTTGTTTTCAGGGAAAATAAAATACTTCTGGTGCGGGAGAAACTGGACGGTGACTGGGCGTTGCCCGGCGGCTGGGGCGACATCGGCCTCTCACCGTCGGAGGTAGCCGTGAAAGAAATGAAAGAAGAATCCGGGTTCGATGTCCTGCCGATAAGACTTTTAGCCGTATTGGACAAGAAATTTCATGATCATCCACCCGAACCCTATCATGTATATAAGATGTTTATTCAATGTGAAATTGTAGGAGGAAAAGCTACAACAGGGGTGGAGACCAGTGCGGTTGGATTCTTCTCATTGGACGAATTGCCTGAGCTTTCATTGGAAAGAAATACGGTTGAACAAGTTAAAACCATGTTTGAGTTTCTTGACCAGCCCGATAAAAAAGTGATTCTGGATTAAATCCGTAAAAATCCCCTATAGCGACGATGTATAAACCCATCATACCATTGGTCCACACTACATCGTCTGCGGAAAGGGGATTTTGCTGGATCATCCACGATCCTGATAGAAAGCGTCGTCTGCACCGTCTTCCTTAACAAGATTCGCTTTAGGAATGGATACAACAAACGCGGAGCCCTTTTCTCCTTGCGGCGCTGATTTCACGCTAATTCGGCCTTCCAGAGACTGAACGATATCACGTACATGGGACAGGCCAATTCCGGTTGCTGCAATGCCCACTTCATTAAATTTGGTTGTATAACCCGGTTCGAAGATCACGTCTCTCTTCGCCTCGGGTACACCTTTCCCAGAATCGATAACCACAAATTGCACATCGGCTCCCTCTTCCAATACTTGAATCTGAATTGTTCCGTCGTTCTCAATGGCTTCCACGGCATTGGCGATTAGATTATTCATCACAGTTAAGAGAGGAATATAGTAAGGGGAGTCGCAATCATATTGCTGGTCGATATGGATCTCAATCTTCTTATTCAGCATTTCACTATATTTCCGATTTCCTTTGGTCGCAAAGTTGAGTACCTCGGAAATGCTCATATTCACTGATTTTTCGCTATCGTACAATTTCAACAGACCTGCAAGGATACGTTGGGAGTCCTTTTTGACCTCATGAATCTGTTGGGCGATGCCGAGCGTCCGCTGGCTGTATTGGTTCAAGTCCTGCTCTCTGAGATCCCGATAAAGGTCGTAGCTGTCTACGGCAATACCTTCAATCGTATTCATGGCTTTTTTCAGATAAAAGACTTCACCGTACAGACCTGAGTTAACGCTCAGCATCTGCTCCATCCGCTTCTCCTGCTCAGCATGCAGCAGTCGCATCTGCCTCACCGCAAAGCTGTTATACAGCCCGATGATAAAGTAGCTTCGCAAACCACCGAGCACCAGCAGATAAAGCCATTCTTTCATATAAAAGATATTTGTCCCACTCAATACACCGCGAATGAATAGCTCCACGAGATTAGAGGAAAAATCAATGCACGTAATCAATCCACCCAGCACAAGAGGCGGTATCTCATGGAATCTGTTCTTGAACTTGCTGAGGCCATAGGTGAATACGACATAATACATTCCCGCACCGAGATTATCCTGCATGCTTTCGATGATCGAGATCGAATTCACATGATTCATTAAATCAGCTGATTGAAAAATGAAGTTCACAATCCCCGCCAAAATCCCCGTCTTCACATAAGACAGATGCGGCATAATCATCAGCAAAAATAAAAGTATACTTACACCCAGACCAATCCGGAAGTAATCCTCCCGAAAAGGATTTATTTTAAAAAGCGCCCCCACAGCTGTAGCAAAAGCAACTGCAGTCATTTGCACATTTTCATTACGAACCCAATTGCGCATCATATTCCACCCATCATACCCTCGATTAGCGCTCCTCATTCATCTGCGCTTAAGACGTTAAACATACTAACATATGAAGAATTCATTAGAAATGATAAAAATAAGGGAAGTACTTATTACACTAAAGAGCTTCAGTAACCTACGCCTGACCCATATATTACTCTCAAGTGCGTATGTCACTTTGAGGTGCGTACTTCTCACCTTTCTTATTCTGATCCACAATAATGACAGAAGAAGAGAGGAGCATGCCCATTGAAACCCAATCAATCTGTTACCAGTTACACTGCGCTTGTCATCGGTGCTGGAGGCGTCATTGGAAGAAACCTCATTGATTATTTAATGACACTTCCGGAATGGAATATTATTGGTGTATCACGTCGTGGAGGAGAAGATGCCCCTAGGTTACAATATATATCGGCCGATTTGCTAAACGAAGCAGATACTCAGGCCAAACTGTGCCAGTTAACATCGGTTACTCATATTTTCTACGCCGCTTATCAGGATCGCCCGACCTGGGCCGAATTGGTCCAGCCCAATCTCGACATGCTCGTCAATGTCGTGAATACCATCGAACCGATCGCCCCCAATCTCCAGCATATCAGTCTAATGCAAGGTTATAAGGTGTACGGTGCACATCTGGGCCCATTTAAAACACCTGCCAGGGAAACGGATGCGCATCATATGCCTCCGGAATTCAATATCGACCAGCAGCAGTTTCTCGAGGAACGGCAGTCTGGAAGCAGTTGGACCTGGTCAGCCCTGCGGCCATCCGTTGTATGTGGGTTTGCTCTGGGTAATCCAATGAACCTCGCCATGGTTATTGGGGTGTATGCATCCATTTCTAAGGAACTTGGCTTGCCACTTCGTTTTCCCGGGAAACCCGGAGCTTACCATTCCCTACTTGAAATGACCGATGCATCACTGCTCGCTCGTGCGACTGTCTGGGCGGCAATCGATCCACGCTGTGCCAATCAGGCGTTTAATATCACCAACGGCGATCTGTTTCGCTGGAATGAACTTTGGCCCAAAATTGCTGCATTTTTCGAACTGGAAACGGCACCACCCCTGCCTCTCTCGCTTGCAACCGTTATGGCAGACAAAGAAGTGCTTTGGAATTCCATGATTGAAAAGTATGGTTTAATGAAGACCTCCTATGATGATGTCTCCTCCTGGTCCTTCGGTGATTTTGTCTTCTCTTGGGATTATGATTTCTTCGCGGATGGATCCAAAGCCCGTCGTTTCGGATTTCACGATTTCGTTGATACAGAGACTATGTTTATGGATATATTTGAAAATCTACGCGAGCGCAAGATCATTCCGTAATAGATATAGAATGCACAATAAGCCGATTCCTGTTACAAGAATCGGCTTTGCACCGTCAACAGTCAGAGGTCGGCGGCTTAAACAAGATTTTCCCTCGATCACCATAAACCTTTTCTACATGTGTATCGCCCCATCTGCACATCAGATGAAGAATCTCTTTAAGACTCCACCCATACTCCGTCAACTCATATTCCACCTTCGGCGGGACCTGGTGATGGGAAATTCGGAAAATAATACCCGCCTCCGTCAGTTCACCAAGCTGTTGGGTCAACACTTTCTGTGTAATGGAAGGTAGCAGCCTCATCAGTTCGCCATTACGCTTCTTGCCAAAGGTAAGATGGAATAAGATAACTGGCTTCCACTTGCCTCCAATCACTTCAAGAAGAGCCTCAACTGCAGTGTTATATACTTTGATCGGTTCCTGCATATCAGCTTCTATCTCCCTTCCAAAATTCAGTGTATCCTGAACAGATTATTTTTTGCACTCAAAGGTTCAGGCTATTCTTCAATCTTCCCGATTCATCTTTTCAAAAATATTAACTAATTGGGCTCGATCCTCTTCGGTCAGCTTCTGGAATAAATTCTTGCGCAGCTTCTGCCCCTCCAATATTGCTCTTTCGAGGACTTCGATCCCTTTATCGGTAATGTTCAAATATATAATGCGGCGGTCAGCTTCATCTACAATCCTGACGGCTAATTTCTTGGCAACCAGCTTATCAGCTAAATAACTGAGTGTAGGTGGGGTAAGGCCCAATAGTTTGGCAATATCTGAAGGTCGGCTTTTTCCATTTTGATTGAGATGACTGAGTACCAGCACATGAGAGACGCCGAGGTCCTCATTAAACGATTTGTTCCACTGTATAATCAATTTATTGGTGAAATTGTCCATGTTGTGTATGAGCTCAAAAATGTTCTGTTCTTCCATGTGATCCTCCTCGCAAAAATAAAACAACAGCCCTCATTCTACTTAAGGGCTGTCATCATTTTACACGCTATTGGGCTGAGTATCCACCATCGATAACCAGCTCAGATCCTGTAATGTACGAAGAATCATCCGATGCCAGGAACAATGCAGCGTTGGCAATATCGATAGCCTGCCCCAGACGTTGCAAAGGCGTTGCCTGAACGAGTCGATCAAGCAATTCCTTCGACGTGTTCAAGGCTTGAGTCATTGGTGTTTCGATGATCCCAGGGAAGAGAGCATTCACCCGAACACCTTGACGACCAAAGGTTGTCGCCGCTGCTTTGGATAATGCGCGTACTGCCCCTTTGGATGCCGAATAGTGGTTAAAGCCTTGTCCAATCAATGCGGTGTATGAAGAGATATTGACGATGGAACCTTTCTTTTGTGCTGCCATATAAGGAGCTACATGTTTCATGCCAGCAAATGGGCCAAAGCCATTAATGGAGAGCATTTTCTGCCAATCCTGCGCATTGATTTCCTCAAACGGCTTCTCTGAAGAAATGCCTGCATTGTTGACCAGAATATCAATTTTACCAAAACGTTCGTTAACTACTTTCGCTAATATCTCCCAATCTTCATCGGAGGAAACATTCAGCTTCATTCCGTACACATTCTCTTTTTGGCTTGCTTTCTCCAGCGCTTCCTCATTAATGTCTGCAGCAATAACGATGGCGCCTTCCTTTGCAAAGAGATCAACCATGCCTTCACCAATGCCCGAGGCTCCACCAGTAATAATAGCTACTTTATTATCTAATCTTCCCATATGAAAACGCTCCTAACGTATTTTATTTGTACGACGCTGCTTTAGTTGCTAGGCGTATTGTGTGATTTCATAAACTGTTCAAAATCGGGAACGGTTGGGTTGGCAATATAATGGCCACCCTCAACCTGGATGGTCTGACCGGTAATGAATTTGGACTCATCTGAGGCCAGGAATACGACGGTGTATCCAATATCATCGGGTTCCCCGTGATAAGGCAGTGCGTTATATTTTGCGAACATATCCAATACATCCGGAGGCATGTTATTCTGGGCTGCCGGGGTCAAGATCAATCCAGGTGCGACAGCATTGCAACGAATGTTATGCTTGCCATATTGGGTGGCAATATACCTTGTTAGATTCACTACTCCTGCTTTTGAGGCACCGTAAGCAACCCGAACCGCATCGCCTGTAAAGCCAGCCATGGAGGCCGTATTAATGATGGAACCCTCACCCGCTTCAATCATATGAGGGATGGCGAATCTACAGCCGAGCAACACGCTTTTCAGATTCACGTTCATCAGCCGATCCCACTCGTCCAGATCCACGTTAACCACGTCCAAATCCTTCTTCAGGTTGGTCAGGCCAACGTTGTTGAACAGACTGGTGAGCTTACCATATTGCTGCACCGCAAACTCGACAGCTTCCTTAATCGAAAATTCGTCTCCGGCATCAAGAAATACTGCTACTGCATCTCCGCCTTCAGCTTGAATGTTCGCTGCCGCTTCTTTTGCCCCATTGACATTGAAATCAGCAATAACGACTTTCGCTCCTTCTCTCGCCATCAATTGGGCTGCGGACAATCCTATTCCAGAAGCACCTCCAGTTACAAGGGCTACTTTGTCTTTCATTCTCAACATGGTTCTCAAGCTCCTTTCATAAAGAAACCGAAAATAAATAGCAGCTCTATTATTTATTTATTTAGATGACTAAATATTAGATGTCTAAATAATAGCAGAGGAATTGTCTTTCTGCAACGCATACGGCCCTGTATCCTTATTTTGGATGCCTTTAGCGAAACAAGCGAAGTGTTATAAAAATACAGCCCTCATGGATTTGAGGGCTGTATAGCATCAAGTCTCTTAATCAATATATTGATCCAAGTTTTCTGAAAATTTTGATAATGTCACTTTTCATTCTCCATCCCAGAGTCAGGATAAGGCTTGCCCACCGTATCATCTGGTGTCTGAACGTACCACTGAGCATATGTCGCGTTACCAGAATCGGATTCGGATTTCTCTGGCTTGCAAGTAAACTGGTACGCAGATATATCCTCTCCGCGTAAGGTTACAGTCACGGCAAGCTCCGGGTCACCCCAGCTTGGATATTTCCTACGGTACTGTGCATCGATAATTTCACTTTGAAAAGAAGGGCTGATCATAAATGCTGCGGTTTGAGTGAAAAGTCGATGAATCCCTTCTTCATCCGGTTCTGTTTTGACCGTATATACGACTTCGACCCGAGGTGTGGAATAACGAATCTCCGTCTTTTGAATAACAGGAAAATCTTGCTCGATATCCTGCCGAAAAGATTTGACTTCTTCTGAAGAGACGTTGGTGTAAGAAGTACATGCCGTCAAGAAAAGAATCAGAGCCAGAATATTCACTACGTGCAATATTCCTGAACAATGTTTGATGCCAGACATACAATCACCTGCTCTTTATTTGAAATACATGAATCCTCCGCCTAATGTACGGTTACCTGCTATGGCATCAAAATGAGTTCGATAATTGATACTCCTGCGTTGGCCCCAGGTCGAAACAGCAATCCATCTGCTGTCTGTAGTATCTCGATAATACTTGGTAATCGTCATCCAATGCCATTCGTATTCGTAATCATCAAATTTGGAAAGATTGAGGGTCGCAACAGGAGAATTGAGGCTCAACCCCGCTTTTATATTTTGAGAGTACCAATTCTGGTTTCCTCCATAACTGTAACCCGAACCATCCTGTACTGGTACAAACATGGATTGATTGGCTTCAACAGTAAGACTTACTTCTTCTTTGGCAACCGCAGCGGTAGCCCGAGTGCTAATATCATTCTGTAGAATTTGATCCATGTATTCCCGATTTTCTTCAGATCGGATAGTTTCATATTTTTGATGTAATTCGTCCATATTGACTTCAACTGCTTCAGTAATATCACGCAAGGATTGAAAATTATTTTCCATTCCAAAGTATTGTTGATGGCCCTTGTCTGTCACTTGAACCATATAATTCATTGGTGGCACAAATACTATTTTTCTTTCTTCAGATTTCTCCATAATGGACGGGCTGGATAACGATTGGTGGAGCCTTTGTACGACTGAGTCATCTATAAAAATATCATATGCATCATAGCCATCCTTTAGCGCTCCTACTGAAATATAACCAATCTCTCGTTCTCCCTCGACTAGAGGGACTGCGTAAGCAATAGTCTGGTTATTCAAATTGTAGAGAGGAATCATATTGGTTGAAGCTTCAATAATACGATCTTTGGTTTGAATATCATTGGCCATATAACCCTGTATATGCTTTTGCGCAATTTGTAGAACCTCCGGTTCAGACAACATTTGAGGAACCGATTCTTTTGTTTCTTCGCCCTCTTGTACAAATATGTTTTGCTCATGCTGGATGGGACCTGCCTTAACAGAAGAGACAGGTAGAAATGGAAAAAGCAAAAGGAAAATCATAACATAAATATACCGTTGCATTTTATTTTGCATAAGAGCCTCCTAATATAATTACAATATATTTGCAAATAGCGCCTTAATTTTAATTCAACAATTCAACACAGTCATACACCCACCCGGCACTTAACCAATTGCCCAAGTCGCTGGAGCCGCTGATTGGTGTAATGGTTACCGTATTGGCCCCATTAACGAAATAGGAGGCCGGTATATTCCAGGAAAAGGTTGTATTATTCCCCCGATAGGTCCCGATCGTAAAGCTACGCGAATTCGGTTGGGAGGAAGCTGCCGGATTCGTTAACGTATGACCGTTAATCGTTACGCTGGGTCTTCCATTGTTGTATGCTGCCGTAATACCGATGTTAAGTACATGCGAAGACGCCGCTTGGGCAGAGTTCAGGCTAAAGGTAACGGTTGTGGGCGAGTTTTGTCCACGGAACTGAATTGCTGGGAACTTGTTGGTTGCACTGCCGGTGGCATAACTGACGGGGCCCCAGCTTGGATTACGGCTATCGGAAGGATGACGGATCGGAATTGTCTGGCCGTTCAGGAACTCCGATGGTGTACCATCCCAATTCCCAATGCGCCAGATGCTGGATGCTTTACTTGGGTCATTGTTGATCGTACGCGTATTCAGCGTTGTCGTTGATCCTCCAGTGACGTTCACACTTTCCGTATAAACGGCCAGTTCCCCCTTATACACCGTCATGGTGTATGTACCTGGAATCATGCTGTATTTGGCAGCTGCTCCGCTCGAAGAGGCGTTCACCCAATATTGGGCGTTGCTGTTGGCAAAACCAACCGTATATGCATATCCCGTATCCATGCCAGAGAGCCCGTTAAGCACGACATTACCTCGGCTGGATACCCAACCTGTCAGGTTCAGACCGGACATCCAGCTAAAATCAGGTACGCTTGGCGTTGTACCGTTGGTGAAAATCAAGGCATACGGTCCATGCAGACCCATGCGCCAATTTTCAGTCTGGGCATGTCCTGAATTCATGTAATTGTAGACTTCCGTATCCCCACCGCTCTGGAACTGAATATCACGGAAGAACGGACCTCCCGAACTTTTCTCTCGGTCGCCATAGGCCATGAACACACCCACACCGCTACCCGTAACGCCTCGAATGGTCAGATCCTTAGCTTGATCATTGCCGTAATATTTCGAGGTACTCTGTCCGTTTGCGTAACCAAAAACGTCCTGGCTCTCAATTGCTCCGGTATTGTTCCGATTATTCGAATTGGCTGGAACTCCTGTCAAAACGCTGCCGTTGCCCCGGAAAATATAGCGCAATTCACCCACAGACGGTTCTGCTGTGACATACGTCGCCATATAGATAATGTTCTCACCGCCACGTGATGCATAATAGTGGGTAAGTGTGCTGGTTGATACGGTGATCAACACGGTTGATCCCGAAGGAGATGTGTTCCAGATTACATTGGCTGAACCTAAACCAGAGCCGATATGGGACGCCTTGCTGGAGCCGTTCAGCTCCGTTCCGTTCATTTTGGCAGATATGATATCTCCATTGGTTTTATTCACCGTGTATACCAGCCCTGCTCCTGTGTTTACTTCAATCCTCGACCCGTTATCCGTAACATAGATGGTGGCTGCGTGTCCGGTGGATGTTGGATATAATACCGCTGCTGCCATCATCACCAATAATAGAAATGAACTGAATCCCTTCTTCATTAAACGTCTGCTCACGAGCTAATCCCTCCCTGGAATAGTTTCTTTAACGTTTTCGTAATGGGCCAAAATCAGATTTAAATATCGTATATGTGATAGCTGAACTATAAATAAAGCGCTTACATTATAATGTATGACAAACGAGCCTATGTCTCATCTCGGTATTCTTGCTGCATGCGGCATATCCATGGGGTCAACTTTCTTCCCTATCGTCCTCTTATACCATCACCTCCTGTATAGGAATAATATGCATCTAACTTACTGGTAATATCATTAAAATAATACCATTATATTACATAACGTTGCAATGAAAATAGCTATCTACCTACCATGATCTCTCTCTGTTTTTGTATCCTGTCCAGATGAAAAATAGCGACCGCTCTCCGTAACCCTACCGGAAATCAATCGCCTCTACTTCCTTATCAGGAAATCTGTTTAACCGTACCTCTCGCGAACTTGAAACTCAGAAGCGGCCTACCCCTACGAACACAGCTAACGCCAGGAACACGATATTCACGCCAATTTGCTTATACTCCTTACGGGCAATGTGGAATATGGCTCCTAACAGTACAACGACAGCAAGACCAATGGCCGCCAGTGGCGTCAATCCAGGGGCGATATCTGTTGCTTGAGGAACAATAAGTCCAATGACCCCAACCAGTTCCAAGATCCCGATAAAAAATACTAACCCTCTCGAAACTTCGCTTGCCCAAGGCCACGATTTCTTTGCCTGTTCATACTGGAACGCCTTCATCCATCCCGAGAAAATAAATCCTAAACCCAATATACCTTGAACAATCCATAAAGCCATATTCATAACTCGTAAGCCCCTCTTCTTGTATATGATCAACACCTAGGCATATAATATTTTATGGGGTAACTATTTGGAAGTAGGCACTTAAACTAAACATAGTATACAAAAAGAAACCTTAGATAAATAAAGGATTGGAGGGCTTCCTATGAGTACTTACTGCAAGTTTGAAACGGCGTTGGACATCCTTGTTGGAAAATGGAAACCGGTGATTTTACTTCGGCTTTTCGCCAATGGCACCATGAGATTTAGTGAACTTCAGAGGGCCATCCCTGACATTACCAAGAAAATGCTCACCCAACAATTAAGGGAATTGGAGTATCACGACATCGTCCATCGTGAGATCTATCAGCAGATTCCTCCCAAAGTTGAGTACTCCATCACGGAGTACGGTCAACGAATGACCCCTTTATTACAAGCCATGAATGATTGGGGCGAGGGTCACATCGATCATTTGAACGAGCTTTATGGGGAAGATCTGACGACTGAGCTGCCTGAACGCAGCTAAATAATACACCGGTGATCTCACCATTAACATTACGTTCTTCTTCTACAGCATGAATGAGAGGTTTCAACTGAAGAGGCTGCACCCTTTGTTACGGATGCAGCCTCTTCAATATTTTATATCACAGGAAGCTATCACCTTCTTACAGTGAACCCTCAAGGTTTGCAGGTTGATTTCCCTCATTCACCAAACCTTGAATAAAGGTCTCAACATTGGGCGCAAGCCAAGTGATCTTGTAGCCTTCTGCTTTATTCACATGGACAACCTCGGGCTCACCGGCATTGCCGGATTCACGATAATCCAGCATCACGACCTCTGAATCGGAAGGACACTCACATAGAATGATACCAATCTCGGGGTAACCTCCATTTTCTATGATCACTCGACTGCCCGTTTCTCCACACAATGAATGTGCCTTCTCCCGTCCAACACCCAGGATATTCGAAATTTCAACTTGAATCTTCCCACCATTCTCCGCCTGACTAACCGGAAAATAACGATAGTGGGGCACACCGCCATTATGTAGTTTCATCATGTTCACATAGAATGTCGGCAGCTTGAACACCAGCTGCTCTTCCACTGCTTCAATTTGCTCATCGGTAGGAGGGGACAACACATATTGATCGACGTTTGCTGGACTGTCATTCCAGAAGCTCGTCGATTCGGGGGGGATACCAGGTGCAGCTTCGATGGTGATTTCAGTCACCGAGTGGACTGTATCCACGGGCTCCTCTACCGCTGCTTCTGTGAGCTCGTCTGCTGTTTTATTCCGAATCCATTCCAGGAACTCCTGTGTATCCTCATCTCCCGGCTCTAATCGGTCCGCTGCTTCGAAAGCTTCACGTGCGTTCTCATATTGCTCCAAATAATAATACGCCAGACCAATGCGGTAATGCCAAAGTGGGTCATTTTGTCCCTCTTCTTCAACCGACAGGAATTGCTCCACCGCCTCCTGGTAACGCTCCAGATTATTCAACGCTCTACCCAGATGGTTGACCAGAATATAATCCCGTTCCTCTTCCGGAACCTCTGTAATCGCATCTATAATCTCTTCATATTCATCCTGTTCATGCCAAGCCTCTAGCCGTTCCAAGAGTTCATCATTCATTGACCTTGCCTCCCTCTCTTATTCGTTGTAGAAATTATATCAATAAATTATGAATAAAAAAAACGCAGCTTCATCGAGCTGCGAACAATAATCATCGTGAAGTGATCAAATGATAGATATCGATAATTTACGCCTACCTTGCTGTAATCTATTTGGTATTCATAACAAGCGAATATTTATTGAAAATCCAGGACTCCCTCATATCATTCACAGCTTCCTTGCTAATCCGAACAGAGGTCTTTTGCTCGTGTAAACCTTCTGGTCCAGGTACAGAGAAACGAAGCAGTTTGGTCATTTTTTTAATCTCACTCACCACTTCATCATAGAGTGCATACGTCAACGGCTGATGCTCCCGAATATCCTCGTATATATAATACTTACCTTTCTCATCCTCCATATGGATTGCGAGCGCTTTGGGAAAAGATAGCAAGATAGATGGCAATTCATCCTCCGCCCATTGTCCAAAATACGGAAAGCTGACACCCTCGTTCCTTAAGAAAAATCCAGACTTCCCCTGATCCAGCATACTCAAGAGCGAATATACGTAATGAGGAGGGCTCTCCTCTTTGTTCTCTTCCTCTGCAGCAGTATAAGATTGATAAAATCGGCTATACGCCTCATATACCTGATCATAATCATACTTGGTCTGCGCATGGTTGGGTCTGATAAATTGAACCTGTTTCTGCTCGAAAAGGGCTAGCAGGCTTTTGAGCTCTTCAGGCGTAATGAAAAATTTCAGTTTATAAAATCCACTGTTCTTTAATCGTTCCATTCTCTCACCACCAATTATAAAATGGAGTCTCCTATTTCACTACTATTAGACGAAGAGAGCCTTATGTGCGAATTCTCCATTTTGTAGATATGCCGTTCCTCTTATTTGCCGTCCACATATTTTGAAGAGAGATAGTTTTGATCATAACGGATAAGGGGAGCGGTCCACATGGGAGTCATGCCAAAAAGCTCTATCAAAAAGCAGGGAGTTTCTATTATTGCCTGCACGAAACGTCAGAGTTATATAAGGAACCTATTTAAGAACTACAGCCGACAGATCCACGCCAAGAAAGAACTTATCATTATTATCAACAACAATAACATCCCCCTTACGCCTTATCTAAGTTTAGCGAAAAAATTCCCAAACGTACACGTATATCGTCTTCCAGAACGTACCTCCCTAGGTGCCTGTCTTAATTACGCGATCAAGAAAACAAAATACAACTATATTGCCAAGTTTGATGATGATGATTACTACGCTCCCTATTATTTGACGGAAAGTTTGCTGACCTTTCAAAGAACTAAAGCCGATGTCATTGGCAAGCGGTCTCATTATATGTATTTACGTGGGTCAAAGACGTTTATCCTTCGTTTTCCACATGATGAACATCGACCTGTGACTCTAATCCCTGGTGCAACTCTCGTTTTTAAACGCAAGGTAATAAACAAAGTGCCTTTCCCAAATCAAAGCGTCGGTGAGGATGATCTTTTTTGCATTAGAAGCAAACGAAAAGGATACCGCGTTTATTCTGCTGGAAAAAGTAATTTTGTCGCGATTCGCAGGAGAAATTCATCCAACCATACTTGGATCATTAGCGATAAAGAACTAATCTCTCAGAGCCGAAAAATACCTTCTGTTACGAACTACAAGAAATATGTGCAGAAAAAGCCAAAGGGCTTATTATAATGGTGAAACCAGACCGTTCTCGTGATTTAAATGGAGTTTCTATCATTGTTTGTACCAAACGGCGACAATGCATGGGCAACCTTTTTCGTAACTACAGCAGACAGAATTACAAGATGAAAGAGCTTATCATCATATTAAATAATAATAATCTGCGTGTGAACGAATATATCCAGGCGGCAAAACAATATAGAAATGTAAGAATAGTTTCTCTGCCGGAACAAGTATCGCTTGGACATTGCCTAAATTATGGAGCTTCATTATCTAATTTCAATCTCATTGCTAAGTTTGATGACGATGATTATTATGCTCCTCTCTATTTAACAGATAGCGTGCATACTTTGTTAAAAACCAAAGCAGATATTGTAGGGAAACGAGCCCACTACATGTACTTGAGCAGCAAAAAACTCCTTCTGCTACGTTACCCTACCAAGGCGAATCAATATGTTCCCCTGGTTCAAGGAGCGACCCTGCTCGTAAAACGACATGTCATAAGCGAGGTTGGCTTTCCCGACCAAAATCGAGGAGAATGCGTGACGTTTTGTTCGGACAGCCTGGCAAAGGGCTATAAAATTTATTCAGGTAGTTCATCCCATTTCCTTGCGATTCGCAGGAGGAACTCCAAAGATCATACGTGGATCGTAAGCGATAAAGAGCTTTTAACAAGAAATGTTAAAGTGCTGAAAGTGAGAAACCCAAGAAAATTTATATGCCAACACGATAACTTTACAGATCGATGATTCTGTTGACGGCAGGTTGAATCTCAAAAAAAGAGCAGCATTTCGCTGCTCTTCTCTGTTCTCGATCCCGGTATTCATATGTGATGGACTCAAGCCAAATACTCGGCCATAATCTGCTCAATATCAAACGGGGTAATTCCTTGCTCCACCGAATAGATTGTATCGGCCTGATCCAACGAATCTACCAGTTCACCCCTGGCCTTGGCATGGAGCGTGAACAAGTCGTATAGATCCGGTTTACGCAACGTGGTCAGGGCTTTACCCATCAGGACCATCCCTTTTTGATTACCCTCGACATTATTGTAATAATCCGGGTGTCTAGTCAGTGCCAGATCTGTCCAAATGACTGTACGCTCCACCAGATCCATAATAACGGGAATCGCGATCTGCGTATCTGCTGTGATATCAATCTTGTTAGACACCGTGGACGGCTCGAAGATCTCGCCAGAACCTGGCTTCTTCCGCATCATCCAGCCCACAAAGCATTCCGGCAAATCACAATACGGATGACTCGTAAAGGAAAGCAGACTCGCCACCACATAACGTCCGCCATAAGCAACAATTGACGGAATATGCAGGTCAATAAACTCACTCGCACCATGAGGGGCTGTAACGATATCCCCGCTATGGGCGGCCCGGTATTTGGATGATCGCAGATTCGTATAGGAGATGTGCTCTACATAGTTCCAGTTCTCATCGTACATCACCGCAGACAGATCAATATCTACACGCCCCGTTGCTTGACCGTTCACGGTCCCTTCCTTCCACCAGTTGAAGAAACGAATCGTGTTTCCTTCTGCCATCGGCACTCGGCTTCCCCGAACAATCGTATGAAGAGCCTTGCTCGCCGATCTTTGGGAAAAGGGAACCAGATAATCATGGAGCTGTGGATCGACATACGTCTTCCCTAGCGAAGGAAGGGCGGTGAAACGCTGCACTAGCGCCTGTTCACACATCTGCACAACGGCACGACAAGTGTCATCGTCCATCTCGGGAAGCTGATTCGGAATGGCGAAAGCCTTCGCTACATTGCCTTTCGGGAAAAATACACGCAGATCCTGCGGTTCATTACGCTGGGCAAAATGCTGCTTTACCTGCAACAAAACCGGGGTCGATACTTGCTCCAAAATTTCTCCGAACGCCAGCAATACATACTCCATATCCGTGGTAGAACGCAACAAGTGATCCAATCTTCTCGCAAATTCACCAGGGCGCTGCTTCAACAGCTCAATCAAACTCCACACATTCTGGTATTGGAAGGCAAGCTCCATACTCCCGTTAAAGGTCGTAAACGACTTGTTATTACGCAAAATATCAAAAGCTTCCTCGCATCGCGGGTAACGAAGCTTATATTCAGATGGATGCAGAATTTCGCCCAGACGAATCCAGCGATTCTTGTAACGGAGCATGTCTTCCGTAATTGAACCGCATTGCTCCAGAAGACCAAGCAGCAGGCGTCTTTCACTCCGCTTGAATTTGCAAAAAGGCGAAGCCAGAGCCAGGCTGACATCACCATCCGACCAGGCCACAGCAAGACGAAGCACATCCGTTGCCGTTCTGAAATACGGGCCGATTCGGTCGATATTAGCCTTTTCATACTTTAATAAGGAAGCTACTACGAACCCCACATTTTCCTTAAAAGGAATCTCGGCTGGCAACAGCGCATCCACTTCATCCGGTTCCGCATGCTCCAGCACCATATCGATATCTGCTTTGTCTGTCTCCGAGATGGAGCCCTTCGCTTCAATTAGTTGGCGGATGAGCGTCTGGAAGTCTTGCTTGTTGCCGAGGCCAATAATTTTCAGGTTCACTTTATCCAGCAAAGGTACTCTTTCCACGGGTTCGCGATTCGGATATACCAAGGTTAGATAATGAAGGATAGCATTCAGGTAGAGTTCCACCTCATCTTCCTCCATCACCTGTGTTGGAAAACCAGGGTACATCGGTTTGTAGTCCACATGCGCGCCGACCATGATTCTCAGATCAGCCACAACCTGGCCCACCAATACTTCAAATGGTTCCTTGGATAACGTTCGCACGGCTTGCATCAATTCATCCGAGAAGGTGTATCCAAGCGTTTCTATATTTTTAAGGGCAGTCGCCAAATAAACTTTCGGCAGCTGTTTCTCCCCTTGTTCTTGCTCGATCATGAGTTTGTTCGCTCTGCGCAAATAGATGGTATTGTTCATGATAAAAGAGTCCAGGAAAGTCATATCCCTACAATTGGTGGTCTGCTGTAGAAGGAAGGAATATGATAGCCTGGACGCCTCCTCTCTGAATTGAGATCTTCAGGAAAGCGGCAACCCTAAGTTCGCCAATGAAGTTAGAAGGAAGGATCGCCATAGCCTGAAGGCCAAAGGTCCGAAGCTTGTGACCCGAACCTTTGATGAACCCATCATCTCAGATTCCACGATCTCCCAACAGGGCGAAAGTATTACGACATGCGAAACTATGGAGGAATTCTCTGACTTATGTCGAGCAGTACTGAAGAACGGCATACAACTGATGGTACATAAAAAAAAGAGCTAAGCACGGTTTTTAGCCGGCCTAGCTCTTTATCGCACCTACTATAGAGCAGGTTGCATACAGCTCGTTACATCCGAACGACTGATTTCTCAGCCGTCAGCCCAAGCACCCGAGCGGTTGAAGCATGTACTTGGTTTAGAAGACTAAGATTGTCAACCAGTGATTCGCCATAGGAAGGAACCATTTCCTTGATCTTTGGTTCCCAGGCATCCATATGCTGCGGGAAGCACTTCTGGAGAATCTCCAGCATCACGTGAACAGCAGTTGAAGCACCCGGCGAAGCTCCGAGCAATGCCGCAATCGAGCCATCCGCCGCAGTGACTACCTCCGTGCCGAATTGAAGGGTTCCTTTGCCGCCTTGAGCCGTATCCTTAATCACCTGCACACGCTGGCCCGCCAGTACCATATCCCAATCCTCGCTCTTGGCATCTGGAACAAAGTCACGCAATTCGGCCATGCGTTGTTCCTTGGATAACATGAGTTGTTGGATCAGGTATTTGGTTAGTGAAATTTCTTTGACGCCTGCCGCGAGCATCGTGAGCAAATTGTGCAGCTTCACGGACGTAATCAGATCGGCATTGGAGCCTGTTTTTAAGAATTTGGGCGAAAAGCCGGCAAACGGTCCGAATAGCAGTGACTTCTGGTTCTCAATAAATCGGGTGTCCAAATGCGGAACAGACATTGGCGGAGCACCCACCGAAGCTTTTCCATATACTTTGGCATGATGCTGTTCCACGACTTTCGGATTTTTGCACACCATAAAGATGCCGCTAACTGGGAAGCCGCCGATATGTTTACCCTCAGGAATGCCGGCTTTTTGCAGCAAATGCAAGCTTCCGCCGCCCGCACCGATGAAAACGAATTGTGCGGTGTGCCGTTCGACGGTTCCGCTCTTCAGATTTTTCACGGCTAATTCCCAAGATCCATTGCTTGTGCGTTTCATATTCTTCACGCTATGTTGGTAGTGGATATCCACGTTTTGGCTCTTTAAGTGTTCCATTAGCATACGCGTTAAAGCACCAAAGTTAACGTCCGTACCGGAGTCAATTTTGGTGGCTGCAATCGGTTCATTGCCCGTGCGGTTTTTCATCATCAGCGGAATCCATTCCGCCAGTTTTTTCTTATTATCCGAGAATTCCATGCCAACGAATAACGGATGTTTCGATAACGCTTCAAAGCGTCTTTTTAGAAACAGGACATTCTGCTCTCCATGTACATAACTCAAATGAGGAAGCGGCATAATGAAGTCCCGCGGATTACGAATCAGATTGCTTTTGACGAGATAGGACCAAAATTGCCTTGAGATTTGAAAATGCTCATTCACCTTAATCGCTTTGCTAATATCTACGGATCCGTCTGGTCGTTCAACGGTATAGTTAAGTTCGCACAATGCTGAATGCCCGGTTCCGGCATTATTCCATTCGTTGGAGCTTTCCTCCCCCGCACTGGCGAGCTTCTCAAAAACCTTAATATTCCAGTCTGGTGCCAATTGTTTAAGCAAAGTTCCCAAAGTTGCACTCATAATTCCGGCACCAATCAAGATAACATCTGTACTCGTTTGTCCCTGGCTCATGTCTACCGTCCTTATATCCTATATTTGCCAAAAGGATGTAAGCGTTATCGATTTGGCATTGCAGCAAGCCCCATTCTTGAACAGGCCCGCCCCTTCTCTGAATGATATAACCTTGATCTAGTGTATCAATAATATGGATCAATTTAAATATGCAATTTGAAGATATTTGCTATTCCATCAGTATACGCTAGTTTATGTCAGATAGATAACCCGGTTATAGGGCTGAAAGATTAATTTGTTCAATAAAAAGAGACAATTCTGCTTGCGTAGCCTGAATTGTCTCTGAAAGATGAGCGTGTTGGTACCTTTGCCTTTAAAAATTCGTCCTAAAAAAAGATCAAGATGCTACTCTCAATGTTATCCCTGATAAAGTTCTAATTTTTTCATGAAATTAGTCAATAATTCAGTATACTCTTCCTGATCCTCTTCGTCAGCCCATTCAATATTAGACAGGTTTCTGTTAATATCCTGGAGCAACGATGCAAGCTGTGATAATTCTTCAAATTGATTTAATTCAATCGAGTAGAGTATTTTTAATAAATGACCATCATACATTTCCCCAGCAAGTGGATCACTTTTTAAAATTTCCAAAGCTTTTTTTATACCAAGATCCATAAAAACATTTTGAGCTAGCATTCTACTAACATCTTCTAATTCTATCTCATCTATTGTTTTATCGATAAGTCTGTTGTACCACTGATCCAAAGGAAACTCAGATTCTTCATTCTGAATATTTTGTTGTAGAGAGTATATCTCTTTAATTGGTTTGTTCATTTACTTTATTCCTCCAAATGGTTCAAATAAATCCTCAATCTTCTTTAAATTTGTGTTGGCCTTGTCCAAAGCATTTTGCAATGTACTTTTCAGAGAATTCGATAGATTAGGGTTTTGTAATGAACCTTCTAAACCTCGTTTTATTTTACTTAATCCCTTATACGAGTCCTGCATCTCTTGTAAATGGTTCCAGTATCCTCCTGTTTTTTTATTTGGCACTGGATTTCCTTGTAAATCTCGTAACGTTCCCGAAAAATCCATTTCAGTTAGATGCTTATCAATTATATTATCTAATGTTGTAAGGTTTCTTTGTTGTGCTCTAGAAAGGTCTTCGACAATAGGAGCATTCGGCGTTCCCACAGCTGCCTTTCCCTCTGACTTCTCAATCTTCTTCGTACTCGATTCAGCCTTCTTTATATTATTCTTAATTTTTTCTGCCAAACCGGATGACGATGTTCGAAACGGTCCTGAACGTCCTGGAAAGCTCCCGCGAACCATCTGAATCGCCATAAACAGTTGGGCAAACTTTAGAGCGGTAACCATGGTTCGAGCATAAGAATCAGAGACAGTTTCTCCTGTATAGGGATGTATTCCGTTCTGGAATGCCTTGATCTGTAGTGAAAATATATCATCCCCAGGTGGTTCAACCTTCACACCTTCCATGCGATTAACATCCAGATGTCCATGATCCTTCTCATACGCCTGAAGGGCAGCCTGATCCGCATCACCATCCTCGTTGACAGGCATCCACACCCACTTTCCAAACATATTGATTCGTGCCATCCGATATCCCTTATCACCCGAGCTTGAATCACCTGCTGAATTGGTCATGATTGCTGCGGCACCGACTGCTCCAGTTGCACCACCCAGACTTACCAACTGAGCATCTGCATCCTGGAAGCGCGTAGCGATGTCCTTCAATTCCTTGGATGTATTCACCATACTCTCCAGCGCCTTATCCAGTATAGGGCGTGATTGCTCAAACTCATAGAAAAACCGCTCCTGCGTCGCACCCATCCACATTGTCTGAATGAACATGATCTGTCTCGTCAGATCACCACGTATACTCTCCAACTGTTGTCTGGCTTGATCCACCTGATTCGATACGTGATGCAGTTGTTCAGGGGTTACTTTGATTGTACTCATACGTTTCTCCGCTCATTTTAAAATAGGATTAACCTATGTTAGCAGAAGTTTGTAGCACAGACCATCCGGCTAATATCCTGATTTGACCATTTCTAAAACATAAGCTGTACCCATCATCGGTGCTATGGTCCTATATGCATTTACCCATTTCAGAGTACTTATCACCAGCAAATAATCCCCTTACCCTATCTCCTCCAAAAACGCCCGATACCGCCCAACCTGCTCCTCCGTCGCACATTCCCGCAACGATTCCAATAGGGCCACGCATTTTTTGAAATACCGATTCATCTCAAGCTCATCTGCTAATCTGAGTGCCTGCAAAATGAACTCCACCGCTTTCTTTTGCCTTCCCATGCATTGTTCGTATAAAGCCCTGTGATAACAGTAATGGTACATATTTCCGTTGTTTGAAGAATCTATTTCTCTGCCGACAACCTGAACCTGACTCGCAAACATATGTAAAACTCGATCAATCTGCCAACGATACCGAACCGCCGCCTCCACAATCGTTCTCAGTCCTGCTATACATTCCTCTGGATGCTCTAGCAGAATATTCACATACTCCTCCAGCATCTCTGCATGCCCTGCTTCAATCTCCAGCGCATACCGATTCACCTGTGCTCGATGCCTAAACTCCTGCATTACCTGCATTCCCGTCTCACCCAGCTCTTCCATCCACCCCAGCTCTACATACTGGTCAATACACGCCCGCGCCTGATCCACCTGCCCCATCTTCTGGTGAGCCACGCCCCGCATTTGGAGACTGAACCCGTGATAATAGATCAACGGACGCTCGGTATGAATATAGGGTAAAGGTAACCCCTTGGTTCGATGCTCCTGTCGCTCTTCATGGATGCACTGCACACACTGGTACAACATATCCGCCCTCTCCATCACTTTGCTCCAATTTTCAAAAGCATAAGCCATGTCCAACATTTCAACAATAATGTCCGGTTTAAGTGATTTCAGGATAGAAGTTCGCAAAAGGGATTCCTCCTTAATTATCCATTATCAAATAATTGTATAGTTAAATCAAAAGAAGATTAATATAAATTGTACTTATAAGTACTATTATATTCACAATCAATTTGTATCTGTTAGTCTGTAACGATTCTATAACCTCTTCTAACCTTAAGTGGAGGTGATCATATGAATTTACCAGAAAGTGTAGGGAATCGGATACGCGAGTTAAGAAAGGCCAAGGGTTGGACTCAAGAACAGCTAGCAGAAGCAGCAGGTCTTCATTACAGCTATATTGGTGGGGTTGAACGGGGAGATCGAAATATTTCTCTGGAGACTCTAGAAAAAATAATAAATGGATTTCAGGTTCCTGCTGAAGAAATCTTCAAATTCAACGAAGAATCCGAGTACAAAAGAGCTTTGGATGAACATATAACATTAATAAGTGGTAAAAGCGCAGATGAAATCGCATCATTAACGAAAATCAATAAAGAGATTCTGAATACTATAGAAAAGCTACAAAAAAGTTCTGATTAAACACATCAGCATCGAAATCAAAAAGAGTGGAGTAATCCTCACACTCTTTTTTAATTTCATGAATCTACAAAACAACCCGCTCAAAATCCGCAAACTCAATCCGATTACGCCCATTCTGCTTCGCTTGATACAACGCCTTGTCTACCGCAGCGAACAACTGAATCAGATATCCCTCCGGGTTATCCGGTACATGCTCCAATTCAAAATCCTCAATCGACAGAATGCCTATGCTGATCGTAATGGACACCTGTTCAATCTCGTGATCCACCACAATGAGGTTTGACTCCACCGACAATCTCACGCGTTCTGCAATTTGATTAGCCACGTCATGCTCCGTATGCGGAAGGTAGATCATAAACTCCTCCCCGCCATATCGGGTTAGAATATCGGTGCTCCGAATGGAATCTTTGACGGCCTGAGCCGTGCGATGCAGCACTTCATCACCGATGACATGTCCATAACGATCATTGATCGCTTTGAAGTAATCAATATCCAGCAGTATGAGTGAAAACGGCGTTTTATATTGAATGTTGGTGATGACCTCGTGATTCAGGTGTTGGGTCAGATAACGACGGTTATAGCAGTTCGTTAGACTGTCCGTCAGGGCGAGTTCTTCCAGCTT
This sequence comes from Paenibacillus sp. ALJ109b, assembly GCF_010747435.1. Classification (NCBI taxonomy): domain Bacteria; kingdom Bacillati; phylum Bacillota; class Bacilli; order Caryophanales; family Paenibacillaceae; genus Paenibacillus; species Paenibacillus sp. ALJ109b. The sequence goes on from NZ_JAAIFP010000007.1 coordinate 368,204, forward strand.
GCGATTGGCCTCGGACAACTCCAGACGAATGCGATCCAGGGCATGATTACGCTCCTGAAGCGTCTCATTCTGCCGATTCATTTCTTTGACATAGAAGCGCTCTTGAGAGACATCCTGAAACGTAAGGATATGACCCCTGGGTGCGCGCGCAGCATCAACAATGGGAGACGCTTGGAGGATATAGTGACGGATGTCATCCCACCCTACGATCACTTCAATCTGAGACAAGGTATTGTCTTTTTGCTTATACTCCTTCAGGAACTTCTGGCGGCTGCCCTCTACACGAACAGAACCCAGAAATGCCTCCATATCAAAAGAATCCCCTACATGCAGATCCATGAAGGACCGGGAGGCTTTGTTCAATTCAATAATCATCTCATTCTCATCCAGTACAAGGATGCCGTAAGGAATGGTATTGATCACATCCTCATGGGCGATGGAAACCAGATCGAACACATTGTACCTTTTAATAACATAGACGAAGAAAAGGTCGGACACGAAAATCCCCAGCGAAGTCAGTCCGGGAATGATGAACGGTAAATACGCTCTTAGAACCACATTAAGCAGAGCATCGATTGTTGCAAAAGCAGCCAGCACGAATATGCCCCATAGCGTAACTTTCACCTGATTTTTAATCATGGAGGACGTTCGAGAAGAATAAAGTGCCCGGAACAAAATAAAGAGGGACGTTACAAAGTAACTCACGAGTATAGCCATGACAACCCAGAACCAGTGTCCATATGCCCGCTCGACATAACCACCTTCCAGCGGAGTTACAAACCAACCCCATGGGTTCAGGATCACGCCAACCGCTCCAATAACCGCAGGGATGAACAATAGGAAAGATCTTTTTTGGCCTAATCGCTCCGCTTCACCCGTAATGAAGATCGTAAGCAACAGCCAACCACTCCCTAGTAAGGAAACGGCGACAAAAGATAACGTAACATAGAACAACTGCAAGCCGGGGTCCTTCGTCAACGTACTCGCAAATTGACAGAATGGCCAGAGCATCATCAACCCATGAAACAAAAAGTAAACCTTATGTAAGTTCGTAATTCTAACCGTTGCAAAAACATATACGTATACACCAAACAATAGGACGAATAGAAAGAGATCATACCATACTAATGGGCTCACGAATCTTCTCCTTTTTGCATGCGACAACGAAGATAGTATTGAACTGGGTTATTCCTAACGCTATGTGAACCTTCGATAAACCTATCAAAGATATTCCTATATTATTGCTATTGGTTAATTTAACCACATCTTATCACACCGCTAATGGAGTGAGTAGCCCATACAATGGCAAACCAACCAACCTCTGATCGAATTTTGCGCTATTTTTGCGTTTTTGTGAATGAAATTAAACGTTTGGATGCAAACCGGGAGGAAAGAAGTCCTTGTTAGCTGTCGTAAGAGGCAAGCAGGTACGTATGTAGAGCCCTCCGTCACCGGACGGCCCTCTCCTCATTCGTATACAGTAGCCAAAGGCAAATTGTCTGAGAACAAATCCGGATTATCTTGGAGCATGCCCGTGATCACTTCCGTCAACAAAGCCGCATCACACACCCTGACGACTGCATCGCCAAGCTGCCCCTTACGCATCGCACCTTTACGTTCAAGAACGTCATCCACTTTCCAAAAATGCTCCGACCATGACAATCCGCAATGTCTCCGGGAAGGCACCGAAATTTCGGTTCCATCGGGTAAAACCGTGCGTAACATCTCAGGCTCATCCGTTAATCTGCCCGGGATGTCGACCCATTCTTCGATACCATGGATAAACGTGTTCCGTTTCAGATCAACGCCGACCAAAAGAATGGTTGCCTTCCGATCAAGCAGTTTTCCCCAGGCTGAGCCTCTCGCACAAGGTGTATCGAAAAGATGATCGTCCTTCGTAAATGCTTCGGCGTCGTGTCCCAGAGCGGCTACCGAATGTGTAGGGTGCCAAGAACGTACTACTTCAGGTCGTTTGCGAAATAGTTCTGGAAGAATACCGACGCAGCATGGCGAAGATTCCACGTGGAACATCGGATTGTCCGCATTGATCGTGGACCATGTATGGGTTGGCAATACCAGCAGTCCGTCCTTCATATACTCGGTCAATGCATCCAACACCGTATCCGCGCCGCCTTCGACTTCGCCCATGCTTTTCATGGAAGAGTGAACGAGCAGCGTCCCTTGATCGTCAATGCCAAGCTGGCGCAGTTGGTGGAGCAAACTTTCTTGGGTATGTATCATGAATAGATAACCTCCTTTGGGCTATTATAGCAAAATAGAGCCTAGTCGACGGTACTAACATTATCCTTTGTATTGGAGAGATCACAAGACCCGTTTCAGGCCATATACCATGCGCCTCATGGCAAGACAAAGGGCCGAGGAACCCCCCGGCCATAAGGAAAGAATTTGTATAAGTTCCTGAATAACAAAACTATTTAATCACAACGTACTCCAGGTTCACCAATTTCGCATAGGTCACGATTTGATCAGTAGTCAGGTTCAAAGATACTACGGTATGGTGACCGCCGCCATTCTCGATCCAAGCTCTAACCCCATCCTGGAAGTTAGGCTTCACATTCCACAGTACACGGGCTACCGGCAGATTAGGTGCTGGAACCGTCGGTTCAAATGCAGACACTTCGTTGATCAACAGTTTGTAATGTGTTCCGAAGTCTGCCATGGAAACCACGACGCCTTCTCCTGCTTTGCCATCGAATACGAGACGTGCAGGATCTTCACGATCGCCAATACCCAGTGGGGACACGATGATTTTAGGTTTGTTGCTGGCGAGTGTCGGGTCAACTTCAAGCATGTGGGATTGAAGGATAGCCTCTTGACCCGCTGCCATCTCGTACGTGTAATCCTCCATGAAGCCCGTGTTTTCGTTGTGGGCCATGACTTTGAGCAGGCGATCGAGTGCAGCCGTTTTCCAGTCACCCTCTCCAGCAAAGCCGTATCCTTGTGCCATCAGGCGTTGAACAGCCAGACCCGGAAGCTGCTTCATGCCATGCAGATCTTCGAAGTTCGTGGTGAAGGCACTGTATCCACCCTCATCCAGGAAACGTTTGATCGCAATTTCATAACTTGCTTGTACATGCACGCTAGCTTCCCAAGCTTCTTTGCTGTTCGTGCCATAATCGAATTCATATAGCTCTGCATACTGAGCGATCAGATCTTCGATTTCTTGCTCCGTTACGGCATTCACGTATTGCACGAGGTCGCCGATCCCGAAATAATCGACTGTCCATCCGAATTGGATCTGTGCTTCCACCTTATCCCCTTCGGTCACACCTACGTTACGCATGTTGTCGCCAAAACGGGCAACCTTGATGTTGAAGCTTTCGTTGTAGGCTACAGCTACATCCATCCAATCCGCAACCTGCTGCTGCACTTCGGGACGCTCCCAGTAACCAACGACGATTTTGTTTTGTTTTCTCAGACGTGCATTGATGAAACCATACTCGCGATCACCGTGAGCCGCTTGGTTCAGGTTCATGAAGTCCATGTCGATGGTCGCCCATGGAATGCATTCATTGAATTGTGTCGCGAGATGAAGCAACGGTTTTTGCAGCAATTTCGTACCCCGAATCCACATTTTTGCAGGCGAGAACGTATGCATCCAGGTGATCACACCCGCCACTTCGTCGCGATAGTTCACTTCTTTCATAATGCTCGTGATTTTATCTGCGCTTACGGCCAAATCCTGCAATACGAGCGGGTATGGCAGAACGCCACTTGCATTAAGGGCATCCGTAATTTTCTGTGCGTTGGCTTTTACTTCACCCAGTGCTTCTTCCCCGTACAGATGCTGCGAACCTACGACGAACCAAAACTGTTTAGCTGCTGTTGCTGACATGTAATCATCCTCATTTCATTTTTATAGTTGAACAAATGGGTTACACTTACCACTCCGATTGCAGTACCATCTTCCGATCGCTGGTTATCCCCGGATTTCTTTGATCAATTTTAATAAGGATGATATCCGGTTATAAAGGCGAGCGCTTCGCTTCTACAGATTAGTACTGCACTCTCCGTTATCGTGTAAAAGTTTGATACAACTTCATTGGTAGTAGTAACAAACAACTTATTCGCTTGAATTATTATCAACCGATCGCTACATAACCAAATTACTTCTGTCCGTAATAGGCGTCTTTTCCGTGTTTCCGCAAATAGTGTTTATCCAAAATGCCTTGCGGCAGTTCTTTTGCAAAGTTATTCAATTGCCGCGCATACAGGTTCATTTTGCATACTTCCTCCAGTACGACACTGTTCACAACCGCCGACTTGGCGTCTTTGCCCCATGTGAACGGTGCATGACCATGGAGCAGAACTGCCGGGATCGCCATCACATCTAGCCCGCGCTGTTCAAATGTTTCAATAATGAGACGGCCCGTCTCCGCTTCGTATCCGCGATCAACTTCATCCTGGTTCAAGAAACGGGCACAAGGTACGGCACCATAGAAGGTGTCAGCATGCGTCGTCCCCATCACGGGTACGTCCAGACCAGCTTGCGCCCAGATGGTCGCCCAGGTGGAATGAGTGTGCACGATACCACCGATTTCCGGGTAATGTTTGTACAGCACCGCGTGAGTCGCGGTATCAGAGGAGGGTCTCATTTCGCCCTCCACCACATTGCCGTCCAAATCAACCACAACCATGTCGCTTGGCTTCATCTTGTCATAACTGACACCACTCGGTTTGATGACAAACAGGCCACTATCCCGATCCATTGCGCTGACATTACCCCATGTGAACTTCACAAGTCCGTGCTTCGGCAGCTCCAGATTCGCCTCATAGACCTCTTCTTTCAGTTGTTCTAACATGTGTTAGTCCCTCCCGTTCTCTACCAGATGATCTACCGCCGCCTGCTCAATCGCGAGGCCCTTCCGATAACGTTCGATAAATGCTTCAAACCCTTTGACATCCGATGCATCCGGCGCAACTTCCTCACCCTGGACATCGCTGAAGACCTTCTGCTCTAGGAACACATCCAGACTCTCCTGCTGATCCTTGTTGATCATGTACGAGGCCAGAAGCGCCATACCCCATGCGCCGCCTTCACCCGCTGTAGACATGACTGACACCGGGACGTTCATCGCTGCGGCTACGATCCGCTGTCCGACGACAGGAGTTTTGAACAGACCACCATGAGCCAAGATGCTGTCAATCGCCACATGCTCGTTCTTCGTCAAAATGTCCATGCCAAGCTTGAGCGCACCAAACGCGGTGAACAGATGTGTGCGCATGAAGTTCGCCAGATTAAATTTGCTTTCCGGTGAGCGCACGAACAATGGACGGCCTTTATCGATGCCCGTAATGTTTTCACCCGAGTAATAACCGTAGCTCAGCAAACCGCCACCATCCGGGTCAGCTTCCAAAGCCTTATTGAACATCACGCTGAACAATTTGCCGGTGTCGACTTCGTATCCCATAGCCTCGGAAAATTCACGGAACAATCCAAGCCAAGCGTTGATGTCGCTGGAGCAGTTATTGGCATGCACCATGCCTACCGGACTGCCGTCCGGCGTCGTAACCATATCGATCTCGGGATACACTTTGGACAATTCCTTCTCCAAGACGATCATTGCGAACACGGAGGTGCCGACGGAGATGTTGCCCGTACGCTTCCTCACGCTATTCGTTGCTACCATGCCCGTTCCGGCATCGCCTTCCGGCGGACAGAGTGGAATGCCTGACTGCAAATCATTCGAAGGATCGAGTAGCTTGGCTCCCGCTTCGGTTAACTCACCAGCATTCTCACCAGCGAGATACACTTTGGGAAGAAGGTCCTCCACCTTCCACGGATAACCTTTGCTTGCAATCAGTTCATCAAACTGCTTGATCATGGATGGGTGATAGTTATGCGTAGACTCGTCGATTGGGAAAATGCCCGAAGCATCGCCGATACCGATGGCTTTATTGCCCGTCAGCAGCAAGTGTATGTAACCAGCCAAGGTTGTCAGATGATCGATGCGAGGCACATGAGCCTCTTCGTTCAAGATCGCTTGGTACAAATGAGCGATGCTCCAACGTTCAGGGATGTTAAACTGCAGAAGATCTGTCAGTTCTCTCGCAGCCTTCCCAGTAGTCGCGTTACGCCACGTCCGGAACGGTACCAGCAGTTCTCCCGCGCTATCCAGTGCGATATATCCATGCATCATGGCGGAGAATCCGATGGAGCCTACTGTTTGCAGCGTAATTCCGTATTTCCGCTCTACGTCTTGCTTCATTTCACGATACGCAGTCTGAAGACCTGTGATAATATCCTCCTGGTTGTACGTCCAATATCCGTCTTTCAGGAGGTTCTCCCATTCATAACTACCTGACGCGATGGTCTCAAAACGTTCGTCAATCAACACCGCCTTGATCCGCGTCGATCCAAATTCGATGCCGAGTGAAGTGGCTCCCTTGGTAATCGCTTCTTTCATATCCACATGACTCATGATCACGTAGTCCCCTCTCTGACCACAGTAGGTAAAAGTAAAATATAATTGGCTTAAAGATGATTGAAATGGATTCATATTTCGGTTCATTGAAAAGAATGCGCTTTCCTTTTCTGACAGCCTTAGTATATTTTTTGTACGTACATTTGTCAATAATATATAATAGTTATACTTACATTAGCTAAGATATAACGTCTAAATGATCTCATTCCTGTGCTTAAAAGGTTATTTTGTAGGGTACACATTTCTGTTTAAGGATGGGAATTGTACGGTTTATTATGTAAAACTGGCTGTTACATAGCCTTTCCATTCGAATCATGATAAAATATGTACGTACAACTATGAATATGACGATGTTTTTTTATAGATAAGTAACGATGAAAGAAGTGGACTGCGTGAAGCCAAAGTATCAGGTCATCATTGACGATATCAAAAGCAATATCCTATCGGGAACCTATAGCGTAGGCGAACAAATCCCTACCGAATCCGCACTGCAGGACAGCTACAACGTGAGCCGCCAGACGGTGCGAAAGGCCATTTTGGAGTTATCGAACGAGGGCTTTTTGAGAAGTGAGAAAGGTTCCGGCACCTATGTAAGTAATCTGTATCGATCCAGAACCGGCGGGAACACGATGAAAAAAACAATTGGCGTCATCACGACGTACATCTCCGATTACATCTTCCCCTCCATCATTCGCGGCATTGAAGGCCGCTTGAATGAGGACAATTATTCATTGCTGTTAGCCAGCACCAATAACGACGTTGAGCAAGAGAAAAAAGCGCTAGAGATGATGCTGTCCTACGGTGTGGATGGCCTGATCGTCGAACCGACCAAGAGCAACTTGTACAATCCCAACATAGCGTACTACCTTTCCTTTAAAGAGCAGGATGTACCGTTTACAATGATCAATGCTTTTTATGAAGAGCTCGAGGTGCCTTTCTTCTGTCTGGATGACGTGCAGTCCAGCTATCTAGCTACCCGGGAACTGATCGCCAAAGGACATAGCCAGATCGGCATTATCGCGAAAATGGATGATTTACAAGGGAAGTATCGGATGAAGGGATATATCAAAGCGCTGGGCGAAGCCAAGTTGCGGTTTCATCCCGATCAGGTGCTTTCGTTCGATACGGCATCGAAGCCGGACCTCTCCACCAATCTGGAGGTGTTCCTGGAGGAAAACAGAGATGCGCTAACATCCCTTGTCTGTTATAACGATGAGGTGGGGTTGGAGGTCGTACACGCATGTAGAAAGCTGGGCATTTCCATTCCAGACGAGTTATCCATTATCGGCCAGGACAATTCATACATCGCCAAGAATGCCAACATCAAACTCACGACGTTAACTCACCCCCAAGAACAAATGGGCCGTGACGCTGCAGATTGGGTCATCAAGAAACTGCAAGGCAAGAAGGATCTGCCCACCAACACCTATTACCAGCCCGTGCTGGTTGAGGGCGAGACAGTAAAAGAAATTGTGCTGGAATAGTATTGGGACTGAGCATGAAAAAAGGGCCGTTGAATTGTTCAACGGCCTCCTATCCATATATAAGTGATTAAATTACTCCCACTGAAGAGAAACCGAATCTACTTCGTTTCAGCCTCATCGTCATATTCCAAACTCACAATGACGCCTTTCTTCTCCAGTTTTTTTATAACCTGCTCCGCCTGTTCATTCAACGGATTGCCGGCCAACGATACCTCTATTAAATGGGGTATGGTGTCGAGCACTGCAATATCTTGAATGAGGTTATCCTCCACATAAAGATACTCCAATGTCGGATGGTTCTTTAACGGACTTAAATCTTGGATTTTATTTCCATCCATAATAATCCACTCTAGGTTTATTTTCTGAAGAGGACTTAGGTCCGCTACCTGATTACCGCTGGCAAGCAAACTGGTCAACTTATGTAAATTTTTCAATGGCGTTAGATTTTTAATTTGATTACCACTAATCAAGAGACTTTCTAGGTTACTTAACCCGGATAGTGGGGATAGATCTGAGATCTGATTCCCTTCAAGAACTAAGAACTCTAGTTTTTTCAACTTGCTGAGCGATGTAATATTTTTTATTTTATGACCGGGCATAATTAGATCCACCAGGTTAATGGCATGTTCAAGTCCTTGCAAATTGGAAATCTTGTTTTTGGTATCCTCGGCATATAACGATTTTAATTTCTTCAGATCGCTCGTCTTGACTTCTTTTTTAGATGATATCTTCAATGTTGCCCGAATAACTTTTGACAGAGCCACATCTTTAATAACAGGTGCAGCCGACATGGTTGTTGCCGGTAATAATATGAGAACCAAACAAAATACAATCATACTTTTTACGAATTGAGTAGGCATTTCAGTCTCCTTTAAGCATCTTAGATTATGTGTCATATGTTTATATGAAATTCCCAGAAAAGTACATCTTTTACGATGGTACTTCCTTTCTTCAACTTTGTCCATGATGAATACGTTTCGTCAAATCGCCGCCATCTCCACAACCAGAACAGTAGACCCTGAAACGGCAGATTTGGGCATCAAGAAACTGCAGGGCAAAATGGATCTTCCCACCAACACTTACTACCAGTCCGTGCTGGTTGAGGGAGAGACAGTCAAAGAAATTGTGCTGGAATAGTATTGGGACCGAGGTTTGGTTGATGTAAATTAATGTATAACCCTTTATCTATCCAGGCAAATATTAAACTTGAGTTCGACGAAAAGCTCTACACAGTTTGTGAGTATCACGACTCCATCCACCAATATGGTGGACGGAGCTTTTTGCGTCTGTTTTTCTAAACTTTTTCACTTGTTTAATGAAGAAATTGATACTTGACCGGAGGTTACCATTTACAAATTTTTCATTGACACTCCCTTTCAAATAAAGATATATTTATTGATGTTGATAATCATTCTCATATGTAAAACGTTTTATATTCATCTGCTTTGATGAGTTTTCACAGCCAGATAGTCAGATTCAACAAATATATTACAGATTAGAAAGGGGAAACACATGAACACGAAAAGAAAGCTCTCTTTAATGACACTACTTATTTCGGTAGTGCTGATCCTAGCCCTGGTAGGTTGTGGTAGCAAGCCAGCAACTCCTGCAGCGAGTCCGGCTGCGAGTGATTCAGCAACGACCGAAACACCAGCCGCTCAAGATGAGAATACCGAATATCCGATTACGATCAAGCATGCTTTGGGAGAAACCGTTATTGAGAAAAAGCCTGAACGTGTAGCTACGGTTCAATGGGCTAACCATGATGTCGTTCTCGCTCTTGGACAAGTTCCAGTAGGCTTCTCGGCGGCAAACTTCGGCGTTCAAGATGACAGCGGACTGCTGCCTTGGACTGCGAAAAAACTCGAAGATCTCGGCGTAACAGACCCGAATGTTTTCAAGGACACAGACGGTCTTGATTTTGAAGCCATTTCCGATTCCAACCCGGATGTCATTCTTGCAGCTTACTCCGGTATTACTCAGGAAGACTACGATCTTCTTAGTGAGATTGCTCCAGTTGTAGCTTATCCGACTGCACCTTGGGCAACAACTTGGCGTGAACAGGTTCTCTTCAATTCCGAAGGTATGGGCATGAAAGCAGAAGGCGAGCAACTGATTAAAGACACTGAGGCTATGATTAATGAAAAAGTAAGCGCCTATCCTCAGATTAAAGACAAAAAAGTGGTTTGGGTAAACTTCTCAGCTGAAGATATGTCTAAACTGCATATTTATACACCTGTAGACTCCCGCGTCTCATTCCTGAATGAGTTGGGACTGGTTGTTCCAGAAAGCATCACTAGCCAAATTACGGACCCTAACAGCTACTCCCTAAGTCTAAGTGCTGAGAATGCTGAAGCCCTTAATGATGCGGATATCCTTGTTGGATACGGAAATGCCGAGTTGTTGAAAGCTCTTCAGGCTGATCCGCTTCTTGGTAAAATTCCAGCAGTTAAACGTGGTTCAGTAGCATTCATTGAAGCAGATACACCTTTGGTTGCTGCTGGAACGCCAAACCCACTGTCGATCTCTTATACGATCGATGATTATCTGAAACTGATCGGCGGAGCTATTGATAAAATAAATGAATAGTTCATCGATTCCGAATAACAATCAACCACGCTTGAATATCCCGAAAAATTTCGGGCTGGTTCTGGTCATCTGCTTTATCCTGCTCATCGTAAGTGTGGTAGCCTCACTGGTCCTCGGTTCTCGGCCAGTGGGGTTTCATGAACTAATCGACGGATTATTTCACCCGGAAGTAGACTCCTATGGGGCAAACATCGTGCGCAAACGAATTTCCCGAACTGTCTTCAGTTTATTATGTGGGGTGGCACTCGGAGTATCGGGAGCAATTATGCAAGCCGTCACGCGAAACCCGCTTGCTGACCCAAGTATACTGGGTGTTAACACAGGCGCATCTTTGTTTGTGGTATGCGGCATTGCGTTCCTGAACATCAGTAGCGCGGGGCAATATATATGGCTAGCTTTGGCTGGGGCTGCGATTACTGCAGTGTTTGTATTCGGAATCGGCTCTATGGGGCGTGGCGGCGCCACGCCCATTAAGCTTGTTTTGGCAGGAGCTGCTGTAAGCGCTGCTCTTTCATCTCTGGTCACCGCCATCATGATTCCCCGCTCGTATGTCATGGACCAATTCAGGTTTTGGCAAGTGGGAAGCGTCGGCTCGGCAACCTGGAGTGGGATCGGCACATTCATCCCGTTTCTGATCATCGGAATTCTCATTGCGTTTATTACCGCTCCGGCACTTAACGCGTTAGCGCTGGGAGATGATGTGGCTACGGGATTGGGCGTTCGAACCGGAACACTGAGGCTTATTTCCGCCCTTGCGGGTGTACTGTTATGCGGAGCGGCTACCGCTCTGGCTGGACCTATTGGTTTTATCGGATTGTTATCCACTCACGTCATACGCCTTATTATTGGGCCTGATTTACGCTTCGTCATACCCATGTCAGCCATTGCTGGTGCGATCATTCTGACGATCTCCGATGTAGGGGGCAGACTCATTAGTAACCCTGGCGAGCTTGAAGTCGGCGTAGTGACTGCATTTATAGGTGCTCCCATACTCATTATTCTAGCTATACGATCGAAAGTGCGTTCATTATGACCAATCATTCTATTGAATTTATTATGGCGGGAAGACGTCAAAGACGCCGCCGATGGATCCTTGTCACTAGTCTCCTTGCCGTACTGGCATGCATTCTATGCTGCGCCATGCTTTTACTAGGAAACACGATATATCCGGTGAAGGACGTCATTCAAGCCCTTTCCGGTGAAAAAATCAAGGGTGTCTCTTTTGCCGTGAGTACAATACGTCTACCCAGAATGCTGACCGGCCTTTTTGCCGGATTTGCGTTCGGTATTGCAGGTTACACGTTCCAGACCATGTTGCGGAATCCCCTTGCAAACCCCAATGTCATCGGGATCACGTCTGGTTCAAGTGCTGCTGCTGTTTTTTGCATCGTCATTCTTCATGCAAGTGGAGCCGTCGTGTCCTTCGCTGCGGTAATTGCAGGCCTGGTCACCGTTCTGTTCATTTATGTACTATCAAGAGGAAAAGTATTTTCCATCGGACGATTGATCCTGATCGGTATCGGCATACAAGCGATGCTTGATGCTGTCATCTCCTATCTTCTTCTGGTTAGTTCTGAAAAGGATGTTCCCTCAGCGCTCAGATGGCTCACAGGTAGTCTTAACGGTTCACAGATGCACGAGCTTCCGCCTCTTGTGATCACCGTCATCATCTGTTCGCCGATCATCATCTTGCTGGGCAAACATCTCAGCATTTTGGAGCTTGGAGAACAATCGGCATTTTCCCTGGGCGTAGACACGGACAAGACCAGAATTGCACTTATTGTAAGCTCTGTCTGTATGGTTGCGATTGCTACGGCTACCACAGGTCCGATCGCTTTTGTCTCATTCCTTTCGGGCCCTATTGCCAAAAGACTCGTCGGTGTGGGCTCCTCCAACATTATTCCGGCAGGTCTTGTTGGCGTCAACCTTGTCCTGGCATCCGATCTTATCGGACAATTTGCTTTTGAGTACAGATTCCCCGTAGGCATCATTACCGGATTACTCGGAGCACCTTATCTGATCTTCCTGTAATCCGAATGAATCGAAAGGGGGAACTATAATGAAAGCAACACATGTTTTTCAAGCCGAACAACTCGTAGCAGGCTATGAGAACAAAACGATTATACATGGTGTGAACCTCGTTATACCCAGTCATAAGATAAGCGTTATTATCGGATCCAACGGATGCGGTAAGTCCACGCTTCTTAAAACGATGGCCAGGCTCATCAAGCCCATATCCGGCAATGTCACTTTAGACGGTAAGCCCCTATCCAAAATCCCACCCAAGCAGTTAGCTCGTGTGGTGGGGCTGCTACCCCAGTCTCCCATTGTCCCGGAAGGGATCTCTGTAGCGGATCTGGTCGGCAGAGGACGGTTTCCGCACCAATCCTTGTTCAGTGGCTGGACCAAAAAAGATTACGAGGCCGTTGCCGAAGCAATGACCATCATGAATATCACCGAGTTTGCCAATCATAATATTGATGAGCTCTCAGGCGGCCAACGACAACGTGTCTGGATAGCGATGGCATTAGCGCAACAAACGGACATCCTGTTTCTCGATGAACCGACAACCTTTTTGGATATCACCTATCAAGTCGAGATTCTTGACCTGCTCACGGAGCTTAATCGGAAACACGGAACAACGATCGTCATGGTGCTTCATGACATCAACTTGTCCGCACGTTATGCAGATCATATCTTCGCACTTCATACAGGTAAGCTGGTCGCTGAAGGAGTACCCTCAGAGGTCATTACAAGCACACGGGTCAAAGACATCTTCGGCCTGGACTGCACGGTAATTGATGACCCGATTTCGGGATCTCCGATGGTTGTACCAAAAGGGCGATATCATGTGAATCATGAGGTACCTTCCTAACAGGATTTAAACCAAACAGATCTCTAACCTTAAAAGGGCAAGTTAGCGCCGTTGTCACGACTGACGCTAACTTGCCCTTCATTTATCGTAAGCTTTTAACATAAGACCCTTCATGTATCCTTTACTTCCCATCCGTAGCCAAGAAACGTACCGTAACGGTTGTTCCAACACCTTTCGTACTTTCATAATTAATTTCCCCGTCATATTTTTCTACAATATTAAAACAGATCATTAATCCTAATCCGGTTCCATTACTTTTTAATGAGTAAAACGGAGTCCCGAGTGACTTCACCTCATCCTCTGACATTCCACTTCCTTCATCAATGATTTTGATCTCGATATAATGATGATTCCTCTTGGCAATCACAGTGACGGGTTTCCCCATCGTCGAGGCTTCCAAAGCGTTTTTAATTAAATTCATCATCAGCTGCTTAAACTCGATTGGATTAATAAAAATGAAGCAATTCTCCTCTGCCTCGATATTCAGCTGATTATCAGATAACATCGCATAGGAACGAACCAGACCTGTCACGCTCTGAAGAGCATCGTTCACATCCACTTTTTCTGGTTGCTGATCTCTATTAGGCTTGGAAAGGGTTAGAAACTGAGAGGTAATCTGTTCTACGGTATTTAACTCATCAATCATTAAATTAAACTTCTTTTTGACTGGATCATCAAATGCAGGATCTTCTCTGTATAACTGCAAAAAACCTCGAACAACGGTGACTGGATTTCTAATCTCATGCGCCACAGCTGCCGTCAAATGGGCTATCATCTTTAAACGCTCCGATTGTTGTAATTGTTCATGATAGAGCTGCTGCTTTTTCATACGACTAAAGGACAAATGGAAAATGAGAAATAATAATACCTGACTCGCAATAATATTAATGAGGTTCCCCACAATGTCATGATGTACATACGAATATATTTTACCTTGATCAATCAGGATGATATAGCCAAACGTGATCACAATTAAAACTCCATTCAGAATGATGGAGAAATAAAACAATTTTAAATCAAAAAACAAAATGGCAAGTAAGGGAATCAGACAAATGAGAATGTACGTAGTCCAGGTCTCTGGATATAAGAAGAACATGGTATAGAAATAAGCAAAGCCAAACAGGATGATGATCTTTCTGAAAACATAGGTTTCATGCTTGGGGTAGATCAACAAACAAACCGCTAGAATGGCCACACACAAAAAATGGATAACATACCCCACTGTAATTCCGCTTAATTCTGTCATCGATAGGATTAATCCAGATAACATAAGAGCAATGAGAGTTAACATGGAAATATAATATGTTTTTCGGTTCACCTGACTGTACAATTCTTTCATCCACTCACCACTTTAAATTAATGTCGACACCTTCGGTATGTATGTAGCCCTTGTCATTCCTATAGATAAAGGCATCCAACTGGATGCCCTTATCTATAATAGCATTGTATCTCATTTAACTAGCTATATAATATGAAAATTTGAAATAAACGATTCCCAACAACATAAACCCATTAATGGCTATACTAGGGCACGGCTCAAAATGAAAATTAGCCGTACGGATCACTGTCCGTACGGCTAATTTCACTTGAAAATATGCTTTCAGCTTATAGACTATTTCCAGAGCTCTTCAGCAATTTCTTTAATAAACGCAAGCTTCTGCCATTGCTGCTCTTCTGTCAGATGGTTTCCTTCCTCCGTGGAAGCGAATCCGCATT
This sequence comes from Paenibacillus sp. ALJ109b, assembly GCF_010747435.1. NCBI lineage: Bacteria > Bacillati > Bacillota > Bacilli > Caryophanales > Paenibacillaceae > Paenibacillus > Paenibacillus sp. ALJ109b. The sequence continues at coordinate 383,314 of NZ_JAAIFP010000007.1, forward strand.
GCGGGCTCAGGCAAATCCGGTCCAGATCAACATATTGCTTCGCTTCCTTGATACGGTTCAGAATATCTTTCTTGTTTTCAAGCTCACCAAATTTGGAAGAGAACAAACCAAGCACGACCTGTTGGTTGTCCTTCAGGAAACGAAGTGGTTTGAAATCGCCTGCCCGTTCGGTATCAAACTCCAGATAGTAACCGGAGTAGTTATCAATGTTCAGGAGCGTTTGCGCGATCGGCTCATAACCTCCACCAACACCTGCATATGTCGAAACGTAATTCCCACGGCATACATGTGTCGTTACGACGAGGTCCTCCGGCAAACCGGATACAACTTCCTCGTTCAACTTCGCAAGTTCGTTCGCATAATCGGCCACATTTACGCCAATCTGCTCCATGAATGCCATGAACTGCTGGTCGCACAATGCGCCCCACGTGCAATCGTCAATTTGAACGCTGCGGCAACCCGCTTCATACAAAGCCAGAATCGCCTCTTTGTAAGCTTTAGCAATATCCGTAAGCAGCTCTTCCCGGTTCGGGTAAATGGCTTGCGTACTTTCCTTATTTTCTGCCCGGTCCAATTCAAACAGGAACTGCGCAGCAGCAGGAATAGATTGTCGCGCAACGACGTCATCGCCAGCAACACCTTTTAAGAATGCATAATGTGAAACAAACGGATGGCTGCTGAAACTTACTTTGCCCGTCAGACGTGCTGTTTCGGGTCTGGATTTGGCACCGTTAAACTCATAGCCTTGATCAATGATGGTCCGGTCAACACCGTCAAGTCCCCAGAAGAAGTCCAGATGCCACCAAGAGCGACGGAATTCTCCGTCCGTTACAGCTTGAAGGCCAACTTCTTTTTGTTTTTGCACGAGCTTCACAATTTCAGCGTTTTCTACTTCCTCTAGTTGCCCAGAAGTAATTTCACCGTTTTGGTATTTCGCTCTGGCCTCTTTCAACGCGCTTGGGCGCAAGAAGCTGCCTACAATATCATATCGAAATGGAGTGACAGTCCGCTGTTTAGGTTCTGTTTGAATGCTCATTGTTTAATCTCCCCGTAAATTAATTATAAGATTAAATATAACATATCCGATCGGATTTACTGATCTATGAAAGAGCTATAGCAGGTTATAGTTATAAGCTATAGCTGAGTCCAACTTTCCTTTACCCATGAGGTCTCTTCCATCCAAAAGATAAATTTATTTACCTTATTGACTTAAACCATAGTTTAAGTCGTATGCTATTCCTGTAGACAGAGTTAACACCTATTTGGAGGTCTCCAATATGAAGTATCTTTCCATTAGCAAAGCTTCTGCCAAATTAAATATTCCAGAATCAACGTTACGTTATTATGAGAAAAAAGGGCTTCTGCCCTTAATCGAGCGTGATGATGCTGGGCGGCGGTTATTTTCAGAAAACCAGATGGCTCTTCTGGAAACCCTTGTTTGTTTAAAAAACACGCATATGCCCATTAGTCAGATTAAGCAATATATGGACTGGATCATAGAAGGGAACTGTACGCTCGAGGACAGGCTTGAAATGATGCAAAATCACAAGCAAGCAGTGCTGGATGAAATTTCGCTGATGCAGGAATCCCTGAAGGGCATTGATTTTAAAATTACACGTTACACCCGTCAAATACAGGAAAGAAACGAAGAAAAAGATACCTAAGAGGAGAGATACTATAATGAAACTTTCGGGAAATACAGTTCTAATCACTGGCGGAAGCTCTGGGATCGGATTAGCATTTGCAGAACGCTTCTTAAGAGCTGGAAATACAGTTATTGTTACTGGACGACGCGAAGCTGTACTTCAACATGCGAAAGAAACACACCCAGGCCTTATTACGTATGTGAATGATCTGAATATTGAATCCGAGCGGGTAGTGTTGTTTGATTGGGTAACCGCGAACTATCCGGAAGTGAATGTGTTAGTCAACAATGCCGGTATCCAACAACGTTTTAATATGCTGACAGCGGATGCGAAGAATGATTGGAGTTATTTTGCCAAAGAAATTACAACGAATATTGAGGCTCCTTTTCATCTGTCCATGCTGTTCGCTCCTTATCTGGCAACCAAAAAAGATGCGACGATGATTAACGTCACTTCCGGATTAGCCTTTACACCGTTTGCCATTGCTCCGATATACTCAGCAACCAAAGCGGCACTTCACTCCTTTACGATCAGCCTGAGACACCAGCTTTCGGATACGTCTGTAGAGGTCATTGAAGTTGCTCCTCCAGCAGTAATTACAGATCTGGGTGGAGCAGGACTGCACACGCATGGAGAACCATTAGATGCCTTTGCAGATGGAATTTTCGAAGGATTACAGGAGGGTCATAAGGAAATTGGCTATGGTACCTCTATCGCTCGTTTGCGCATGTCCCGAGACGAAGTCGATGAATACGCAGAAACTATGTATAACGCAACGAAAAACCTTATTGAATAACTCGCTTGCGAGACACCATGTGACTCACCCGTTTCTCTGTATATTAACAAAGAGGCCATTCCAGTTACGGAACGGCCTCTTTAAATTTTATATAAAACTCATGTACCTACTAACCTTGAATACATATGGAGATCGTTAAATGTTCCTTCTAATGTGAAACGGAGCTTTTCTAAGAGCTTTATCGAATTCACATTTTCGGGATCAACCTTTGCTTCGACTCGGTTCAGTTTTAAAGATGAGAATGCATGATCTACCAAAGTAGAGACCGCCTCTGAAGCATATCCTCTTCCCCACGATGATTTAGCAATATCATATCCAATTTCTGCTTTTAAGTTGTCAAAATCCAAAGAATTATAACCGCAAGAACCTATAATTTCGTTGGACTCTTTTTTAATTATGGAGAAACGGATAGCCTTACGATCTTGAGAGAGATCATCCAGAAGTTTGATCATTTCTATCGCTTGCTCTACGTCAGTAAAACAACTAACATTCATAAATTTAGTAACCTCGGGATCAGACCAAACGGTGAACAAGCTCGAAGAATCCGACACCTTCATTTTTCTCAATTGTAAACGTTCTGTGTGTAACTCTGTAATCAATACTTTTACCTCCATTAGGATTTAATAGTTAGGTTTAAGATATTGATATCTGCGCATAGTTCAGTCCCTTCATTTTCAGGCTATTTACATTATACCAAGAATTTTGACCGAATCAGAATCCACTCTAAAGATCTCAAGTCAGCGTAAGAATAATTTGTTCCCCGGAACGGGTAATCTTGTAGATCCCCTCTTGCATGTCAATACCATAGTGCTTTTTCAGCAACCACTTTGCGTTAAACGCGCAACTTGTATATATTTCGGTAAAAAAGTTCTATTCGCATTTGCCACGATTATGGCGAGTGCATGTTCAGATATCATGTAACAATGCTATTCTTTTCGAATTGCTTCGATATAAAGCTCGATGCTTACTTCATTTCCGACGACAATCCCACCCGTTTCCAGAGGCGAGTTAAAGCTCAAGCCAAATTCATTACGATCGATACTGGCAGTCGAATGAAACCCCACACGTTCCCGGCCTCGAGGGTCTTTATTAAACCCTTCAAAAACGGTATGAAAAGTAATAGGTTTTGTTACTCCATGCAGCGTTAGATTTCCTGCAAGTTCATATTGTCGTTCGCCAGTAAGAACGCAGTTGGTGCTTTGAAACGTAATCGCTGGATACTTGGCAGCATGAAAGAATTCATCGCTCTTCAGGTGTTCATCGCGTTGCCGCTGGCGAGTTGTGATACTATTTGCATCGATGGAAGCCTGAATACCCAGGGTTGTTACATCGTTGGGGTCAAAACTTAAAACCGCTTCGAACTGCTCGAATACACCTTTGATTTTATTAATCATTAAATGCGTCACCGAAAACTCAACAGAGCTGTGGTCCGGATCCACTTCCCATTTGACATTGCTCATAAATAAATTCCACCTCTATAATAATATGATGAGAAAGGTCGCCCTATCTCCAAAGCACTGCGCTATCCGCATGCTCTTAATATACAAAAAGGCTACTGACAACGTGATGTCAGTAGCCTTTTTGCGTTCTAGCATTTTCTCATAAATATAGACAAATGGCCGCTTATGCTGATCACTATTTTGAATTAGAATTACCGTAGAAGTCTGGAAAAAGGCTGTGATTCCAATGTTAATCAAAAGAGATAAATGGCTGCAGTATCGCATTCTCCGCAATGCGTCCTCTCTCGCCGGACGGTTACCTGAAACACAGTTACTTAAAAAGGACACTTTAACGAAGATGCTGCTTCAATATCAAAGCGTTGTACTGAAACCTCAAGGAACAAAAAGTGCGTTTGTCTGGTGGCCTGAGAGACCTAATAAGGTTGTCATCAAAACAAAAAGAACCACCTGTGTTGTTACACAGGTGGTCCGAGAATGATAGATTCTTTTTAAATTATGAAGCTTTTGCTGCAACAGCTTTTTGAATTAAAGCTTTTGCATCGTTAGTAGAAAGACCTTGCTTAGGTTGAAGCAAGTTTTTCTCTGCTGCACTAAGAATACCTTTGTCAATCAGATTTGCCATCGATTTCACCGCATAGGTAGAAACGGTTTTGCCATCTTCAAAACCTGCAATGATCGTAGCCGCATTTTTATCAGAAGCTTGACCTTTCAACAACTTAGCAAGAATGGTAGCTGCTTCTTCACGAGTGATATCACGATCAGGATTGAAGTTACCACCGTAACCTTGAATGAATCCAGCATGAGTCGCTTCAGCGATTGCATCTGCATATGCAGCGTTAGCAGCAACATCCTTGAATGCAGGTGCTGTAGCTACTTCGTTCAGTTTCAACAGGTCTACAAGAGCACTTACAAATTCAGCACGGGAAATGAATTCTGTTGTTGCAGGTGTTTCTGTTTCCTCTGTAGATACAGCTAGATTCGTGATACGTCCTTCCGTTTTAGCCACAATGTCAGCGCCTTTATACGTATCTACAATGTACTGGTAGAATACATCCAGATCGATAGGACCAGCCAAGGATGATTTAGCATCTACTAGCACTTTGTAGTTATCTCCACCCGCAGCCATAAAGTTGTTAACTACAGCTGTATATGTTTTTGCAGGATCAATAGGTGAGCCATCTTCAAGACTAAGACTAGTAACACGTTCTGCAACTGGCTTATTGAAATCGGCAGTATATTTCAAACCAGAGATCTGTAGAGTTTTGGTGTTTGGTGTACCGTCAGCGTTGGAACCCCATTGTTGCTGCAACAAAGTTTTAATTTGTTCGCCAGTCAACTCCAGTTTCACTAGAGTATTACCAAAAGGTTGGATTTTAGCAAGATCAGCAAAGGTCACATCGCCTTTTGGCAGATCCGCACGAATACCACCTGGATTCATAAATGCAAAGTCAGCAGCAATTGCCTTATCCCCAAAGTCTGCTGCACGCATTGAATCTGCAATGAGGTTGCCCAGAGCTGCTTCGTTATTATAAGCATCTGTACGGGTAACGGAACCATCCGTTGTACCAACTGGCTTAGTCAACTCAGGATGCTTGTCTAATGATTTTTTAATAATAGCCAACGTTTCAGAGTCTTCTTTTACACCCTCTTGGAAAGTCGTTGTAACGGTAGCTGATTTCTCCGTTACATCCCCAGTAGCAGGGTCAATCATCAATTTAATATCTTCAAATGCTGTACCATAAGAGAACGCTTGAACGATCAATTTTCCATTCACTTCACCGTTAGCCAAGGCATGATTGTCACCTGCGACGATAACGTCAACAGGGGAATCTGCTGGCAAAGCTTTTGCTAAATCAGCCGCTTCTCCAGTGGTTACGCCTTCTTTGGTTGTTGCTGGATCATGCGCCAAAACGATGATCGTTTCTACACCTTGATCTTGCAATTCTTTTGCATATTTATTAACGGCTTCAACTTCTTCTTCTGCGCTTAAGAAACGCACACCAGCTGTCCCAGATGGGGATACTTTGGCAGGTGTGGATTTGGTCACTAATCCGATGAATCCGATTTTGACTCCGCCTACTTCTTTAATAACATACGGCTTAATCAATGTTTTGCCAGTGGCAGTTTCAATGACGTTTGCATTGACGTAATCAAATTTTGCACCAGCATGAGTTACTTTGCCTTCTTTTGGATCAAGGCCACCAAAGATTTGTGCCTTCAAGGCAGCGATACCTTGGTCGAATTCATGATTGCCTAGAGAACCTACATCAAAGCCCATCATATTCATCCATTCCATGGTAGGCTCGTCACGATCGAGAGATGAGACTGGAGCAGATGCACCCACAGAGTCTCCATTATGGAAGAGTAGGGAATGCTCATATTTTGCTTGAGCTTCTTTTAAGTAGGTTGCTAGAATTGGAGCCGTTCCTGCCTTTTTATCACTAACGATCGATGTGGTATCTAACTGACCATGGAAGTCATTGATACCAATCAAGTGTACTTCTACATCTTTGCCTGCGGCAGAGACAGAACCCGCTGCGCCCAATAGTTGGGTGAGTAATAGTGCAGCAGTTGCCACACGAATTGTGCTTTGGCCCAGAACTTTTTTCCAATACATGAATTAACAAAACCCCTCTCCAATTTTCGATCCTGAAATATTTTACCATAGTTCAATTCATAAATATCGTAAAATATATTAAATCTATGTAAATATTTAAAGATTGATAGAGAAGGAACCTACCTGTATCTGGATTTTAACCAAAGCTAGTTCTTGGGGTTTCAATCTGCTCTGAGGTCTATTTTATTTGAAGATGACGAATTTTAAATTCTTTTCTTTTAAGTGTTTAAGAATAGCCGGAAGTGCTTCTAATGTGTTTTTGTTCTCATGCAGTACATATACTCCGCCAGCAGCTTCGACCTGATGAAAGTATCGAATAATATCCTCTGGATTCTTCGCATTCCAGTCCTCTGGATCTCGATTCCACAGAAGGGTCTTCATATTCAACTTCTTAACCTCGGAGACAAGTTTGTTGTTAACCGCACCGTATGGTGGACGGAACAAAGTAACCGTTTTATGCGTCAATGATTCCAGAACGCTGTTTGTCTTCGACAAGCTCTCGCTCTGATCCTGTGGGGTGTCCTTCGGAAGCAAACTGTGATCCCAGGAATGATTCCCAATCGCCATTCCATGTTCACTCGCATAGATAACAGCATCTTGATTGCGTTCCACCTTCTGCCCTACAAACAGGAATGTTGCCGCTACCTTCTCTTCTGTCAGAATGTCCACAAACTGCTTCGTGAGCGTGGAAGGTCCATCATCAAAGGTTAAAGCCACATATTCCTTCGGTAAACCAAAGAAAGACTCCTCTTTATCAATATCGATGACTTCAAAGGATTCGTGATTACTGTCAGGCTGATCGGATACGTGTGATAGGACGATAGGATTTGATCTGGCAGCCGTAACTGAAGTTTCCGTCTTGTATGGTTCACTTATAGCTGTAAGCACCATCGGCGCTTCAAAATCATCGTCTTTTTCCCCAGCCATCGCCACCCCGACTGATCCGCTAAACGTATTTGCAGAATCGTCATTCCCCTTCGAAGTGATAGATAGAACAATCAGCAAGCCGATAGTTACCAGGGACAGAATCAAAATTTTGGGCATGTGTGCAGAGAATTGCCGCAGGAGTTGTGTCCGTTGCTGAGCGGGTCCCTCTACTCTGTCCTCCACTGGAACGGGCGGAAGGTTCCTGATCCGCTTAATTTCATTTATGTATGCTTCGCTGCATGCAAAATACTGCACATCCCGGGAAACTTCTGTGGTTCTGATTATGGAACTATAAAAGGTATTTCGGTATGGATCCCACTTGGAATAGGGAGAGAGTCTGATCCTATCTCCATTTAGTGGCTTTAACACTTCAAGCCCAAGATATGTAAACTCGTCAATATTAATTTCGTATATAGCTTGCCTATCCTCTTGGGACACTGCGACCGTGATTTGATTTACACCATCCGAGGTCTTCCCAAGCGATAACAGCTCCATTACCTGCGTAATGTATGTCTCCATACCATTCGTCCTCTCTTCCGATCAGCAATGACTTTAATCGATTGGAGATTCCTCGGTTGTTCCTGCGTTCGATGCAAACGGAGATGTCAATCTGTTAGTAAAGTCATTTACAACATTAAGCAGATGCGTTTTCTCCTGGCGAAGAGCATCGAATTTCTGTTTCATTTGAGTGAGCTCGGATTCATATCTTACATTCTTCTCCTCAAGCTCGCTGATTCTCTTATTCTTATCGGTAATCATCTCATTGTGCTTCTGAAGCAGGCCGGCATAATTCTGGCGTTCGAGCTCAATTACACCTTTAAGCTCCTCATTTTGACCAGACATAGTGGATTGAAGCTCCCGAAAGTCTTCCATTATTTGATCGACCTTCAGATTCTTATCGGCCAGCTTCCGCTCCAGCTCCAAAATGCTCTTCTCGCGTTCCTCAATGACCTTGCCCAAGTTCTTTAGGTCCCTGTTCAAACGATCGTTTTGTCCGTTCGAATGGTTTAGTCGATCCTGCAAATCATTATGACTCATTTCGACATGCTGCTTGTCCTTAATCATCTGCTCTACGGCGAATACCAGATCAAGCGAGCTCTTATCCATAAGACCCTTATTGATTAAAACAGAACTTGAAGGCTCTTCCTTCACCTCGGAAGGAGTCGAATATAGCGACACTTCCTCTTGTGGCTCGTCCAAGTCCCTCCTCATGTCAAGGTCAAGGTCCTCTCTCGATTGCTGCTGCTCAAGTCTACTCTTCTTCTTTTGGAACGGTGAAAACATATATTAAATCACCTTTTCTAGGAAAATGTTGATAAATGTCGATTTATGGCATATAACCGCATATTTATTATCGGAAATTTACCTTTATTTTTTAATATATTCGATAAATAAACATCAGAACGCAGAAAAAAGAGACGCGGACATCACTCCAGCGTCTCTTAGGGCTATTTTCCATGACTCCATCAACCGCAGTAAGATAAGCTTATTTTCATATATTGACAAATTAATGTGTTAGACTACTAAAAGAAGAATTGCCGATCTATACTAAAGAACACTGCACAACTGGATGCAGGCAGTTATTACGATAAACGTAGTTAGAAAGGAAACCCCATGAATCGTTCCTTGAAGCAACTAATTAAATCATTATTAGCACCAGCGTTCCTCGGTGGAATCATAACCATTCTGATATTTTATCTTGATTACTTTCAATTCGAACTTGTTGAAAAGTTTCTACTTTTTGCGGCTTTCGTCATTGTACCTCTTGTGATTTTACTTATGAACCATGACGAAAAGAATAAACATCAACGAATGGTTTATGCTGCTATTAAATGGCTTCAGTTTCCCGCTGCGCTTCTTACCCTAGCCTCGGTAATGAGTAGTAAGATGTGGGGGTTAGAAAGTACGACAATCCCAGGGATTCTGTCCCTTGGGTGGCTACTGTTCACACTGCTGCTTGGAATCTATGGCTTGACCACTATTGTGATCGCTAAAGGAAAAGCAGCGGAAATAGCGATTGGAGCGGGGCTCGTTTATTTTTTTATCGGAGGCATTTGGTTTACCTTATATCAATATCAAGTGAATCTCTTCCAAGCTAATCCTGCAACGCACGCGTTAAGCTCGCTCCACTTTCATTTCTCATCTGCTATCGTTCCAATTTTTATTGGTGCACTGGGACGCATCATGACGAAGAAAAGCTGGTATCCTTGCGTCGTTGCCATCGATATCATCGGACCCATCTTGATTGCTATTGGTATGATTTTCTCCAAGCCAATTGAATACATTGGTGTCACTTTGTTCGCCTGTAATATTGTGATTTACACCGCTTATCTCCTTGCTTACTTGAGGAAAAACGCTTTGGATAATAAGGCGACCTTCTTTTTAGGCCTATCTTGTCTAGCCTTTTACACGGTTGTTGTGCTTTCCATTTTATATCCGCTACTAAAAAAGATATTTTTCTTAACCATACTTGATTTCATTCCCGTTTACGGATCTCTGCATGCATTTGGTTTTGTTTTATGTGGACTGATTGGTTGGGTGTACACGGTAGACTTCATTAAGAGAAAAAAGATGGTCAAGGAGAATAGATCGGTTGATACATCTATATGAGTGATTACATACAAAAACATGAATTGGTGAATGTGATGTATAGGCTGTCAATCGGCTTCATAGGAGTAGTTTAGTCAGGTTCGTGCTATAATAGTGTTCACATAAATAACATTCATCATTCTGCCGAGATGGCGATGATTAAGGAGATTGAATTTTGACGAACAACCATGATATTGGAGTAGTTAACGAACTACCGGAAAACTTTGAAGAGCTCAAACGAGCGGTTAATCGGACGAGCTGGAGAGACAGACTAAATGCGGTGAACGAATTGGGGAACTGGGATACAGCCCCTACCATTAAGTTACTGCAGCATGTTTTGACAAATGATCAGGTGTTCCAGGTGCGTGAAGCTGCATATTTCAAGCTGAAGCAGTTGGATGAAGATGTTCAAATGCCTGCCAAAAACAAAGGTGAGCTGTTTAAAGGTCTTAACAAAATTTTGCTGCGAATTAAAAAAAGCCTTCCTGAAGGTCACACATTTGAGCAATTCAAGGAAAAACTGCAAAAGACACGCCTGGATATTTATGATACTTACGAGGGCGACAAAGATGCTGAGTTCGATTCCTGGCTCCATGGAATTTGGGAGACACTAGGTAGAAAATAGCCCCCGTTCAAGCTACAATGTAGTCTTTGTACAGTCTCCATACGGCTGATTTAACACTCGACCCTTTGCTTTATCACGATCGCTATTATACCGTTTACCGTATAATAGCTGAGTACAAAGCCACTCCAGAAAAATGGAGTGGCTTCTTTATTTCTTATTATTAATTGTCACCAGATTTCATCTCACTCTTTAGCACTTTGAAGTATGAATGCAGTAACATTTCAACATTAGTGTCATCATTAATGCTTTTGAAGTAATTCCAGCTGTATTGATCATAAATCCCTCTGACCTCGTCGCTTCGGCAATCGTATAGCTATGCCGAAGCGCTTTGGTGAGCGCTTCGGCCAAACTTGAAAGTGGCATTTTCTCGGACGAGTTAAGGTTTCACAGACGATTGACAAACAGCCAAATTTATTACTTTACACCGCAGTCATTAGGTGGTAATATCATTTCTATAATTCCATAAATATAGAAATGATGGCTGAAAGGAGAATTTAATGGCTGATGTCGATCACGATCTAGTGCAAGCTGTCAAAGTATACAAGGCTCTAGGTGAGCCTACACGACTAAAAATTGCCTTAATGCTAGTAAAGCAAAAGAATCAATGCGTTACCGCGATCGGTGAACAGCTTGGACACGTAGCCGGTTCAACGTTGTCCCATCATCTCAAGCAACTGACGGAATCGGGTTTAATCCAGTCGCAAAAGAACGGTTCGTTTATTCACTACAGTGTTGATCAAGAAGTGGCAATGAAGTTTGCGCCATATTTACTGGCGTAAATTTTTTAAGCATCATTTCTACATCTTTAGAATTATAGAAAAGATAAAGGAGGGAAACCATTTTGGAAAATCGCGTGCCATTTGAACTTGGAATCTCTACATTTCTTCACACTAACCCCAAAGGAGGGGGCGTTCTGCCAGGCGAACGACTGCGACAAGCGATGGAAGAAATTCAGCTGGCTGATCAGGTCGGTCTTGATGTCTATGCGATCGGTGAACATCATCGCATGGACTACACAAGCTCATCGCCGGCAATTATTTTGGCATCGGCTGCTGCTACTACAAACCATATTCGGTTGTCCAGTGCCGTTACGGTATTGTCTTCGTCGGATCCAGTCCGTGTTTATCAGGATTTCGCCACTCTGGATAACTTAACAAATGGGCGGGCCGAGATCATGGCCGGACGCGGTTCTTTTGTCGAATCTTTTCCGCTCTTCGGATATAACCTGCAAAATTATGAGGAATTATTCGATGAGAAATTGGAGCTTTTACTCAAAATACGATCTTCAGAGAACGTAACATGGAATGGAAAGCACCGTGCACCGCTGCAAAATATGGGCGTATACCCGCGAGCGCAACAATTCCCGCTTCCTGTATGGATTGCTACTGGCGGCAGTCCGGGGTCGGCCATTCGTGCCGGTCAGCTTGGTCTTCCTGTCATTTTCTCCATTATAGGGGGCATGCCGGAGCGTTTCGCTCCCTTAATGCAGTTATATCTTAAAGCAGCCCAACAAGCAGGGCACGATCCTAATCAATTGCAAATCGCCTGTCATTCGCATGGTTTTATTGCCAACTCGTTTGAAGCTGCCAAAGAAAAGTATTATCCCATTATGGCCGAACAAATGAATCAAATTGGAAGGGAACGCGGTTGGGCGACTTATACACGAAGTGCATATGAGGAAGCACTGAGCCCTCGCGGCGCTCTTTATGTTGGAGATTCAGAATATGTAGCAGAAAAGATCGTGCGTGTAATCAAACAACTGGGCTTGACTCGTTTTCTTTTGTACGTTGACTTTAGTACGCTTCCGCATCGTGATTTGTTAAAAACGATCGAACGATTTGGAACGGATGTCGCCCCCCTTGTCCGCAAGGAGCTAGCTAGGCATTAAAGAAAGTAAGATGTTAAGAAAGTGCAATCCTTCATCGTTATCATTTCTGTATTTTTAGATATGTAGAATTATAAAGGAGAATAATCAAATGATTAAATCGTGGAAAGTTTATATTTTAGCGATTATAAGTTTTTTAGTGGGAACTTCGGAATTTGTAATTGCCGGGATATTGGATCTGATTTCCAAAGATGTGGGCGTAACCATTGCTGCTGCCGGCCAACTCATTTCGGTTTATTCCATATCTTACGCGGTGGGTACTCCGATTCTTATTGCGGCTACCTCTAAACTAAGCCGGAGAACACTTATGCTGGCTGCTTTGGTGCTCTTTTTTATAGGGAATTTAATTACGGTGGTCTCGACGGGCTATCCGATGCTTGTTGGTGCGAGAGTGATCTTAGCTCTTAGCACAGGTGTCTTTACCGTGGTTGCCTTAACTGTTTCTGCTCAAATTGCCGGACCTAGAAAACAAGGCACCGCCATAGCAACTATCATGATGGGATTTAATCTATCGCTTATTTTAGGCGTTCCTGTGGGAAGAGTCATTGCCAGCACCTACGACTGGAAAATGATTTTTTATGGAATCGGCCTTCTTAGTTTTATCGCGATGCTGGTCATTTTAATGGCGTTGCCAAAGTCGCAAGGAGAGGCAAATGTGCCTCTTAAAGAACAACTCGCCCTGTTGAAAAGGCCGCAGCTATTATTAACCTTGTCGATTAGCTTCTTTTGGATGGTCGGTTATACGATCATTTACACGTTTATTACACCATTTCTGATGAACATTACGGGTATGAGCAATGGGATGGTGAGCATCGCGCTATTTTCATTCGGTATAGCAAGTTTGCTGGGCGCCCAGGCTGGAGGTTATGGTGCGGATAAATTAGGTATTCCGCGTACACTGAATGGAAGCTTAATGATCCACGCTGCTATTTTGATCCTTATGTCCCTCTTTGCCCATACATCAATAGCTGTCTTTCCGTTGCTGCTGTTATGGTCGTTTTTTGCTTGGTCTACGGGTCCCATTCAACAAGTTTATATGATTAGCTTGGCACCAAGCGCAGCGGGAATCCTTCTGAGCTTGAATACATCCTTCATCCAGTTGGGAATTGCTGTCGGAGCTGCCATTGGCGGTATTGTGGTGGAAAGCTTCTCCTTACAGTCAATCGGCGTGGCTGGCGCAATTGGTGTTGCAATCGCACTCCTTCCGGCTATATTATCGTTCTCCATGCGAAGTCAGTCTGCGAATGGCATACAATCCGTCACAAGCAAAGAATGAAACCATGCGTAAAGTTACAAGAACAAGCAGCGGTATGTCGCTGCTTGTTCTTGTTTTCTATTTCCATTTCCACTTCCTCCATCCAATAGACGCTTTGTAGAGCAAACGACTTCCCGTCTGATTGCGAAAACCAAATTGCATAGCTTTATAACGGTTCGCTTGAGCGTATTGAATTGAGAGCCGAATGTCACTTATAACCGCAACCAGGCAGACCGGTTAAACAAGAGTACGAATAACATCGACTCTAGCCTTATGTTCTGCTCCGATCTCAAAATGCACCTGAACTTCGCCCTACTTATGGTACGGTTCACCGTAACATTTATAAAGCGAAGATTTGCCAAAAGCCTGTTACTGGGGGTTGTATCTCGGTCGCCAGTACGCTATCACTGAATGCCTTCATCTGATTCGCTTTCATGGTGTCTCACACTCCCTATAGATGAAACGAATTTATAAATCTATGCAAAAAAACTGATTAGCATATGCTATTAAGTTTTCCTTTATGCCTTTGAAATCTTGTTGCAAATCTAGAGATACAACTAAAATTTGATTACCTTTAATATGGTAGATATGGTTAGGTTGATTTAAAGCGATTGTTTTCGCATAAAGTAGCATACCTGCTACCGTTTCACCCCTCTCTTTTTTCCAATTATTTACATATGTAAACATTTGATAAAGGTTACTAGATTTTTGTTTTGCAGTTCCACCTTCAAACCTTGCTACCATATTCTCAGAATAAAACTTCGCATCCACAATCAATGTTTTTTTATCTTTTTGAAGTACAAGGTCCGTTTGCATAATCGGTAATGCATCTGTAAATTCATCATCAACACTCCACTGAATTCGAGGATGAGATACTTTATATTTCGTTTCACGTTTAAAGAATGCATAGATGAATTTTTCATATAAAGACCACAATCTTTGTTCTTCTTGAACCTCTTTCATCATATGAGATGTAGAGCTTTCATCAAATAATAAGTGCTCATAAAGATATCTACACACATCTACAATAAAATGATAGCGAATGTTTTGGCGGTTATATCTTAGGTTTTTCCATAGCTTCAAATTCAGCTCTACATCTGATACCTCTGCGAAATAAGAAAGTAAACCGTAAAAAAATCTACGCATTTTTTGACTTATTTTATTTGAACGCGATAGGTAAACGAGTGTCGCTTTAATAATTTGATTCAACAATATATTTACAGAGAACTCATCATAAACCACTGCAACTTTCTTAATTACCAATGCATTTTTATTTATCGTAGAATTGATATCAATTTTCCCTTTAATAACATTGGAAGTCTCTTCAACACTTATATAATCTTTACTTAATCCTCCGCGGATCAAAACGGGTATACCAATCGCCAAAATTTTTGCGTAAAGCTCTTTGACGTTCTCAAAATTTTCTGTTCCAATTTGTTTATACTCGGAAAGGTTTAACGTCTGATATGCGTAGGAAAGCATATAGTATATATTACGAATGGGAATACTATTATTTCTCTCCATCGTAACAACCTCTTAGTCGTTCAGCCCAATCAATTGCCTTCTGTTCATCATCAAACCAATACTCGAATAATTGTGGGATAATTTCATATTCGATTACTTCCTCTACACGATTTGTGGTATCTACTTTATAGGCATCACTTACAAAGTAGCTATGTCCAATTTGAAAGCCTGTCCCGAGCTCTTCAACAATTTGATTATTTAAGCTTTTAATTTCATTAATGATACGATTTAAAGCTTCTGGATTATCTAATTCGTTTACATACGACTTAAATGTCTCGTTTTGGAACGCTGGTTTAATTTCAAAAAATGAGAATCTTCTTCTAAGTGCATAGTCTAATAACGCTAAACTTCTATCTGCCGTATTCATCATTCCAATGATGTATAAATTCGATGGCACAGAAAATGGATCATTAGAATATAGGAGATTGATTTGCTCGCCTCGCTTATCCGCTTCGATAAGCATCATTAACTCCCCAAATATTTTACTCATGTTTCCACGATTAATTTCATCAATAATAAAGAAGTAGTCTCGTTCTGAATCTCGCGCTGCTTTTCTAGCAAACTTCACAAACGGCCCTTGTTTCAGCTCAAACCCATCCCCTTCAGCTTTAGGACGGAACCCTTCAATGAAGTCCTCATAACTATAGTTTTGATGGAACTGAACCATATGAATACGTGTTTCATCTTTTTCTCCCATCATTACATACGCTAAACGCTTGGCAATAAACGTTTTACCTACTCCTGGTGCACCTTTTAAAATAAGATTCTTTTTATTTTCAAGGAGAGAGATTAGACGTACAAGCTCCTTCTTTCCGATGAAAACATCCGAAAGAAAATCATCCATTGTAAAAGGTTCATTTTCCTGTACAGTTGGCTTAGATTCAATAAAACGAATGTAGTAGCCAATTGAACTTCCCGATACGCCTTTATATTTATTGTAGGATTTATCTGATACAACGACATCTTTAAACTGTTTTAATTGCTCAATATCTGTTTCACCAAAAACTGGAGCATTAAAATATTGCTCTATATCCTTTAAAGCATTTACTTTTTGCGTAACGGTTTTATCATTCAAGCTAACTCCTGTATCAGTAACTTGATTGGATAACCAATTTCGAAAATCATTTATTTCAGCAATTTTGGGGTTAATAAAATCTTCATTGATTACCTGATCAATTTCTTGGATTAATATTGGATAAGGATTTAGACACGTTAACGTTTTTTGGGCAAAAGTCTGATGTAGTTCCCACTTTCCAACTTGAAGCCAATCCACTTTTCTTCTATGTTTATATTCTGATGCTTCATTATCGAAGTAATAATCTCCCGTAACAACTCCGCGTGCAAGGATTTTCTTAATTCCTTCTTTCACATATACAACGTCTCCTGTTTGAATTTCACGATAGAAATCCCACACAGCCTTTGTATCATTGACAGGGCGCGCCCCATCCGCTCTTTGCTCAACTATTCTTCGTTCAACAGCTTCCTTTGAATCATAGTTTTTTAAATCTCCTAAATAATCCCAACCAAGTGCAATTATATTTTCTTCGTGGAACCGATCCCATAATCTCGAATATTCACCCGGCGAAATTAACCAATAATTAATGCTGTTATCAATTTCATCTTCTTGATTCGCAATTTTCTTCTCTTTTTTAGGATAAGTTAAAGTAGGATTCTCATCATAATATAAAAATATTAAATATGATCGCAATAAAACGCCCCAGTCGGGAATCCCACCTATATTATCAGGCTTACTTCTTTCGCCGCGATTATATTCATCTTCTGCATATTTTTTTATAAATTGGGTTCTTATTGCACCAAACTTTTTTGGATATCGTGGTGTACCTTTACCAGTTACTAATCTCTCAATATCTTCATCATTTTGTTCCGTCATTTGTTGATAAATATTTTTATATTCCGAATATGATTGATAATTAAAGAAATCTTCCTTATAACCGCTACCTAGTGCAAACTTCTCTAACAAGTGTCCTAGTTTCTCAAGATATGGCGTGTACCACCCACCTGTTTTTTCACCTAAGTTTTCCGTAACCCAAGCTATATATTTTTCTTTTTGAGTTTTCACAACATCATTCATAGTGTACCTCCGAAAATGAAGAGAAATGACTTTCACCAAGAGCTATTTTGTTTTTTACTCGTTCTTGAAGCTTTAGCAATTCAGCCATGTCATTCCTCCATAGTAGGTTATTTCCTTTGCAATATTAAAAATCCCACTAATATGAGAAGGTCCCAATTTACGTGCAAAAGAACCTCAGTTTGCACATATAAAGTGAAAAAAGAAGTCCTTGCTCCTTGAAAAATCCAACTATCCAGGGGATCCAAAAGTATTGGCTTTTGGGCAGATTCATTCAAAAGAACCTTTCTATAATAGCTTTAATCCTTTATTTCATTTGCTTCTTCGTCTATTAAACCATGCTCTCCATTGTAAAAAGTATATTTAGTATATATCTCATCAAACTGGGTTGGTGGTGTATTTTCAACGAGAATTATTTGATGATGCTCACCTAGTTCAACTAAAATTTTATAAAATTCTTCATAAACTTCCGGGTCTCTAACTTGATTTTTTACTGAACCCTCAACAATATTTATCTCCTGATTTTCTTTCTTCAAAGTACCTACATATTTGCTAATTGAGTCTAGCAACAATAATCCTGGGTGACCTTCAGCGAAACCAGCTTCCTTGCTATTGAGAATAGCACCTAAGTAAGATAGCTGCATACTTTCTAGCAATCCTCCACTTTCATGTGCATAAACGCTAGCCCCATTATAATATGGAATGAAACTTTCTCTACTAATGTAGGTATCTTCAAGAAAATCATATTTTAATCTGGTCATGAATTGCCGATACTCACGATCAAGGAAACTAAAAATCTTATCCTTATCCGCACCTTTAACCTGCAATGCTGCTAGTTTCCCTTTCAATTTCTCTTCTTCAATCCCCAAAGAAATAACAAGAGCTTCTTTTTCCTCTACTTTATGATAAATTCTCATGCTTTCTTTAAGGATTTCTAGATCTCTTGTTAGTCTATTAATTATGCTATTTAAAGTTTCTATTTGAGAAAGAAAAGGAACTTCTGTTTTCTTGCTGAAAACCTTAATCGCTTCATCAAATATTTCACGTCTTTGATTAAGACTGGAAATTTCATTATTTAGTTGTATTACTTTCTTTTTTTCAGTTTCCATTAATCCAGATACTAAAGTTTTCTTGCTTTCAATCTCCTTTCTGGCTTTTTGTAAAATCATTTCTGTTTCAATACTTTTCGGTGAGTCTTTGCTAGTATGATTATGCCTAATTTGTGAATTACATAAAGGACACTCAAGAATCTGATCGGAAATAACTAACTTGTAATTTACATTTAGTGTTTCTTCTATTTCAGTAAGTTCAACTTCATATTCTTCTAATAACAACATTTTAGAGGATATCGATAGATTTAACGACTTTTCCTCCTTCTGTATATTAAAAACTTGGTTAGAAATATTCTCTATATCCTTTTTCAGTTTAATATACATTTGGTTTTCTTTGTTCTCATTAGACTTGCTATTTTTCACCACATCTCCTTTTTCCTTTTTTCTATTATTTATTTCTTTCTCAACCTTCTCAATTTTGAACTGCAGAGTAAAGGGATCGTCTACATCTCTGTCCTTTAAATATGACTTCAAACCTACAATTTCTCTTTTTGCTTCTGAGATTTTGTTTTGGACCTCTACCATTTTTTCATTTAAGGTGTCTTTATCCACCTCAATTAAATTAAACATCATTTTAAACGCATGTGGATTTTTATTTGCTTTGAAAGTACTATTATTCTCAAGAAAGTTGTCAGTCCCTAAATCATGTTGGTGTATGTATACATACCTGAATATATCTCTAAAAGAGACTACATCAATCTCCTTCTCTGTACTATGTTGCTTATGTCTGATTAATTTGTACTCATTAATACTTAACTTTTGCATAATTATATTCATTGCTTCTTTTAAAGATACTATTTTTGGAGTGAATTCATCAATTTTTACAAATGGACAAAAATATAATTTAATCTTTTCAAAGTTCTTTTTTAAAGCCCGATTAAAAGTAATATTCTCATTATTAATGAGTGTCTCGAGATAAACTTGATCACAATAAGCATCTAACTCTTTCTGGACAGTCAAATCAATTTTGCTACCTTTACCAAGACAATAATCAATTAAACTTAATATTAGTGATTTTCCAGAAGTTTTTTCACCACTAATAATTGTAAATCCTTCATTAAATTCAATTGTCCTTCTAAACGAAATGCCCTGTACAATAAGCTTTTTTAAGATTATCCGACTCAAGATTTCCCCTCCTTCAGTATCTTTAAATTTGTAATGTTATAATTAACCTTTTCAAAAGTTGAAATATACTTATCTTGTAATTCCTGAAAAAACATTGAATTGTGTTCTTTGTAGAACTCTTTTCCACTATTTGATATTCTAATCTTAATATCATCTGTTTTTGTAGATAAGTTCGCCTTTAGATCTAAAAGTTTTAAATTTTCCATATAAATTATGATAATGCTTATTCTTGACTGAAATCGAAAAAATAAATTGAGGGAGGGCGTTGTTTTTATATCTTCAAATATTTTAACAAGATTAAAATTTACAAGTGCGAAATAAAAAACTATTTCTGAGATTGGTGCATAGCGCTTGCTATTTAAAGAGATAGAATAGATTAAACAAAGAACTTTCATCAGTTCTAACTTTTCATTCTCGAATAACAATTCAATTGATATTGGAACAGATAAATATTCATTTCTATCATTTAGCATCTTTTTTCCCCCCACCATACTTCCAACTTCTCATCCTCTGCCAAAAGATGAATTAGCCCTCTAATCTCATCTTCATCTGCTAGATTGTCTTTTAATAATTGTTTAAGTCTCCCATAGTCAATTTCTTTCAAACTGGAATGTACAATTGCTAAAAACTCCTCACTATTTCCGTACCGCTTATACGTATCTGCATATCTTTCTTTATACTTAGTAAATACCTTTCTCAACATCATATCTATAATATTTAACGGTATGGCAGCTCTCTTTAATTCTCTGATGTATTCTTCAGAAGCAATATAAAACACAGAACTAAGTTCGATTAAAGATTGATCAATCTGTTCTATCTTTAATTTTTTATAAAAGAGATTATTAGCCGTATCTTTTTGAAGATCGTCAATACCCGCACCTACTACAATTGTGTGATTAAGAGTACTTGTATTTTCACCTTCGTTTTTCACCATTGAACTTAAACCACTCATTGCCTGTAGAATCGCTCTTATACCCTCTGCATGTGAAGATCCTTTTGTACTATAAGGTATAGCAAGCAACCCAAACTCCTCCCTAAGTTGTCTCACTTTTTCAGGAGTAGGGTCGGCTAATAAAATGTAATGCTTTGTCCTGAAGAACTCTTTATGTTCTTTTATAAGTGTTCGAATAAATTGGTCATCAAATGAG
The DNA here is from genome assembly GCF_010747435.1 of Paenibacillus sp. ALJ109b. Classification (NCBI taxonomy): domain Bacteria; kingdom Bacillati; phylum Bacillota; class Bacilli; order Caryophanales; family Paenibacillaceae; genus Paenibacillus; species Paenibacillus sp. ALJ109b. The sequence goes on from NZ_JAAIFP010000007.1 coordinate 404,112, forward strand.
AAACCCATAAAAAGTAGTTTTTTAGTGCCTGTAACTAATTTTAAAATATTCTCATATTTCTTATCGTTATATAGATTTCTGTAACTTTCCTTACTGATAACAATTGTTCCGTAGTTAGAAGTTGTACCGTGTAGTTGGCAGACTCTTTTTTGATCAAACAAACCTTGAGTATTAAACTGTACATCTTTTAATAAAATTGGAGTTAAATCGCATTGCAAATAGTTGTGTAATAAGTTTTCATAATTTGTAGTTAAGAAAAGCTTAAAGTCCATTTCTTTTAAATCCGAGTAATTATGAAGCAAATCATTTTCAACTTTTTTAATTTTTTTCTGAATGGTTACTGCTATATATTCTTGTATGTCCTCTTCTTGGACTGTTGTATAATTTTTTAAAGCATCTATTGCCTGCCAGTAATTGTACCTCTGTAAATCTTGTTCCACAGCAGACTTTACAAAAGACATATCACCTACGGCATATTTTTCAGCTATCTCACTTATTAAATCACCCCAATCTGGCACATTAAAAGGTATAGATAACCCTGCACCAATAAAAGGAACAACTCTACCCTCATGGTAATCTTTACATAAATCATCTAAATGTACACTCATATATGCTCCTCTTTCAGTTGGAATGGTCTACCCTCATTGTTTAATAGTACCAAAATATACGGGTTCTTCATAGTTCAATTGAACTTCAAGCATTTTTCTAATCCTCAGAAAAATAGGTGTTTCGCCCTACTTATGATACGGTTCACCTCGATTAATCTTCACTGCGCGATAAATCTGCTCCACCAGCACCAGCCGCATCAACTGGTGCGGCAGAGTCATGCGCCCGAAGCTCAAGCGCTGCTTCGCGCGGCGCAGCACCTCATCAGAGAGCCCATGGCTTCCTCCGATGACAAACACGACATGGCTCGTCCCATACGTGCCGAGCTTGTCGATCTCCATAGCCAGCTCCTCGGAACTCCAGAGGTGGCCATCCAATGCGAGCGCAACGACATGCGCCTCGCTCTTCACGTGCGCGAGGATGCGTTCACCTTCGCGCTCCTTCACCGCCCGCACCTCAGCTTCGCTCAGGGTCTCGGGCGCCTTTTCGTCTGCGACCTCGATCATCTGAAACTTGATGTACGGGGCGAGCCGCTTGGCATATTCCTGAATGCCCAGCGTCAAATATTTTTCCTTCAGTTTGCCTACGCCAATAATCTGAATCAACATGAAGATTCATTCCTCCTAATTGTCCTGCAAGATAATCTATAAGTAAGATGCTTCAACACATCGTTTGTTCCAATAATTTAAGCTAACGAACTCCACACACCTTATCTGGCCCCATTTCGGCTCCTTTAAAATCTAAAGAACCCGAGACACGCTAACAGGCAAAACACGCCAAAAACACAAAAAGAGCGCTCCGACACGCTCTCTTTGCTCCTTACCTGTGATGTTCATACCGGATGGCAGGCGAGCGAGTGCATCCATGACAGACGCACCAACTGCGGATGCCTACACAGTACGCTAGACGACCAGATACTCGGCCTTTTGTTCGCACTCGGCGCACTTCGCAGGCGGGTCCCAATCGGCAAATTCCGTCTCCTTCAGATCAACGATATCCGGAGCGTCCTCATACTCATCAACAAACATGTCGATGGCGATGTCCACGTGTTCTTTGCATACAACGTACATCCGTTCAAGCATCCTTTCTGTATCCAGCTATGCTCCCGATTCACAACCGCTTATCCATACAGGATAGCCACTTCTCTGTTCTATCACACCTGCCGCGGAAAAGAAACCCCTAGCCCCCATTTATCGTGTCCAACTTCCGTCAATCCTCTCATTTCAGCACAAAAAAAACCAAAAAAGCGTCACTTCTCGACACCCCGTTGGCATCCCAAAGTAACACTTCTCCAAATTCCGAATCTATCCCACTCACTCGTTACTATTCATATTACCGTGCATATGAAAGCCATCGTCCTATTGTATTCGAATCCATACTCAATGGATATCGATCTTACTCCAGCCCCGACTGTGCCTTCGTCAGCAGCTTGCCGCCTTGGAATGCGATTACTGCATTGGCTCCCGAACCCCCGGTGCCCTTATAGTTATAAACCACCATATTCTCCGCTTCACTCAATGCCTCGCCTTCGCCTCCAAGGATATCGATAACTTCCTCTACCGCCATGCCGACCTCAAGCTTTTCATACTGGGCAAACGTAATCAGCACCCCATCGCCCTTTCCAGCCGAACCGTTATTTCCCGAGCCAACAGGTGCTTTACCGCCAGGCTCATTCACCGCAATCACGGTGGTGCTCAGCTCCTCCAGCTTTTTCTCCAGATCCGCAATCTTTTTGTTCTGCTCACTATTCTTCTCGCTCTGGTCCGCAAGCTTCTTCTCCAAACCTGTAATCTTCTCCTGTAAACCACTAACATCAGCAGTCCCTGACGGGGACACCTCAGAAGTACATGCGGACAAAACAAACAGCGCAGATACCAGGCCTGTTCCCCCCAACATGGTTTTCGTCAAACGTTTCATTGAATTAACCCCTTCCAATCCAGATTGAGAATACAGATCGACAAACAGATGTTACTCGCACAGCCGTCCATCACCAACACATTCCCAACAGTTTACCATAACTGAAACCCTCTATAACAGAGACTTTGGCTCTGGTCCTAACCTATTATTGGGAAACGACAAAATTCCCCCTGTAACCTCATGAATTTGGTTTATATATAAATCAAGATTAGTGCAATAAAAAAGAGCGGATCAACGAGTTGATCGACTCTCTTTTATTACCCTATTTCTGTGTGCCATGCACACGAGAGCAATTCTCTTACTCCGGTTTATCCGTGAGCTTCACCGACACCTTCTCAGCGTTGCCATCCCGGTAAAATGTGATTTCAATCGTATCGCCGATCTTCTTCTTATCGTACAGATATTTCCGCAAATCAAGCGTAGAGGTAATTTTTTGCCCATCAAATTCCGTAATGACATCATTCAGCTTCATGCCCGCTTCGGATGCCGGACCGGACGCCTCCAGCACAACCACACCGCTGTCCACGTGGGAGGGCAGCTTCAGGTCTTTACGCTGCTCGTCATCCAGTGGGGCGTACGGATTGCTCAGATCGACGGTATACACACCCAGATATGGACGAGATACTTTGCCATTTAGCAGCAAGGAATCGACTGTCTTCATCACTTCGTTCATCGGAATCGCAAAGCCGAGGCCTTCAACGCCTGTATCCGAGATCTTCATCGTGTTGATGCCGACCAATTTGCCGTTCAGATCGGCCAACGCTCCGCCACTGTTGCCTTCGTTAATCGCCGCATCCGTCTGGATCACGTTTTGTTCCCAGTCATACACACCGTCTTGATTAATGGATACCGGCAAGATCCGATCTGTGTAACTCACAATACCGGATGTCAGCGTACCGCCCAGACCGAGCGGATTACCGATCGCCAGCACCGTTTGACCGCGCTGAAGTTTGCTGGAATCACCAAGCTCTGCGGCTGGACCGATGCCCTTATCATCTTGCACAGACAATACCGCAATGTCACTCACCCGGTCTTTGCCCACCAGCTTCGCCTTATGCGTTTCCCCATCCACCGTTACAATCTCCAGATCACTCGCGCCTTCCACGACGTGATGGTTGGTCATGATGTAGGCTTTGCCATCTTCCTTCTTGAAAATGACCCCTGATCCCAACGCTGAATCTTCCATCGACAGGCTGCTGCCCGTCTTATGGTTCACGATGCTCACCACGGAAGGGCGAACCTTCGCTGCTGCCTGGATAATCCGGTCGTACGGATCAGCCGCCTGCGCTGTCTGTGTACCGCCTCCGCCGTTCCCTGCAGCGTTCGCCAGAGGTAATGATGCAGGCTGCATGATAAAGCTGAACAGCGTAACGGTCACGATGGAGCTGATTACCGAACTGATCACGGCTACCTTGACTGTGGAGCTAAAACCCGAGCGTGACTTGCGTGGATTCTGCCAGCGGTCCCGTCCCCTACCCTTGCCTCCAGGGCGAATGATCTGAAGTTTACCTTTCTGTTCAGGTTCGGCGCGTCTTGATACTTTGGTTGAATAAAAATCGTCTCCAAACAATCCCATCGTGATCCTCTCCCCTTCGTTGTCACGCATCAAGACCCTGACTGCCGCCCGATCGTTGTCGCATGGCCAACGACTGTGTCCTTACGTTACCCCACTCCGGCCACAGCCGAGCTTCCGATCGCTGTTACTCACAAATTTTATTGATTACCCTCTAAATAAGGTGAAAATTTGTTCATAAAGGCGACCGCTTCGCTTCTCCAGCTTCGTTCTGTGTCCTCCGTTACGCGGTTACCGTAAATACCAACTCATTCTTCCATGCGTTACTGCAATAAAAAATCGTTTTGCATATCGCTGCCATCCCCATTAACTCGAAATGAAGCGTCTATGTACAACAGAACGGACATCCCATTCTGCCTGTGACTCTATCAGAAATGCTCTCGCATTCTACGACATGCCTTTTTGCGCGCAAAACAGCCTCTACTATAAAAGCTCCTTATATACTAAACACGCCAAATCTTAAAAAGTTGCATAATTACGAAGATTAACGGAAATTTCCGCTATAACGCGCTTAACAATAAAGGTCCATAGTATCTATCACCACAAAATCCAGTTCGCTAAGCGCAATTTTGCCTATTCCCGTGAACTTTTTCATCTTCTTAAGCAAAATGCGGCCCCTGGTTCAGCATACACGTCCCTTACGTGTAATTATAGCGGCAAAAAGAGGAATGTTTTCCATCAAGCCTGACTACAATAATAGTAAAAGACAATTCGAAGCTTCATAGAAGGAGGATTCACATTATGGATCGCACGCGTACACTCACAGCCATGGATGAAGTTCATATGGCGGCCAAGCTGGCCGATCTCAAGGAAGAGCATTACCGCAATACCCTTGCCCTAAGCACAATTATTGAACTGCTCGTCGACAAAGGCATTCTGACCCGCGAGGAAGTGGAGCGCAAAGCTACCGAACTCGACAGCTTTATGGCTCACCCACCCTATCCCATGGCGTAGGCCGATCATAATACGTATCACAGAGCTTGAACTCATGATCCCGATAAAAGCAACCACGGCTCTCCATCGCATCACGCACGGTCATTTTCGCCAAGTCCATCATATTATGATCCCGGCTCAAATGTGCCAGATACGTACGCTTGATGCGTCCGTTCATCAGTTCACTAAGCGCAGCTCCCGCCGCTTCGTTCGACAAATGCCCAATGTCGCTCAGAATGCGGCGCTTGGTGTTCCATGGATACCGCCCCATGCGCAGCAATTCGACATCATGATTCGCCTCCAGCACAAGTACATCCGAATCCGAGATCGCATCGCGAACCTTGTCGCTCATATATCCGAGATCTGTCGCGACGGACAACTTCTCACTGCCATCATCGAATGTGTATCCTACCGGTTCCGCTGCATCATGGGAGATGCCGAAAGATTCCACACGCAGGGAGCCAAAATCATGCTTTTCACCGGTCTCAAACACCCTCCGGTTTTCCTCTGGAATCGCCCCCACGGACTTCTCCAGTGCCGCCCACGTATTCGTATTTGCATAGATTGGTAAATTATATTTCCGAGACATCGCGCCTAGTCCTTTAATGTGATCGGAATGTTCATGTGTAACCAGAATCCCGTCCAGCTCTGTTCCCGAAATCTCCCGTTCCAGAAACAATGCCTCCAGCCGCTTCGCACTAAGACCTGCATCAATCATGAGGGACGTGCCCCCATGCTGTATAACCGTGGCATTCCCTGTCGAACCGCTGGATAACACGGTAAAATAAATCCCCATAACGCATTACTCCCCTGGTTTGTCTGTCTTGGGACTGAATACATCCCCACTGATGCCCTGCACGTACAACACTTCGCCACTTTCCAGCACGAACCGCCATGCCGGCATCGCCACCTGCATATCTGAATTGAACAACTGGCCGTAATAGCCCAACTGAATATCTTTCACAATCGCATCATTTGGCAAAAAGTTCTCGATCAGCGTACCCAGCGCCTTCGACGCCGGAAGCACCTGCTGATCGCTTTCCTCCGCTGTCGTAATCCGCACCGGAGTCTGACGGTAACCCGTAATTTTCTGATCGCTGTAGAATAGCTCCAGACTTACATTGAAGAGCGGCCATTTGCCATCCACCAACGGATGAAGCACAAATGCCCCATCCTCCGCCATCAGCTGATCCCATCGATATGTACCGATCTGGGGAATTTCGTCCTGTAATGCATCCTCCAGCTCGCTTTGCGAGAAGATCAGCTTGCTGTCCACGGTATTTTCCAATTCAACATCAATGCCTGTCTTGTTATCTTCAATGAACTCATACGACAGCTTCGGCAGCTTCGGCGTCTCATTTGGAATAGGAGCCAGCACCTGAATGCCCTTCTCCTCCATCGCCTGCTGTGTATTATCCGCCAGTGAGGTGAAGTCCAGATTGGCTCCGGCCGTCTCCCGCGCATCCATCCAGATCTGGTATCCCAGCACCAGATTGAGCAGCAGGAAGGCATAGATCAACACATTTTTCGCCCGTCCCCAATCCAAAACATCCACCTCCTTCTTTAGACTTCTTGCAATACTTTTTTAAGTTGCCTACCCTGCCACCGCTACTTTAGTTTTTTATAGACTTTGAACATAAAGCTTCACGAGAACGAAGAGGGCAGAAAAAACCTGAAGAAACGTAGTGCTCGCCTTTATTCTCAGATTTCTCCCTTTACTAAAGGGAATCAATGAAATCTGGGAATAACAGCGATCGGAAGGTTGTTCTGACCGCGGAGTGGATAGTGCAGCCCACCTTATGTTTAATGACTATAACCCATCAAGAAACGGTGGTCTCCTCCCCGTTTCCGAAACGGATCACCCACACCGGGATCAGCTTCAGCCCGTCCTCAATGCTGGATGGACGGTACGCCGGATACACGTCTACAACCTTACGATTGGTTCCCGCCACCTTCTGGATGAGGGCCTTCAGCTTGTCCCCACCGGGCAGGGTGACCGATTTCTTCGTCTCCGCGCCTTCGTTCAGATATTCGAGCGAACGCTCATAGCTGGATACCGTCTCCTGCTGCATCTCCATGCTGATTGTGCCGAACCTGAACTGCATCGAGTCCATAATCGGGAAGCTGCTGTAATATTGCTGGAACTGAAGTTTCGTCTTCGTATCGGTTGTATCCAGCATCATGCGCGAACGACCTTTCCAGCCGCCATGCTGATTCACAAAATCAACCGCGGACAGCGCATCCTTCGCTGCATCAATCTGTCCCGCAGGCGGTGCCGCCGGATCGGTGTAGCTAATCCAGCGCTGTTCTTGCTTCACTTGCAGACTGCGCTTGCTGTCTGTATAGATCTCCGATCCATCCTTTTCCCGAATGTTTCGGGTCATACTTGGATCAAAAAATAAGCTGCGCTGCATTTGTTCGACAGTGAACTGGCCTGTAGGCACGTCAGCCTCAATCGTTTCCAGTGCTTCTGCCGGGATATAATACCCGCCGTCCATCAGCGTATAAGGTGTCCAGCTGCTGCCGAAGTCGACATGCTGCTGCACGTCTTGTACTGTAAGATCCGCCTGCGTCGCCTCGTAGACCACATCGCCTTTGGCGCTGAAGAACAGTGCGTGAGCCTTTGTTTCATTTTTGGCCGTATAGATCGAGATCCGGTTAATCGTTTCTCCCTGGAAGAGAGAGTCTGTCCCGAGCCGCATCACACGCTGTAACAACGCTACAGGGATGCCTTCCTTGAACGACAGCTCAAAGCCAGGATTCTCCTTACGAATCTGATCCCAATGGACAGATTGCACGCTCCGACGCTGAAAATCATCAAACGTTCGTCCCTGCAACCGTGAATAAATCAACTGATAGAACGTATTGCCCGGATAAAACACCGTATGTTTGTCCTCCCCCAGATGAATAACCATCTGATCAGGGAAAATTAAATCTTCAATATTGCGCTCCTGGCCCATATTCTCGGTTTTCACATAGTTCGTCTCTGATGTCACAATCGAATCGCCCCCACCGGGCAAACGATAGATCAAGAAGTAACTTTGTACCAAACTGGCAACGACGAGGGAAGCAAGCACCAGAGATTTAATCCGCTCTTTCAAGGTGCTCACCTCCTTCCTCACGCAGGGGCAGTGTGAACGTTACCGTTGTCCCCACGTCCACTTCGGACTCCAGTGAGATATTGCCATCATGGGCCTTCACAATTTCCCGGGCAATGGACAATCCAAGCCCTGTGCCGCCCATACTGCGGGAACGAGCCTTATCTACCCGGTAAAACCGTTCAAAAATGCGATCCAGATCCCGCTGTGGAATACCCATCCCCGTATCGGTCACCGATATGGCGAGAGTATGATCATCATTGCGTCTGGCAGCAATTGTAATCGTGCCACCTTCGAGCGTGTATTTCAGCGCGTTGGACACAACATTATCAAGCACCTGATCAATTTGGTCGCGATCCAGCGGAACCGCTGAAATCCCGTTCTCCACAGAAAGCACAGGTTGAATATCCTTCTGATGCATCTGGAACGAAAAACGATCCGACACTTCTTCCAACATCTCCATGATGTCGGTTGGCTGTTTGCGCAGCATCGCTTCCTTGGAATCGAGCCTGGACAGATGCAGCAAATCCGTAACCAAGCGAATCATACGCTCCGTCTCATTCTGGATTACCCCAACGAATCGTCCAGCGAGCTGCGGATCTTCCAGAGCTCCATCATCCAGCGCTTCTGCGTAGCTCTTAATGGTAGTCAGCGGTGTACGCAGCTCATGAGAGACATTCGCCACGAATTCACGTCGTGATGCTTCCAGTTCTTCCTGCTCCGTAACGTCCTGAAGCACAGCGATCGTACCTGTAATGCCTAGCTCACGACGATGGACCGGTGTAAACGTCATACGGATGACAACGGGATCTTCTTGTCCCGCAGGCGCAATCTGGAGCAGTGTCGAGCCTGTAAAACCGCTGGCTAGCGCTTCTGCATCTTCCGGATCAATGCCCAGCAATACGGCAAAGTGCCTTCCTTCAATGTCCGCCGGACGCATGCCCAGAATGCTGCTGGCACGGCGGTTCACCAGAATGACTTTGCCATATTCGTCCGTTGCGACCACGCCATCGCTCATATTGGTCAAAATGGACGTGAGCTTCTCCTTCTCCTCTTCGTTCTGGGAGAGTGCATCTCGCAATCTGCTAGTCATATAGTTAAACGCCCGACTGAGCTGGCCAATCTCATCCGTTCCGAATACAGGGGTCTGCTGATCAAAGTTGCCTTCCGCGACCGCCGTCGCCCTTCGGGTGACTTCCTTGATCGGCTGCGTAATCGTATGTGACAGAATGACACCGAGCACTGCGGTTAATACCAAGGCAATCAAAATACCGGAGATAAAAATCTTGTTAATGCCCTCCATTGTGGCATATAACTCATTCATCGAGGCGGCGATGTAGACCGCGCCGATAATCTTGCCGCCGGACAGCACCGGCTTGGCAACGACCTTTTTGCGAACATTATCCTCGTCCACGATATATTCCTCATTGTCCCGAATGCCTTGTAGCGCACGGCTGACAACAGTTTGGGTGTTTTTGCGTCCAACATAGTCCGAATGGGAACTTAGCGAGGTGGTCAGCACTTTGCCGCTGGCATCCAGCACTTGAATCTCGGCGCCGTTAATGTTGAACAGGTTGTTTACCAACACACGCAGGTTTTCCGTTTTGTCCTCTCCAGCCTCGGCTTCTCCACCAGCCATCGTCTCTCCCACAAGCACAGACAGCATCTCAGCCCGTGCCTGCAAATCCTCAGTGAAGTTGCTGGTTAACGAGTTCTTCATCGCACTAACAAAATAAACGCCGATCAATTGCATCGCAATCAGAATCAGCAGTACATAGATAATAATCAGTTTCGCCTGAATCGTTCGAAAGAACGAAAATCGCGAGAAACGTCCCATTATATCCCCACGCTTTTGGGACTGCGCACGAGATAACCCAGCCCGCGGCGAGTCAGAATCGTTTCCGGTTTGCTCGGGTTCTCCTCAATCTTCTCACGCAGACGACGAATCGTAACATCCACGGTACGCACATCCCCGAAATATTCATATCCCCATACCGCCTGCAGCAGATGTTCGCGTGTCATGACCTTGCCGGAATGCTTCGCCATATAATAGAGAAGTTCGTACTCACGGTGGGTCAGATCCAGCGGTTCGCCGCCTTTGTAAGCTGTATACATGTCCATATCAAACGCCAGATCAAATAAACGCATGACCTGTTTCTCTTCGTCTTCCGGCGCTTCAGCCGTGATGGCAGGCTTCTGCCGTCTGCGCATCTGTGCTTTCACCCGGGCGAGCAGCTCTCGCGTACTGAAAGGCTTCGTAACATAATCATCCGCACCTAGCTCCAAACCGAGCACCTTATCAATCTCGCCATCCTTTGCAGTCAACATAATGATCGGCATCTCCAGATGGGCACGCACCTCGCGGCACACATCCATACCGTCCTTACCTGGCAGCATCAGGTCCAGCAGCATCAGATCCGGCTTCTCGGATAACGCCAATTCAACCGCACGAATGCCATCAAAAGCGCAGATGACCTCGTACCCCTCTTTTTCCAAATTAAACTTCAGAATGTCCGCAATGGGCTGTTCATCGTCCACCACCAAAATCTTCCCCTGCATCGGCTGTCTTCACCCCTATATCCTGCTTGATCCGCCTGAGCGGTCTATCTCTCTTATTCAACTTATATAAATTGTGTTTCTACGATTTCATTGAATATAGTCTATATCATATGGCTTGTTGCCTATAGTCTATAGTTTAACATACCTGAAGCACCGTCACATCCCGATCAGGGCCAATGTGCAGCGCAAACTGAAAAATTTTTACAGCAGCAAAAAACAAGGCCAGCATCTTGTGCCAACCTTGCCCTGGATTGCGATATATCTAGTTCAAGTATGTCAACGGATTTTCCACCGTTCCGTTCTTGATAATCTCGAAATGCAGATGCGTCCCGGTCGAACGGCCCGTATTGCCCATGACGCCGATGCTCTCACCTTTTTCGACGACTTGACCAACCTTAACACCAATGCTGTTCAAGTGCCCATAAAGTGTTTCGTATCCATTACGATGGTTAATAATAATAACATTGCCATAACCACTCTTCTGTCCTGCAAAAGTAATCACGCCCTCATCAGACGCCTTCACGTCCCGGTTACCGACAAGATCGACACCTTTGTGCTGGCGACCCCAGCGTTGTCCAAAGCTGCTACTCATCGTAGCGTTCGATACCGGCCAAGCAAATTCACCTGTACCTTCACCGACCACTTTGGTTCCACTAAGGACCACTTCAGTAACTGCTGCCTTGATGACTTCCTGACCAAGCCATTCCTCCTGAACGACTTCACCATTTTCCTTCGTTATCCGATATTGCATGCTTTTCAGACCGCTTTGACCTGGACGCACCACTTTGGTTGTGCCTGCTTTGAGCTCAGCACTTTTGCGTACTTCCACCTGTGGCTTGATCTCAATCTGTTCAACCACCTGCTCTACCGATTTAACAGTAACGGCTGGTTTTGGCACTGTCAGTGTAAGCTCGTCCCCAATTTGTAGCGACGTTTCTTTGATGCCCGGGTTATGTTTGCGAATCTCGCTTTGCGTAATTTCGTATTTGGCAGCAATGGAAGAGATCGTATCTCCTTCACGCACGACATAAGTTACAGGCGCGTCTTTACCAACGGTTAAAGCTTCAATCGCCTCGGACACATCCCATATTTTGTTTGGGTCAGCCTTCACCACATCTGTCGCTACATCTTCCTTGATGCCCACCGACTTCAGCGTAGTACTTGGCCCCTCGGCTTTCTTCGATGAGTTTGCCGATACCGACTTCGTCTTGAGCGAACTGCGCACAGCCGATGCCGATATGTACTTGTTCTGCACTTGTTCCAGAATCGCATCTGCTGTAGCCTGATCCTTCACAATGCCGATTACTTCACCGTCTACCTTGAGCTCTACACCCTTGGCATAGGCTGTAAGCAAGTCGCCGAGCTTGTCCAGCGTCTCATCGCTGTTCACTACGGGTTTGTATGCTTTAATGGTTTCGGTCGTGATGCCGTCTGTGTTCAGCACCATTTCCGCTTCTGGATATTTATTTTGGAATTCCTCGGTTTTGTCTGCAAATAATTTCTGTAATTGCGTCTCATCCGTGATGGTGCCAATCTCATTTCCTTTTACCATCACTTTATAATATGGGACTGTGTTTGCAGCAACGTATTGTTTGCCTGCGAATCCGATCGATGCAGCGATGAATAAACCGCATGCTGCTGTTATGATCCATTTGCGCGAGGCCAGAACGCGCTTTTTGTTACTACTGAAGTTGGACATGCTCATGTTGTTTTTGTCTTCGGCCGTCCGGTGTTCCCCGGATTGTTCGTGTTCCCGGTTCTTGCCCGGTTGGCGTATGCCTCTGAAACCTTTCATGATTCTCTCCTTTTCAGCACTTCTCAGTTCGCATTTCTGTCAAGACATCACCCAATGTGTCTGTCCCATGCTTGTCGATATTTGTATTCGGGTGTCCGCAAATCAGGACTTTAGCTGCGCTCGTAAAAGTGTCAAAATTTTAACCTTTTATCACACCCGTATACTTTAACACAGGTTTTACACTCATTTCAACTGTACACGTCATAGCGCAAAGCCGCGCCACGCTTGGTTTTCCTGTATTATCCATAAGATGGCATGACGAAATTCTTCCCCATAACACCTCTTCTTCAGGTATACTATGTACTTTCGACCATTTTTTAAGACTAGGTTCTAAGACCCACTGAAATGTGTTTTCTTTTTCATAAAAATACAAACTGAAATCCCTCGCCAGATCAACTCTGGTGAGGGATTTCGTTAAACTCTTGCTATAGAGTGCCTCATATGGGCTGGATTATATGCTAACCAAATTCTGCTTTTATTTCATTTCCCGAATGGCTTGAATGAATAAATCGATTCTAAATTTAACTTTCAGAATTCGATCTCTCGATCCCCTTTTTGAATATTCAGCAAATGGTCGTAGATTTACGTATTCCCCTCTATATGAACTTGGTCTATTCCGCCTGAAGGACTTCCATCAGATTATCGTATTCTTCGCTCGTCAGATACTTGGAGATCACCTGCTCAATATCACGCAACTCCTGTTCCGTTAAGCCGCCTTCCATGGCGCCTGAGATTTGCTGCATCTCTTTCTGGGGCAGCTTATTCATCAGCAGGCTGAAAATCTTTTCTTTTTCCTCCAACGGCAGCTTGTCTTTCTTGCCTGTGATGTCATCCGGAGATACTACAATCTCATCATTCCCTGAAGAAGCCGTACCAGTGGAGTTCGTACCTGTTCCGTTGCCGGATGCTGTATTGTTGCCAGTTGTTGTCCCAGAATCGGTACCGGCATTTGTACCAGCATCTGCGTCTGTTCCCGCGGCTGAGCTGCCCCCTGGATTTGATCCCGTATCGGAGGAGTCCGTTCCTGAGCCTGCTCCTTGACCCTCGTCTGATCCCGTACCCTGTCCTGAGCTGTTGCCTGTATTCGCGCCTGTTTCTCCGCTTTCTGTTCCATTGCCCATGACAGATATCGCATCTTCTGGAACGTGTTCCTCCTCCGCACCTGCTGGCTGATCTGTCGTGCCCGTTCCCGGCTTCTTCTCTTCACCAGACTTACCACCTAATGCACCCTGAAACATGGCCGTTAACCCCATAGGCTGCCCTTCCCACTGAATATTGAAACTCGCCAGTAGCGATTTTACATATGACTGAACGATTAATCCGGTTGTCAGCAGGGTCAATGAACTGACCAGCATCACGGTGAGCAATATTTTAATGAACCATTGAAGCAACTTCATTCCCGTTCTCTCCCTCCGTTTTCCGACCCCATATCACATTCGATGTTTCAGGATCTATGAGTCTACTGTTAACCAGTATTGACGGAAATCCGGGGATTATATCAGGAAGGCGTGCGAAAAACCCCAGCTATCGCTATTTAAGCGATAACTGGGGCTCTATGATGCCTATATATGCATATCATTTGGATGAACGTTCAACTTCGTATAGCAAGTTAACCTAGCTACTTATTCGTAGATAGGAAGAACCTGATTCGTTTGCTCACGGTTACGACCTACAGAGAAGATGGCGATTGGAATGCCTGTCAGTTCGGACACACGCTTCACATAGTTCTGTGTGTTCACAGGTAGGTCTTCCAGCTTCTTCGCTGCTGTGATATCTTCGCTCCAGCCTGGAAGCTCTTCGTATACCGCTTCACATTCTGCCAGCATTTTCAGGCTTGCCGGATAGTGAGTGATAACCTCGCCGCGGAATTTGTATCCTGTGCAGATTTTCACCGTTTCCAGACCTGTCATTACATCCAGGGAATTCAGGGACAGACCCGTAATTCCGCTGACACGACGAGCGTGACGAACAACTACACTGTCGAACCAGCCGACACGACGCGGACGTCCAGTTACAGTACCGTACTCATGTCCAGTCTCACGAATTTGGTCACCAACTGCATCATGCAGCTCTGTCGGGAAAGGACCATCTCCTACACGTGTTGTATAGGCTTTAGCCACACCGATAACCTGTTGAATACGAGCTGGGCCTACGCCAGAACCGATACATACGCCGCCTGCAGACGGATTGGATGAAGTAACGAATGGATAAGTACCTTGGTCAAGATCCAACATAACGCCTTGTGCACCTTCGAACAATACTTTTTTATCCTCATCGATGTATTCGTTGAGCACCACTGATGTATCACGCACATAAGGACGCAGAATTTCTGCATATCCCAGATAATCTTTCAGAATTTCTTCTACATCTACAGGTTCGCCGCCATAGACCTGCTCGATTACACGGTTTTTTTCTTTTACCAAATGACGCAGCTTCAGTTCGAACTCTTCCGCATCCAGCAGATCAACCATACGAATACCGATACGGGCTGATTTGTCCATGTAACATGGGCCAATTCCCTTGCCTGTTGTACCGATTTTGTTCGGGCCTTTGCTCTCTTCTTCCAATGCATCCAATACCATGTGATATGGCAGGATGATGTGTGCGCGTTCGCTGATGGACAGGTTTTTGGTCGTAAAGTCATTGTCATGAATATAGTTAATTTCTTCGATGAGTGCCTTCGGGTTGATAACCATACCGTTACCAATTACACATGCTTTATCTGTGTAGAAGATACCCGATGGGATCATCGTCAATTTATATTTTTTGTTATCGATCAGTATCGTGTGTCCTGCATTGTTACCACCTTGGTAACGAGCAACCACATCTGCGGATTCCGCCAAATAATCCGTAATCTTGCCTTTACCTTCGTCTCCCCATTGCGTTCCCACTACAACTACCGTTGACATAGTACATACCTCCGTGGGTGCCTTGCGCACCTTTGTATTGGTCTGTCCGTCCTCTATCTCGGCAGGAATTTGAAGTGAAATTACCAGCGGAGAAGCGTGCTAACGGACAGTGAAAATCCCCCTCGGTTTACATCCAAGGGAAGGTTTTCGCTGCTTTAACGCAGCAGTACTAGTGTACCAGTCCCTTTTTTCAAAGTCAAATCAAATGGCGAACAATTAGATATAGTCCAACTCTAATGTTCGGAATTGACTCTATATTGCGACGCAAAAAACCGGCGTAGCCAGTCAAATCTTGCTTGACGGCTAACCCCGGTTATACGCTACGCGTTTAAATCCAACGCTATATGTCGTATTCACAACGTATTTATGAGTTCATATGATCTAATGATTGATGTCGGGGACAGACGATTTCACTTCCCTACCGAAGCAGTCTGTGCCTGTCCCCTACATGGCAAAGGCATCATTATGTGCCCGCTCGTAGTTAACGAATTTATTAAAGTTTTTCAGGAAGACCAGTTCCACCGTGCCTACCGGACCATTACGCTGTTTGGCGATAATAATCTCGATAATGTTTTTCTTCTCGGTCTCCTGGTTATAGTAATCATCCCGGTACAGGAACGCAACGATGTCGGCATCTTGCTCGATCGAACCCGATTCCCGCAAGTCACTCATCATCGGACGTTTATCCTGACGCTGCTCTACACCCCGGCTCAGCTGAGACAAGGCAATAACCGGAACTTCTAGTTCCCGGCCAATCTGTTTCAGGGTACGTGAGATCTCGGATACCTCTTGTTGACGGTTCTCGCCGGCTTTACCACGTCCACTAATCAGTTGAAGGTAGTCGATCAGAATCATGCCAAGGCCTTTCTCTTTCTTGAGACGACGGCATTTAGCACGAATATCAGCCACGGTGATCCCTGGTGTATCGTCAATGTAGATATTGGCTTCATTCAAGGCTGCAATACCCATCGTCAGCTTCTGCCAATCTTCGTCACCCTTGAAGTCACCCATACGCATGACACCCGCATCCAGATTGGCCTCTGCACAGATCATACGCTGTACGAGCTGTGCGGCTGACATCTCCAGACTGAATATCGCAACCGTCTCCTGCGCTCGAATGGCTACATTCTGAGCGATATTCAGGGCAAAGGCGGTCTTACCTACAGATGGACGTGCAGCTACAATAATCAAGTCACTACGCTGGAATCCGGCGGTCATCTTGTCCAGATCGATGAAACCTGACGGAATACCCGTCGTCGTTCCCCGGTTCTGATGCAGCGTCTCCACGCGGTCGAATACTTCCATCAGTACATCCTGAATGGCTATAAAACCGCTACTGGAACGTCGGTTGGAAATCTCCAGAATGCGCCGCTCTGCTTCTCCAAGCATAGCCGCGACATCCTCACCACCCGTGTATCCTTCACTCACGATCTGCGTAGCCGTACGAATCAGGCGACGCAGCATGGATTTCTCTTCGATAATCTGAGCGTAATAATCCACGTTCGCGGCAGTCGGAACACCATGAGCCAGCTTCGCCAGATAACTGACGCCGCCGATGTCCTCAAGCTCGCCTTTATCCTTCAGCAGCGAAGTCAGTGTCACGAGGTCAATCGGTTGGTTTCCCTCGCCAAGCTGGATCATCGCTTCAAAAATTAATTGATGGGGTTTATCATAGAAATCCTCGGTTTGCACCCGTTCCATCGCTGTAATCAGGGCTTCGCCCTGCAACAGGATTGCACCCAGCACGGCCTGTTCGGCTTCCAGGTTCTGTGGGGGAATCCGGTCGAATAACATTTCGCCGCCCATCTTACTCTTCCGTTACCTGTACCTTCAAGGTAGCCTTCACTTCAGGGTGAACCTTGACGGTGACTTGTGTTACGCCGAGTGTGCGAATAGGCTCGTCCAGCTCAATTTTGCGTTTGTCGACTTTCAGACCTTTCGCTGCCAGAGCTTCTGCGATTTGTTTGCTCGTGATTGCCCCGAACAGACGGCCGCCTTCGCCGGATTTTGCTTTCAGTTCAGTCACTTCAGCTTCAAGCTTTTTAGCCAGAGTTTCCGCTTCTGCTTTCTCTTCCTGCTTACGTCTGTCTTCCGCTGCCTTCTGGTTGTCCAATGTTTTCATGTTACCATCTGTTGCTGGACGTGCGATTCCCCGTGGGAGAAGGAAGTTCTGTGCGTATCCCTCGGACACTTCCTTCACTTGTCCTTTTTTGCCTTGACCCTTCATATCTTTTATAAAAATGACTTTCATTCGAACAAACCCTCTTCCTTTTCGATTTCAGCCAGTACGTTCGTCAGCCGTTTTTCCGCCTCTCCAAGCGTTCCTTCAAGCTGCACGGCAGCATTCGTCAAATGTCCGCCACCGCCCAGTCGTTCCATGACCACCTGAACATTCATGCGCCCCAGCGATCTCGCGCTGATGCCAATCAGTCCATCCGGACGTTCACTAATGACAAATGAAGCGACCACGTCGGTCATATTAAGCAATGTGTCCGCCACTTGGGCGATCATCATCTGTGGAATCTTGTTGCCAGGGTCCGTGACCGCCAGCGCAATGTTCCCGTATACCATTTTAGCATGCTTTATGATTTCTGCCTTAGCAATATATTCTGACAAATCTTCTTTCATCAGCCGCTGGATCATAATGGTGTCTGCACCACTACGACGCAGGAAGCCTGCCGCTTCAAACGTTCTCGATCCCGTGTGGAGAGCAAAATGCTTCGTATCCACCGTAATCCCGGCTAATAACGCCGTCGCTTCCAGTGGAGTGAATTGTACCTTGTCATGAATATATTGGAGAAGCTCAGTCACCAGTTCTGCTGCCGAGGAGGCATATGGTTCCAGATAGATCAACACTGCATCGTTAATGAATTCTTCACCCCGACGGTGGTGATCCACAACCACGACACGCGTAGCGGATTGAACCAGCTTCGGCTCCATTGTCATGGATGCCTTATGTGTATCGACAACAACGAGCAGCGTATGCTCCGTCATCATCTGGGTTGCCTGTTCCGGCGACACAAAGGCTTTGGACAGCTTTTCATCCTTATTCACCTGTTCCATCATGCGTTCAATGGAGGGATTAGGCCCATCCAGCACAATTCGTGCTTCCACATTGTACAGACTTGCCGCTTTCCATACCCCAATAGACGCGCCAATCGCATCCATATCAGGCATTTTGTGACCCATAATAATCACCCGGTCGCTCTCCTGCATCAGATCACGCAATGCATGCGCGATAACCCGGGCTCTTACCCGTGTACGTTTCTCAACCGCGTTGGACTTCCCACCGTAAAAGGACAACCGTTGTCCAGATTTGACTGCAGCCTGGTCACCACCACGGCCAAGTGCCATATCCAGACTGGACTGAGCCAGTTCTCCCATCTCACTGATGGAATCCGAACCAAATGCCAGTCCAACACTCAGTGTCATTGGCACCTTAAGATCAGCGGTCATCTCCCGCACTTCATCCAGAATGACAAACCGGCTCTGCTCCAGTTCCTGCAAAGACCTATAGTTCAGCATCATGAGATAACGATCAGAGGAGAGACGACGCAGATACACCTCATACCGTTTCGCCCAGGAAGTGATCTCACTTGTTACACGGGCAATCAGCGCAGTCCGCTGCTGATCGTCCATGCCTTGGGCTGCTTCGTCCAGATT
This sequence comes from Paenibacillus sp. ALJ109b, assembly GCF_010747435.1. Lineage (NCBI taxonomy): Bacteria > Bacillati > Bacillota > Bacilli > Caryophanales > Paenibacillaceae > Paenibacillus > Paenibacillus sp. ALJ109b. Next base: position 423,165 of record NZ_JAAIFP010000007.1, read on the forward strand.
ATCGAGAACCAGAATGCCCAGTGCAATGCGTTCATTCTCATATTTATCACGAAGAATGGCTAGCTCCGTAATCTCGTAGACATATACATACCGTTCCTGCGGATTATGGATAACTCCATAATATCGATCATCCAGTTGGAATTCGTCATGAAGTTCCTTGGACGGCTCCTTGGTCCCATCCTTCTTCTCCTTAGGTTGAGGAAGTTTGGGAAATAAATTTTGCAGCGGATTGCCTACCATCGTCTTCTCTTGGAACATGTCCGCGACGAAGCGATTATGCCACTCTACCGTACGATCTTCGCTGTACAGCACAATACCAAATGGGAGCATGCTGACCGCTTCCCCCTCCATCCGCTTAATCCGAATGGACAGGCCATTAATGTAGTCGTTAAGCTCACGACGGAACGCGAGCTCCGCCTTAATCATGACGATTCCCAGCGCCGAAGCCAGTATCAGACTAATCAAACCAAGCGTCCAGTTGTAGATGGTCACGAACATAACAAGCAGAAGCAGCAGTATGAACGCCCATACGGTATAGTAGCCGTGCCAGCGTTTCTTCAGAAATTTAGGCATGACTCATCACCCTATCGTTTTGGTTTCGATATTGCCTCGCGAAGCGGGAACGCCAGATCGATAATCCCGATAATCCGCAGCGGTCCAATGAAGAAGACTGCCGCCGCCAGCAAATACGGTACAACCGGATTCCATTTCTTTGCATGTGAGAGAAAGAAGAAGAAGCCGATGGCTTGAATCATGAAGCCCAAATTGATTAGAGGCGACAAGTTCATGGCAATCATGGTCCAGTACGATCCGTCACTCTGTCTGGATATCACTTCGAACAACAATGCCAGGAAGTAATACCAGATCAGGGCACGCGGCATACGCCATTCACGCGCAGGTGGAAATTTCGGTACAACCACACCCATAACGTTCAGAATCGGACGTGCAATGAGATGTGTGATTAGAGCCATGACCAGAGACGTGACCACCAAGGCGAATGGAATCATAAGCTGCGTCTGTCTTGCGACATCTTGAGTCATTTCAGGTGTCCATACAAACCCATTTACCATCTGACTGGATGAATTCGTCAGGGGTTCAATCGTCAATCTGACTACATCATCAATATAACTCGACAAATCAAACTGGAAGATCACACTTCCAATCAACAGGAGCAACAGATATTCGGCCAACATGGCTCCACTTCCTGCCATAAGGGCGAACAGGGCCGACTTCTTTTTCTTGTAAGCATTGCCCATAACAATGGCGGGCAGGGTGAACAAAAGCAGTAATAACAAATAAATCGGACTAAAAATGACCAAAATAATCGCTACTGGGACGAGATGCCATATGAATGATTTTACCGGTAATGAAGCAAACAAAATAACTCCAGGTATCATCATGAAAAATATGGCCAAAACCGATAACGGAGTTAACAGCGAAAGTAGCAAGAGCAGATATACTGCGCTCCAGACAGCTGATTTAAAGCTAAATTTCAACAAATTCACCTCTTACGCATGTGATCTTCTAGTGCGGAAATATCCTGGTACCAATCTTCCAACTGGTGACCTTCCTGTTTATGCTTTTTCAATTTCTCAATAAGCAGTGCATCCAGATCCTTGAAAGGAATACCGAGCCTGCGGCCCAATATGTAACTACTCATCATCAAACTGGCGAGACTGTCCCCGATTCGGGTTGTACTGCCTTCCCATAACGCTTTGAATAATCGGGATACCTGATCAAGCACTTCGGTTTTAAGCCATTCAATCACTTTAGCGCGTTTGGCTACATCCAGTTCTTTAGGCATATTGGCGAAAGTCACTCTCCCCCGAAAAAGCTTTATTCTCCATTATAGCATAAAAAGGGGGGCCGCAAAATTACCCCAAAAAGCGGAGAAGTCCTCCGAAACTTATCTCAGGTACTTTGCGGGGACCCCGTACAACGAATTCGTATTTTATCTTGTGGAAAATTCATTTAAGTTCGCTCTTGTTCAGCTCTTCTTAAGTTTAACATGATACCGGACGGCTGTGATTATCCACGCTGCTGCAACAATATCGAAATTTGTTTCGAGTTACTTCACTTTCATGGATTCCTTGGCTACAATACCCTCGCAATACTCAATAATCTGGCTCCGTCTTACGATCCCAATGAAGCGCTCCATATCATCAACAACCGGCACAAAGTTCTGCACTTTGGCCAGATTGATCAAATCCTCCATGTTGGCTTCAATGGATACTGGTTTGATATCCAGCCGAAGTGGAACGTCCTTGAGCAGAAATTTTGAAGCGTTTTCAAATGTGATCTTTCCCTCGGCGTTCTTCATATACCACAACAGGTCACCTTCGGTAACCGTGCCGATATACTTGCCTTCCTTATTCAAAATGGGCACCGCCGTGAACCGATGATATTCCATCCGTTCCAACGTTTGCCGCAGAGTAGAATCCGACGTCACGCACGTAACTTCTTGTTTGGGCAGCAAAAAAAATGCGATGTTCATACCCTTAAGTATCCTCCTTATGAATTTCATCAGTCAGCTTATTACATTCAACTTACATAGTACGCATTAGAACGTAAGATGTTCCAAAAGGACATGATTCCTTCTACAAAGTAAAAAAAACAGCAGCCCGCCAATAAACGCACTGCTGATAGTTGTCAAAAACATAACGTCTGTATGGAATTGGTTACTCGATCTTCTGCCGGTCAGGAATCATCACTTCACCGGCTGGGGTCGACTCATCCATCCAGTTGTTAATCAGCTCTTTGGCATATTGGACGTCTTTCTCATCTGCCTTGCCATAATAAATTCCGTCTTTCCGCATCCCTTCGCCCAAAATAGTGAAGCTTGAGATTTGCGGTTTTTCCTGAGTCAGTACCTGCTTAGCCAGATCAATAATGAAGGAAGGCTGCATATCCGTCTGGAAGCTGTCTCCCATGATCTGAATCAATTCTGGAATTTTGCTGATGGCGTTCAGATTAAGCATCTCATTCGCCATGGCATTCAGGAAAATCTGCTGCCGCTTGGTGCGATTAAAATCACTATCCTCACGGTATCTTACATAGTAAAGTGCTTCCTGCCCGTCATAGATCGGCTTACCACCTTCTATTGTGAACTGCACATGTTCTGGGTTCTTGTTCACAATGTCCTCATCAATCGGCAGCTTCACACCACCAAGCGCATCAACGACTTTTTTGATCCCGTCAAAGTTAATCGTTGCATAGTAACCTACATCCGCATCGAGAAATTTCTCCACCGTATTGATAGACATATTCTCCCCACCGAAGGCGTAGGCATGCGCGAGTTTGTCATAATCATCCTCGCCATCTTTGTTGGCATCACGTCCAACAATCTGCACATAGGTGTCACGTGGAATGGATACCAGGAGTACGCGGGATTCTTTTGGACGAACAACGGCATAGATGACCGTGTCTGAGCGCCCACGTGTTTTCTCATAGGCACGTTTGTCTGAGCCTAGCAGCAACACCGAGAACGGTTCTTTGCGATATACTGTTGGGTCGGGCGTATTGTTGCCCTCCTGAGGAACATAGGACCGGGACAATTGGTCTTCAACTGAACCAGCAAGAAACAGATCGAAGGCTGCTACAGCAAGCTGCTGACGAAACAAATAGCCCCCGATTAACAAAACAACGAGCGATACGAGCGTTATATATAGACCTTTTCTTCTTTTCTTCTTCTTATCTTTAGTTCTGCTTGTCATCCATCGATTCCTTCTTCACTGTCAAAATGAAATTCGATACTACTACGATATAAGTTGAATTTAACTTATCCTGACCCCGCAACGGTACAGTGTTAATGATCCGTTCAACTTATATACTTACCATTAAACGTGCGCAATGGCTGGTGACACGGTGTTCTCTGAAGTTTTCTCTATCTGAAAAGAAAACGCCGCTCACGCTCGTTCTATTGTAATCATTGCTGGATGATGAAAAGTTACAATACGGTTAAATTGAAAAGAACAGCGCCCTTTTTTTACTGGCAAAAGGTGCACTGTTCTCTTGATGTGGGATGGCCATCCATTCAGTTTGTTGAGGCTGTCTCCACCCGATTCCTCTTCTCTTTATGACGCAGATGTCCTGTAATAAGCGCAGCGACCAGCGTGAGTACACTGAAAATAACCGCAGACCAGAACAGCCCACTATAACCCTCGCCGGTTGTCTGATGTAGAGCCTGCAGCAGCACATCTCGAATGCCCGGATCAGGAATTTGGGACAGTCCTTCTGTTAAGCTGGAAATATCGCTCCCTGAAGCCGAACCGCCGCCAGACGCATATTGTTGGAGCGCTTCGGGCGGCACCTGAATGCCCTGATCTGCGAGACCCTGCTGAATATTTGATCCCAGGTTGGAGAAGGAACGAGCCAGGAAACCGGCAAAAATGGTTGGCGCGATCGCCATTGCCATCTGGCGGAACAAGGAACTAGTCGCTACCGCAATGCCCTTGTTGTTCTCACCCGCTTGCTCAGTAACGAGTACGTTCACTGGAGCTCCCAGCATCATACCAAAGCCAATCCCCACAAGTACACTCGCAATCACGAATTGCCAGATATGCTCTACCCATAACGGGAAGAGTAGGAAGCCGATAGCTGACAGCAATCCGGCTACAGATAACGTCCAGATTGGTCCTTTCCGGTCAACCAGATAACCGCCACCACCCGCACCAATGCCTGAAGCCAGAGCAAGCGGTGTAAACCAGTAGCCGGAGGCTGTGTTGGATACCCCGAGGTATTGCTCAACAAAGCCTGGAATAAAGATCACAGATGCCAGAATGGCTCCTGAGAAAAAGGCAATCAGCAGCGTCCAACGAAAGGACGCAATGCCCAGAAGCTGTGTAGATACAACGGGTTCACGTTGTGATCCTTCCAGCCTTTTTTCAAGAAAGTAGAAGAGCACCAGAATGACCACACCTGCCAGGAAGAAACCATAGAACGTCGGTGAGCCAAGACTTTGCAGCATATTTACGCCATCCAGGTTGCTGAAGCTGTACATCAAACTAAGCACACCCAGCGTCAGGACCGCGATACCACTCCAGTCCACCGCCTTACGGCTCAGCTCCTGTTCTTCATGAATATAACGGATGCCTGCAATAAACAGCAAAATGGCGATCGGTACATTGATTAAGAACAACCAATGCCAATTCCCCGTAATGTCGAGGATAAAAGCACCGATATTCGGCCCAAGAATTGCCGCAACCCCGTTCATACCTCCCAGAAGACCCAAGGCTGTGCCCTGACGCTCCGCTGGGAACTTGCTTAATACGTAAGAGCTCGCAATGATAAAAATCCCGCCACCACCCAGCGCCTGGATAACACGAGCAATCAGGAAGAAGGTAAACGATGTGCTTAGTGCAACGAGTAAAGACCCAATTCCGAACAAAGCCACTTCAATCAGAAACAGCTTCTTGCGTCCATAACGGTCGGAGAGCTTACCCGCAATCGGCACACTCACCGCAAGTCCGAGCGTATAGAGCGTGATTGTCCATGCTCCCCACGTCGGCGACACGCCAAACGACGCATTTAAAGTCGTCAGGGACGACGTAATAATTCCGTTATCCAGCGCAGCCATAAACACCCCGATAGCAAATAGGATAAGCGGCCATTTCATTTGTTTTTGCATCCCATGTTTCCTCCCCAAATCAGATTGCAATCCAGTAGCGTAAGGCTGTAATGATACATATATATTAAACCGAATCGAATATTAATGACTCACTGGTCATTTTAAAACAGAATGATTGCATATGTCAATTTATTAATATGCTTGTATACCTCATTCATTCAATTCCCTGCTCCAAAATAAAACCGTCCCTCAGGTTGAATGGAACCCGTGGGACGGCCTTCTTGTTGAACTAAGCTACTATTGCTGCATCAGGTGACGATTCAGAAATTTTTCAATGGCACGATATAAATCAAGTTGATTTTCAACATTGCCGAAACCATGTCCTTCATTGGCTTTTAACATATAAGGCACATCAACTCCACGCTTGCGCAGAGCCTCAACGATCTGATCAGACTCGGCCTGTTTGACACGCGGATCATTTGCACCCTGAACCACGAACAATGGGGCCTTCATCTGATCGATATGGAACAGTGGTGAGACAGCTGTCAGCAGCTCCTTGTCTTTCTCCGGATCACCCATACGTTCATAGAACATGTTGCGCTCCGACTCCCAGTAAGGTGGCAGTGAATCCAGCAGCGTGAACAGATTGGATGGCCCAACATAGCTAATTCCTGCGGCATACACTTCTGGCGTGAATGCCAGTCCTGCCAGTGCAGCATAACCACCATAAGATCCACCATAGATGGCTACACGCTTCGTATCAACCGTTCCCTCTTTAACTAGCCAATTTACACCGTCTGTGAGATCGTCCTGCATCGCTTTACCCCACTCTTTGTTGCCGGCATCCAGGAATTCCTTTCCGTATCCAGTAGAACCACGGAAATTTACCTGTAGTACGGCATAACCACGGCTTTCGAGAAATTGAATTTCAGGATTGAAACCCCACGAGTCCCGGGCCCAAGGTCCACCATGCGGAACAACTACCAAAGGCAATTGGGAAGCCTCGGCTCCTTGTGGGAGGGTCAGATAACCATGAAGCGTTAAACCGTCACGTGACTTGTACGTAATGGGTTTTACATCCGACATTTTACTCTCATCGATCCAAGGTGCCGCATCAGCTAATTTATCCAGCTTACCTGTTTTGGAATCGTAAAAGTAATACGTACCCATCGATTTATCGCTATATGCAATGAACAGAACCTGACCTTCTTCACTTATGTTTGAAATGCTTACTTCTTTACCCGGAACTTTTGCCTGAATATCCTGCATCAATTTTTTGAAATCATTGTCGAAGTATTCATAGTTAACCTTGTCCGTCTCATAGACAGCTGCAAGGATTGTACCTTTTTCTTTAGAAGGAACGAAACTGGATACATCCACATCCTTGTTTTCATAGATGGTTTTCGTTACTTTTTTGCTGCTTGGGCTATATTCGACAATCGCTGTTTTATCCCGCTCCAGATTGGATACAGCATAGATGTTTTTGTTATCATACGTGAACATCACCGGCGCAAATGTTTCTCCCAGCTTGGTGGTCATCAAATTCTCAAATGGTTTATCTTCCGATTCACGATACATCAACGAAGAAACGTTACCATCACTCGATATGGCTACACGGATTTTACCCTCATGGTCCGTGAGCCATCCCGTAATATTACCCGGGTTCTCTGCAGCAAGCACAGCCTCACCAGTCTTGATGTTAATCCGGTACACGTCAAAGATCCGCGGATCACGTTTGTTCATACCTACTAGAATTTCATCCGGAATATTCTCCAGCGAGTCTACCAGGATCGCTCTTGTATTCGGATATGGTGTCAGATCCTTGCTGTTCTTCCCATCGATATCCGTTACATAAATATGATAGTTCTCGTCCCCTGCTTCATCCTTTACATATAACAGCTTATCCTTCGTCGCCCATACAAATCCCGCTATACTGCGTTCAGTCTCACTTGTGATACGTACCGACTTGTCCTGACCATTTTCTTTCACCACAATATTCATTCGGTTGTTCCACGGCTCCATGTAAGCCAGATGTTTACCATCCGGAGACATTTGGAATCCTGCTTGAGCCGGCTGTTTGAAGAAGTCTTCCAGAGGTGTGAGACCTTCTGACTGTACATCAAGTCCAAGAGCGAGGTACAACGCATCAGCAAACTCACCATGGGTCACTGAATTTTTGGCGTTAAACGCACTGCCTTCAATAATAAAATGCTGCTTCAGACGAATCGCATCCTCCGTATGTACCTTCGGAATCTGCGCCATATCAATGTATACAACCTGAATGCCATTATCCTTCAATTCAAATGCCCGAGTAAACAACGATGCCATCTGTGCTCTTGTGAGAGCTGCATCTGGTGCATACCCTTTGGCTTGTCCTTGAATAAGACCGCTTTGCTTCAGCGCGTAAATGGCAGGAGCAGCTTCATCCTTAGCCAATACATCTGCGAAACCTGTAAGAGACGCTGGAGCATCCAGTTTAAGTACACGCTGCAGGATGATTGCCGCCTGAGCACGAGTAATTGGCGTTTGTGTTTCTCTCATTCCATCTGTTGTGCCATCTATGTACCCCAGTTGCTGTAGTGTCTGTGTTGCCTTCGAAGCAATGGATTCAGCGACTGTCGCCGTAGGCTTCACCGCTTCTGCTGCCTGGACCACTGGTTGAATTAGAGCGATTGTCATCGCCATGCTAAGCGTGAGAGCATATACCTTTTTACTCATTGCGTTCAAGCTAGTTCCCCCTTTAAAGTGAATTACATCATAATTTGGAATTATACGTAAATCATTTTACCATGATCCACCATTGGTTAACAGCGTAGAGCCCCCACGTTCCATTACCCCTTACTTTGAACCAGAAAATCCATAATTGAATAGCTTTCGTGTCTCAATGAAACGTCCCTCACGACTATCCGAACCCAGTACAACGGAGATCAGTCGCTTGCCATTTCGCTCAGCCGTTCCAACGAAATGATAACCGGAATCCTCATCATATCCGGTCTTCAATCCATCGTTGCCATCGTAAGCATAAGGTCCGCCAATAGAGGACAGCATCCAGTTGGTGTTGCTCATGTACATTCCTTTTTGGTGCATCGAAACCTGCATTTGGCTGGAAACTCTCAATATTTCGGGGTAGTTATTCAGCAGATAACGAGCAAGCTTGCATGCATCTACAGCCGTCATTACAGTCTGGCCTTGTATTTCCTTGGGACGATTCGGACCAAGTCGTTTTTCGCTTAAACCTGTTGCATTGGTAAACACCGTCTTGTCAGACAGTCCGATCTCGGCAGCCTTCTGATTCATCTTTTGTGCAAAAGTCTGCTCTGTCCCACTAATATGTTCAGCCAGAGCAATAGCAGCGTCATTCGCGGAATAGACGGCTACAATCTGGAATAGCTCCTGCACAGTAAATTGCTCGCCTTGTTTCAAACCCAGATGGGTGCCACCTACTGAACTTGCATACAGGCTGATATTCACTGGGTCGTCCCAACGCAATTGTCCGTTGATCACGGCTTCCATTATCAGTAGTTCTGTCATCAATTTACTGATCCCTGCAGGTGCAATCTCTTCAGAACCGTTAAAGTTGATTAGAAACTGCTCAGAATTCATATCCATTAATACAGCCGACTCAGCTTTAATCCCCGGTTTGCCCACCAGCATGTCCGGTTTTACACCCAAATATATAATGACCAGTAGAGCCAGCAGCATTCCTGCCCGTATCCACCACTTTTTCATCAGAAAATCACCTCTTACAGATATAGACGAAGTGAAGAGGCATTTTGTCTGCACTTTTTTGAAAAAAAGTTAAATTTTTTTTATTTTTTTGTCACCAAAAAAACATGGACCCCATACCCCCATGCCAGAGTGTACGGAATCCATGTTTTTCAAGACTTTTTCTATTCATACCTAGAAGATTTTTTTCAATTAGATCTAGCAACCGAATTCTTAAAAGGACCCCAATCCTTATTGTTGCTAATGTTTTTTTACTCTGCTACAACAGCTTTTTCTGCATTAACTTGAATGTCATTCAAGTAGAGTCCTGTTCCGTCACCAATCGCGTAGTTCATTACACGTTTGTTCACTGGTGCTACAACAGCACGGTACAGTGTCGGGAATACAGGAACTTCATCAACCATGTACTGCTGCCATTGATTGTAGATCTCTTTACGCTTGTCTACGTCAAACGCTTCAGCAGATACACCTTGTGCCAGCAACTTGTCATTTTCTTCGCTCGAGAATCTCGAGAAGTTATACAGTGCATCACGGCCATACAGACCTGCTGGATCTACGTCAATACCAACGCCCCAAGCAGCTTGATACACGTCCACATTTGGATCATCTTTACCTGTGTTACCAACACGGTCATAGAAGTTGTTGAACTCAACCATTTCCAAGTTAACTTTCAGACCAATTGCTGCCCATGACTGAACATAGTAACGTGCCAGTGGTTCAGCTGTATCGCCACCCGTCATGGATACGAAGTTGATTTCAAGTGGAGAACCGTCTGGTTTTGTACGGAATTCTCCATCCAGTTTATAACCTGCTTCGTCTAGCAATTTTTTCGCTGCTTCTGGGTCATATGCAACACCTGGATTGTTAGAATCATGGAATTCTGGGTGAGAAGGCGGAATCAGTGTTGTCGCATTCCAACGCAGACCGTTATAGAAACGTTTACCCACTTGATCGTTATCTACAGCCATCCACATGGCTTTACGCAGATTCTTATCTCCCATTTTTGCTTCAGCATTTGTTACAACTTTTCCATTTGCTTCATCCCATGTACCCAGTTTGAAACCAATGTACGTATAAGCACGATCGATTGCACCCAGGAATTCAACGTTGGACATATTGGCATTGTCTTTATATTGATCTGTCGGGAACGCATCCACGAGGTCTACGCCGCCCGATTTCAGTTCTTGAACAACCGTTGTTGGGTTGATTACTTTCAGAGTCACTTTGTCCAGTTTTGGAGCTCCACGCCAGTAGTCATCGTTTTTAACGAAAGTTACAGACTCACCTGGAGTGATCGTTTCCACTTTAAATGCACCAAAACCGATTGGTTTCTCACGTACTTCTTTGGAAGAAGACATTTTCGCTACATCCATACCACCAAAGATATGTTTAGCCAGCGGATATGTCCATACGCCACCTGTCAGCAGGGAAGGTGTAGATTCCTTGTACGTGATGCTAATTTGTTTATCGCTAAGAACCTTGATCCCAGAGATCGTTTTTGCTTTTCCAGCGTGATATTCATCCATACCTACTACACTTGTAAAGTTGGAATCGTAACGTGGACCATCATAAGCCTTGTTACCAATAACTTCATAAGCAAACTGCAAGTCTTCAGCCGTTACAGGCTTGCCGTCATGCCAGTTTACATTATCACGAATGGTCAGTGTGAACGTTTTGCCATCTTCCGATGTTTCATACGTTGCTGCACCATCGTTGGTATACACATAGTCTTTGTCCCAAGTCAGCAAACCTTCATCAAACCATTGCAGAACCATTGCATCTGGATTACCGGAGTAGAAGTTAAAATTCAAAGTTCCTTCAAACGCAGTATCAGATACAAGTCCGTATGTTATGGATCCACCCTCAATTGCAGTGCCTTCATTCGTTTTAACGTTGTTGAAATCTTCGATCGAGTAAACTCCCTCTTCTTTAGCAGGTTTTTCCTCCGTCTTTGTTTCCCCTGTGTTCGTAGAAGGCGTTGGTGTTGCCGCCTCTTTCTCCGAGCACGCCGCAAGCGCAAGTACGAAGACCAACATCATCGTGAAAAATAGTCCCCTTGAAAATAATCCCTTTTTCATGAACCTTTCCTCCCTTTTTTTAACCTCTTCTTTGTCTTGCATCAGTCGCACGCTTCAGGGCCTGTCCGACATTATTTATACTCAACATCAATACCAGAATAAGTACCGATGCGGGTAGCCATATCCACCATCTGGATTCCAGTGTTTGCGGATTACGAGCATAGCTTACGAGTGTTCCAAGACTGGGTGTGCTTTCGGGAAAACCAAATCCCAGGAAAGACAACCCGGATTCGAGGCCAATGTTAGCAGCGAGATTCAACGTCATCGTTACGATGATAATTGAACTCAGGTTCGGAAGAACCTGTGAGACGATAATTTTAAAATGGGAAGAACCCAGTGTTTTGGATGCTTTGACATATTCTAGTTCACTCTCTTGCAATGCCTTGGAGCGAATCAACCTTGCGATCCCCATCCATAAGAAGGCAGTCATGATCAGTGAAAATGAAACGATATTATACTTTGGCACGGCTGTGACAAACGCGATAACCATCATCAGAAACGGAAGAATCATGAAAAAGTCCACAATACGCATGAACAGGTTATCAATCATTCCACCGAAATAACCGGACAGAACGCCAACTAGGATACCGATGATACCCGTCATAAGGGTAACCAGAATTCCAATGCTTAACGAGTTGCGTGTTCCGATGACAAGTTGACCAAATACATCTCGACCACCGTAGTCTGTCCCCAGCCAATATTGTGCGGAAGGGGGTTCATATAAGGCAAACAAATCTACCTTAACAATTTCTGCTTGATCCAGGATCAGAGAAGTACCGTAGACCAGCAATATGACCAGTCCCAAAAATATGAGCGAGATTAGTGCCACCTTATCTCTGACTAGTTCCCTCCACAGAATACTCAGGCTGGAGGGACTCTTATCAATCTTCTGTGAAGTTATAACGACATCATTGGCCTTGCTCATCTTATTTTCACCCCGAAATCTTCAAGTTCTTACTTGATCCGTATACGCGGATCGACTAATCCTAGAATAATATCAGACAGCAAAGATCCCAGGATTGTAGCTATGCCATATAGCAGTACGAGTGCAGTCACCACACTGAAATCCCGAAGGGATATCGAATTCAGGAATAATTGTCCCATACCTGGATAACTGAATATGCTCTCAATGAAAATGGTACCTCCAATAAGTCCCGTAATCTCATAACCGAAAAATGCGGCGATCGGCAACAGGGAGTTTCTTAAAATATGCCTGTTGTAAATTCGGGATTCTGAGGCTCCCTTGGCTCTCGCAGTAAGAACGAATTCCTTGTGTTTGATATCGATAATTTCACTTCGCAAATATTGCACCGTCGAAACAGTGGAAATCAATGCCATTGATAATGCTGGCAGTAGCAAGTGGTGGATCTTGCTTATGACGTAATCGAATCTTCCTGGTGTAAGTCCAGGTGCTACACTTCCCCCAGTCGGGAACCAGCCAAAATGAAATCCGAAGATCCATACCATCACTAGTGCGAAAATAAACAACGGTGCTGCAAAACCCAAGTACGTGTATCCTGTGATCAGACGGTCGGACCAAGTATCGTTATAACGTCCACTGATAATACCGAGTGGGATTGCAATGATATACGTTAAGATGAGTGTGGCTAAAGCGAGCCAAAATGTATTAGCAATCCGTTGACCAATCAAATCAGTAACTGGCATCTTGAAACGGAAGGATTGTCCGAAATCACCGACAGCGGCATTTTTGATCCAGTCCCAATACTGCACATACCATGGATTGTTCAACCCGAGTCGTTCACGTTGTTCTTCCAGCGCCTTTGGGTCAATGCTTGGATCAAGCAGTCCCGTAAGTGCATCCCCAGGCATTGCCTTGGCCATCAGAAAGACCAAAAGACTGAGCAAAAAAACCTGAGGGATCATAATGATAATTCTGCGTACTATCGTTTTCCACATATGGCCTTCAACCTTTCTGAGGTAGAGCTACTCGGTGAGTATCGGAAATGGATTGGAGCGAGTAAGCAAGCCCTTCCTCATCAAAGAAATTTCGGTATGAATGTTCATACTCGGACTTAATCTGCTGACGGAAGGCTATCATTTCCTCACGCTTGGTTGGGTCCATATCCGGAATGGCTGCAATTAAACGCTTGGTATAGATATGTTGTGGATTCTCAAAAATATCATCCGTTGTGCCCTGCTCCACATATCGGCCTTTATACATAATTCCGATATGATCACACATATGGCGGATAATGCCGAGATCGTGACTGATGAACAAGTAGGTTAGATTCAGCTCTTTTTGAATTTCCTGCATAAAATTAAGTACCTGAGCTTGTACAGATACATCGAGTGCAGATACTGGCTCATCTGCGATGATCAGCTTTGGCTTCAATGCAATCGCACGCGCGATCCCAATCCGTTGCCGCTGGCCCCCAGAAAACTCATGAGGATACTTATAGATCGCTTCGGGACTCAATCCGACCTTCTCCAGAAGATCACGGACCTGACGTTTCTCTTCTGTAGCCGTCAGTCGTTCATAATTGCGGAGTGGCTCAGCAATGATGTCGATAACACGCTTCTTGGGATTTAACGAAGAGTAAGGATCCTGAAAGATCATCTGCACATCACGCTGCAGTTGTCTATCTTTCCGCCTCTCTTTAGTCAGATTTCTTCCATTAAAAAGAATTTTCCCGGCTGTCACATGGTTTAAGCCAATAACGGCTCTACCCGTAGTCGTTTTGCCTGAGCCTGACTCACCTACAAGGCCGTATGTTTGCCCCTGCTCAATGGAGAAGCTCACATCATCAACGGCTTTGATGTTACCAATTTCACGCTTGATCAACCCTCCGCGAATCGGAAAGTGAATTTTTAGTCCTTCTACTTCGAGTAATGCCATTATGTTATTCCTCCTCAGCTTGATCAGGGAAATGAAAGTGCTGATAACAGGTACAGCGTACAAAATGACCTGACGCAATTTCATGCATCTGTGGGTTTTCTTCATGAGCCGAATCACTTATCCATGGAATTCGAGCCTTGAATCGGCACCCTTGGCGAGGAAGATTTTTCAGTGATGGAACAATGCCTTGAATGACATGAAGCTTCGATTTTTCTTCAGAAATAGTAGGAATAGAGTTTAGTAGAGACCGTGTATATGGATGCTTGGCATCCGTCATAAGAGTATAGATATCTGCAATCTCCACAATTTCTCCTGCATACATAACTGCTACGCGATCAGCCATCTCGGCAACGACTCCCAAATCATGCGTGATCAGGATGATTCCTGCGTTAATCTCGTTCTTCAATTCGCGGATAAGCTCCAGAATTTGTAGTTGGATTGTAACGTCAAGCGCTGTCGTTGGTTCATCGGCAATCAGCAATTCAGGTTTATTGGCAATCGCAATCGCGATAACAACTCTCTGTCTCATACCACCCGATAGTTCGTGAGGATATTGCTTGTATAATTGTTCGGGACGCGGAATCCCTACTTGGTTGAGTAAATCAATTACTTTGTCTTTCTTTTCTTTCGAAGATAGCTTGGGTTGATGCAGTGTCAGAATCTCTTCGATCTGTTCACCGATCACCATCAGAGGATTTAATGCGGAAAGTGGGTCCTGAAAGATCATTCCCATCTCTTTACCGCGGAGTTTGTTTAATTTGTTGGGAGATATACCAGCAATATTCTGCCCTTTGTACAGAATCTCCCCATCAATTTTGGCTTTGTTATGTAGACCCATTATCGAAAAAGCAAAAGCACTTTTGCCCGATCCTGATTCTCCCACAATAGCCAGTACTTCATTCTTTTTAACCGTAAGGTTAACGTGATCAACTGCTGCATAATAGTCATCTTCAATTCTGAATGATGTAGTTAGATTTCTGACTTCCAATAGCTCTGTATTCAAATCAATCACCCTAACCCCATAATTTCCGCAGACTGTATTCATGTGTAGAAGAATGCATCCACTGTATATTTCCATGTTCTTGAAGATAATGAACGAAAGTGTATACAAAATACCAAATCATTAGGAGAATCCATTTTTGACTACTGCTATTTAGACCGATGGTCAATTAATGCTGACAATTCCTAGCGGGATAATAATGCAAAATAATTAATGTAATCATACGTGTAAATTTAGATGACGTCAATGCTTAATTTGAGATTTATGGTATAAATGTTTTTTATAGCACAGTTTTGGGTATTAGTTATACTTTAAAGGGAATAAATCAAGGAATTTCAGAGTTAATTGGATGCTTTTCATGGTAGAGTCTAAATCTCAAAAATACTGATTATCTAAATATATGACATTATATTTACACGTAATGTGTAGTTAAATGTTATAAATGTAGATATAACAAATTATTATGTTAGGTATGAGGGAATTGTGGAGGACTTATTTCATTTGGAAGTGAAATTAATTTCTATCCAAATTTTGTACTTTTAGAGGTGTGATTTAGATACTACTAAAGGGTTGAAGTTAAATTTCTAGTTATTATAGTATAGTTTCATTTAATCGCTTATGTAAAGAACAAATTGTCATCTTTTATCAATTATTTTACAAAAGAAAGCAAAAAGCCCTGCAAAATGCAAGGCTTTTCTAATATTTATACATATAGATGTATATATAATAGCCTATTTACTGTGTGTCCGGAGGTCTTTTCCCACGCTTCAAATCGTTGATACTTAATCCAAAGTCCATCTGCAAATGAGGATAATCCGGGAAGTTAGCCCAATCTCCTCCCCATGTAAACCCTAGTTCTTTGGCAAGCTCCACAACTTCCAGCCAATCTGGCTTTCCATTGCCGTTATCATCACGTTCCATATCCCATACTACATCACCTTCAGGAGTCCGTAACGCAAAATCAATGGCCAAACCATAGTTGTGATACGACTCTCCCCCTTTGGCGTTGGTAACGATATTTCCGGAAAGGGAGCGTCCTTGCTTATAGAGGGCATTTTGTTCATCAATGCTGCGAAAATCATGTGTAATCACGACTTCAATTCCTCGTCTAGCTGCCTTTCGAACCAACAACTTTTCACTTTCCGCGACTACCGGGTGGAGTCTTGTGATCGGCACTGCTTCTTGTACGTTGGTTCGTGGCCATATATCGTAGGTATCTCCTTTTTGCTGTAACCACACATATATAATGGAAAGCAAAAATGTAGCTACGATCCAAAATCGCAGACTACTCTTGCGTCTCTGTTTTACTTTACGTTTGGATGTATTCATGCTCTCTCCTGATGGTGGAATCTATATTCGTTCATACTCACGCTACCTGATATCAGCAATATAATAGACTCTATTATAAATCATTTACGCCTTAATTGCTTCTATCGTCGCAGTTCTTACGAAATCCAATTACCAGGAGATAACCACCTTAATTATTTTCAGATGCAAAAAAGCAGCCGGCTATTAGCCGACTGCTTTGTATCCATGCTGAGTAAGACTACTCAGTTGTGTATGGCAGCAATGCGATTTGACGGGAGCGTTTGATGGCAATCGTCAGCATGCGTTGATATTTAGCGCTAGTACCTGTTACACGGCGTGGCAAAATTTTTCCGCGCTCGCTGATAAATTTACGAAGCAAGTCCGTATCTTTATAATCGATGTGAGTAATTTTGTTAGCTGTGAAGAAGCACACTTTACGACGTTTGTTACGGCCGCCACGGCGAGCCGGTCTTTTATCGTTGTCTCCGCCTTCTCTTTGCTTGAAGCTCATGCTTTTCAGTCCTTTCCTATCGTTTAGCCAATCACTCTAAGAGTGTCGGTTCACGTTAAAATGGCAAATCATCATCCGATATATCAATCGGTTTTCCGTCATCGGAAAAAGGATCCTCATTGTTGCTACGCGAATTATTGTTATTGTTCGCGCGCCCGCCGCCTCCGTAAGAAGGCTCTTCACGCATTGGTTGCCCACCGCCGCCACCGTTATTATCACGGTTAGCTGACTCCAAGAAACGGACGTTATCGGCAATGACTTCGGTCACGTATACACGTTTTCCTTCGTTATTCTCGTAATTCCGTACTTGAATGCGTCCTTCGACTGCAGCTAGGCGTCCTTTGCGCAAATAGTTTGCACAAGTCTCAGCAAGCTGTCTCCAGGTTACGACCGGAATGAAATCCGCTTCCCGTTCTCCCCCTTGGCTTGTAAACGGTCTGTCCACTGCCAAAGTAAATTGCGTAACTGCTACTCCAGCTGGAGTATAACGCAACTCAGGATCCCGGGTTAACCGGCCGATCAGAATGACACGGTTCAACAATGTAATCCCCTCCTTCAGAGCGTATTGGTGCGTTGATCACGAGTTGTCTTAAGCAGACTTAACGTCGTTTGTAATGAGATAACGAATTACTTCGTCAGAAATCTTCATGAGACGCTCAAGTTCAGTAACTACTGCTGGTTCAGCAGTGAAGTGTACCAAAACATAAACACCATCACGGAATTTCTTGATCTCATACGCAAGACGGCGTTTACCCATAACGTCGTGAGCTGTAACTTCACCACCGCCGTTGGAGATGATGCCTTGGAATTTATCGACTGTAGCTTGAACAACTTCTTGCTCAACATCAGGACGAATAATGTACATCACTTCATATTTGCGCATAATTTTCACCTCCTTATGGACTCTGGCCCTCAATCTAGGTTGAGAGCAAGGAACGAGCACAAACTCGAACTATATTAATATAACAAAAATGACGTCCCAATGCAAGCAAACGTTCCCTCTTCTTATTACACATGATCATAACTCCAATGGAGCACACTACAGAAGCAACATTGAAATCCATTTTGCCGAGGAGGTTTTATCATGGGTGAAAGAACCGAGTTTGAACCAGGAGACAAAGCTCCAAACGATGGTGAGTACACCGAGGTTGGTGAGAAGAGCTTTCATACGGAGATTAACAATCCGAAACGGGTAACCCTCCAAAAGGGCGAAGCTTTCCCTGAAACAAGCAATCAGAATCGCAAGTGGAAAAAGCTTACCAAAGCCCGCGTCCACTAGGCGTAAAGATTTTTTTCAGACTGCTGTATATAAAACGTACTAATGCACATAATACAATCAGGCGATGCACGAGAGAGGTGTGGTTCCGTTGGACAACGAAGCCGAACATTCACTGTTGGAGATTCATCACGTAATTTAAGAAGCAAGATGATTGTGTGTAAGGCCTTTGTCTGAAGCACGAGCAAGTTTCTGATCGTTACGACCGATTGTTTCCTAACAAACCGAATGCATCGCCGAATGAAGAGCCCTTAGGGGCTCTTTGTTTTTTTCAATTACAAATGATAATCAATCAACAAAATTAAAAATAAAAAAACCTTCCAGATGGAAGGCCTTTTTTGCATGTATAAAGCTCAACACACGTTGAGTAAGTTGTTCAATTACAATTACAAAGCAAGATCTATTAGTGGCGGAAAGGGTGGGATTCGAACCCACGCACGCTGTGACACGCCTAACTGATTTCGAGTCAGCCCCCTTGGGCCTCTTGGGTACCTTTCCGCAGCAATAATGATTATAGCATGATCATTTACAGAACGCAATACCTAAGCTGTGCCTGCATGTAAACGTTATTATGGAGTGCGAAAAGAGTAAACATTACCGCATTTTTTCATTAGGATTCATACGAATCCTCTGTTGAACGAAGTACCTTTTTCATGTTTTTCTCGAATTTCGCTCTGGGAATTAATACACTGTGTTTACATCCTACACATTTGATACGAATATCCATGCCCATCCGGATAATCTCCATCTCATTGCTGCCACATGGATGCTGCTTCTTCATCTGCACAATGTCACCAAGCTGGAAACTTTTACGCTCCACCAATGCCATCCCCCTCATCCTTCTCCTGAGCTGCTGCTTGCTCTAATGCTGCTTGATTGCTCATCTCATGATACTCCAGTGTTTTCTTCACATCACTCTGGATTTGGCGCTCTACAGATGCCCTGGAGTTAGGCAAGCATTCAGCAACAATGCGAACCACATATTCCGAGGTAGACATCGACTGGATACCAAGCACGTCAGGTACTTTAACGATGTTCAGATCTCGATCCTCAATCCCAGTCAACGCTCGTTTCACCAAGTGTACTGACTCGTCCAGGGTCTGTTCGCCCTTCATCGGAATGTCCACAACTGCAAGGGAATTAGACATCGAGTAATTAGTTACACTTGCAATCGTACCATTTGGAATAATGTGTACCTCACCCTGCCAGCTAACCAGCTTGGTTGTTCTCAGTCCAATGACCTCAACCGTTCCTTTATAGGTGCCTGTTTGAATAACATCGCCTACTGCGAATTGATCCTCCAATATAATGAAGAAACCCGTAATAACATCCTTCACTAATCCTTGGGCACCAAAACCGATAGCCAGTCCAAGTACTCCCGCACTCGCTAACAATGGTCCAACTTTCACGTTGATCTCAGATAACAGTAACAGAATCATAATGAAATTACATGTTATGGAGGTCGCATTTTTCATCAACTCTCCCACCGTTATAAATCTCCGCGGATTGACGCGAATCTTACCTTCCTGCTTTCGTGCCATCGTGCGATCTATAATACGTGATACAATCTTGATCACAATACGCGTAATAATGAAAATAATAATGATACGGATCGAACTGAACAGAATATTAAACCACATATCTGCATCGGTAACTTTAGCCCATAATTGGTCTGTCCAACGGATGGCTCCCTCTATAGTCTTGCTTGGATCACTCGGCTCCTCAGCAAACTTAAATGGCAACATAGATCAAACCTCCTCTACATGGGTATGTTATCATAGCTGTCAGCGGTTTTGAAATAGAGGCCACGGATCTCCACAAATTCGTTACGAATGATCTGTATCACTCTCTCCAGATCTTCTTTTGGAAACTGAATACATAGAGCACAGCCCGCTGTGATCTCTTTTGGGGTAGGAAATAAGTCGATCTCAATCTCGGCAAACTCCAGCAGCATTTCTGCCCGCAGCGCCTGCTGGGTGGAATCAAAAGCAATCAGCATCCAATCATCAATCCACTCGTCCATGTCCGTCTCCTTTCGCGATACATTCATCCCTTTGAAAAAGCTTGTCCCCACGAAGTATAAAACGTTCTATCCTTCCATATACTGTTACTACTATTCCAAGGGAAAGGATAGATCCTATGAATCCCATTTCGCATTCCTTCTCATCTCAAGACATGGCCAGCCTGAAAATCCCACATACAGATCCAGGCATTCACTCAGCCATCATTCATCGTTTAATGTTCCATCTCTATAAAGCCCATTCTTTGCAAAATGTAGTTGTCGTCTGTATCGGTACAGATCGCTCTACTGGGGACTGCCTTGGCCCGCTCGTCGGCTCATCGCTTGCCAAGTGGGACAGCCCTCTATTCCATCTCTATGGCACATTGGATGAACCCGTACATGCAATGAACCTACAGGACACCCTTCACAAAATACACAACACACATCACAACCCTTATGTAATCGGTATTGATGCCTGTCTCGGACAGTCCTCGAGTGTTGGATGTATCCAGGTCGTGAATGGACCGCTCAAACCAGGAGCGGGTGTAAATAAAGAATTACCGCCGGTCGGCGATATCCATCTTACAGGTATCGTTAACGTCGGCGGCTTTATGGAATACTTTGTTTTACAGAACACACGTCTCAGTCTCGTCATGCGCATGTCCGAAATTATATCCAGCAGTCTCTATTCCGCCATTCGCGAATGGCATACCCGTTCTACTCTGCTTGCTGTGCCAGAGTAATGGCTTCCTTTTCCTCAGGGGAAAGAGTATACGTGGACTCTCCCCCTTTAAGAGGTTTAGCATATACATAGGAGCCGTCTCGATTATAGATACCAGTGAGTACCATACCGTCCTGGCTATCGTTAACCATTGCCATGGAGAAACTCAGATCACTGCCAAGCTCCCCATAAGCGTTATACCGTTTCACGCCCACTTTACCCTGGATACGGGTCAGCTTCTGCATGACAGTCTGTAACTGATCCGTTTGCAGTGTATGCTCATCCTCAATGCTGTCCATCTGAATTTTCAGATTGATTAACAGAGACTCCAGATCTTCCACTCCACTACCAGCCATCATGGCCTCATATTTCCGTTTAAACTTCCGTAGCTTTGCGCCTTGAGCAATACTTATGATAAGCAAAATCACCAAAAGTAAAGCCATGCCGCCAATAATCCATATCAGCTGTTCCAGAATCAGCTCATTTAATTCAGCCATGTAGTGCAACTACCCCTCTGTTGGTTTGTTCAAGTTAACGTTTGTACCTTCAAACGTACTCCACATCATACATCATCGATCCATTCAGCTAAGAAAAGCATCCAACGCTCTAATGTAACCATCAAGCTTACCCTTATTATTCACCAGATAACCCATACAGCTAATCACTCGCTTTAGCCTCTTACCTCTTTTGCTTTTTGCTTATTCAAGCGATAGAAATTCATGTTTTATTAGGGCTGATTCATACCGGTTTTGATGCAGTTAATTCGATAACTGCTTCGATTAACGCATCGACATCTTCTTTTGACGTACTATACCCCACGCTCGCTCTGACAGCCCCACTTGCCGTTGTACCAGCTGACTCATGGGCAAGAGGTGTGCAATGAAAACCTGAGCGCACAGCGATGCCATAACTTCGGTCTAATTGAAAAGCGAGCTGAGCCGAATCATACCCTTCAACAGTAAAGGATAACAATCCCGTACGCGGCTGTCCAATTTCAGGGCCAAGCATTCGAATCCCCTGTACTGATGATAACCCATCCATCATATGCTGAGTCAAATACCACTCCTGTTTATATATGAATTCAGGTGTCAGTTCAAGCACATGCTGCACTCCGGCTGCCAGACCTGCTATACCCACGGTATTGGGCGTACCCGCCTCATAGCGATCAGGACGAACAAGTGGCTGCTCAATTGCCTCAGATTGGCTTCCTGTCCCGCCGTGAAGCAATGGTTGCACATCCAGCTCAGGAGCGATGTACAGTCCACCTGTTCCCTGCGGTCCCAACAGTCCTTTATGCCCTGGAAAGGCAAGCATATCGATGCCAAGCTGCTTTACATCCATAGGGATAATTCCAGCACTTTGAGCAGCATCAACAAGCAAAGTCACCTGGTGTTTTTGACACATCAGTGCAATTTCACCAATGGGCAGAATACTCCCCAGCAGGTTCGAACTATGCGTACAGACAACCAATCTTGTATTGGAACGAAACAAGCGTGCGAATTGGACCAGATCGATCTCCCCGGCTGCATTAACAGGTACATAATCAACCTCTACATTACGAGATCTGCGCATGTACTCCAGTGGTCGTCTTACTGAATTATGTTCAGCCATCGTAGCAATGACATGATCGCCTTCTCTTAGCCACCCTTGAATAGCTAGATTCAAAGCCTCTGTGGTATTAGAACCCAAAGCGATATCGTTGGCATTACGAACACCCAAAAGAGTGGATATCGCTTTTCTGGCACCAAATAAAACTCGGCTCGCCTGTACTGCCATCCGGTGACTTCCTCTGCCTGGGTTCGCCCCTGCCACATCCAGAGCCTTTATCATGGCTTCCCCGACAGCAGGTGGCTTAGGCCAAGATGTCGCTGCATGATCCAGATAGATAACTCCCTCCACCTCATGACCACCTCTGTCCTTAATTGATTGGTTATGGTTTGATATAATCCCTAGAAACAAACAATGACATATCGTTTCTCCATGGTACAGAGGCGATATGTCATCACATGAAAAAGCCCCGCATGTTGTTCATCGATCATGGAGTCATGACTATTATTGCAACAGTTCTAACAGTCGCTCCAGATCTTGTTTGCTGTAGTAGTTGAGCTCAATTTTGCCTTTATCTTTGTTATGCTTAATTTTCACCGTTGTTTTAAACCGTTCACGTAAAGACTCTTCCAATGTATCAATAAACGGATCTTTTTTCTTTAACTTGGATTTTGCTTTCGCTTCACCCGTTTTGGAACGATCCAATTGTTGAACAGCCTCTTCCAGTTCACGTACACTCCACTGTTGATCAATAGTTTGTTTTGCCAGCTGCTTCACAAGGCTTTCATCTTTAACGCCGACGATAGCACGTGCATGCCCCATTGACAATGTTCCACGTGAAACATGATCCTTCACTTCTTCCGGCAATGATAACAAACGCAGGAAGTTAGCGATGTGAGAACGTGATTTGCCCACTTTTACGGAGAGCTCTTCCTGGGTTAACCCAAACTGGTCCATCAGCCCCTGATAAGCAACTGCAACTTCCATCGCATTCAGATTCTCACGCTGCAGGTTCTCGATTAAAGCAATCTCCATAACCTGCTGATCACTGAAATTACGAACTACGGCAGGCACAGTGGCATTACCGCAATACTGGGAAGCTCTGAAACGCCGTTCACCAGCAATAATCTCATAACCTCTCAAAACAGGTCGTACAATAATAGGTTGTATAACACCATGTTGACGGATCGATTCAGCGAGTTCATGTATCGCATCCTCATCAAATACTTTACGAGGTTGGTAAGGGTTTGCCCGCAGTTGACTAATCGGGATTTCTACGACTTTATCGTCGTCATTAATTGAAAGCGAAGGAATGAGGGCATCAAGACCTTTTCCAAGCCGCTTACTCATAAGAAATCACTTCCTTTGCGAGCTCTAAATAAACTTCAGCCCCACGGGATCGAGGATCATACGTAATGATTGACTGCCCATGAGAAGGCGCCTCACTAAGCCGCACATTGCGCGGAATAATGGTCTGATACACCTTTTGTTGAAAATACTTCTTCACTTCTTCAATCACTTGAATGCCCAGATTCGTACGAGCATCAAACATCGTCAGCAATACTCCTTCAATCTGTAGGGACGTATTCAGATGTTTCTGCACCAAACGAACCGTGTTAAGCAATTGGCTCAACCCTTCGAGCGCATAATACTCACACTGAATCGGAATGATCACCGAATCGGAAGCTGTCAACGAGTTGATCGTTAACATGCCGAGGGAGGGTGGACAATCGATCAGTATGTAATCATAGTTTTTTTTCACCATGGCGAGTGATTTTTTCAGGCGGACTTCCCGTGATATCGTCGATACCAGTTCAATCTCGGCTCCGGCAAGCTGAATCGTTGCAGGTATGATATGAAGGCCTTCAATCTGAGTTTCCACAATCGCTTCTTGAGGGGGAACTTCATTAATGATGACATCATATATACAATTGGCCACATCTGCTTTGTTGATTCCGACTCCGCTGGTTGTATTCCCCTGGGGGTCAATATCGACAAGCAGCACCCTTTTCCCGAGCGAAGCCAGTCCTGCACCCAAGTTAACAGATGTCGTCGTTTTCCCCACACCGCCCTTTTGATTTGCTACGGCCATAATCTTAGACAATTACTTCACCTCAAATAAAATAGGAGTCTTTTCTTGTAGGTTGTGAGCTACAGTTAACAAAAAGCAGGTGGCTATCATCCACACAAACATCAACTACCGTTTCTTCATGGTGCTATTCTACGCTGTTCATGCCACTCTCAACTTTATAGACAGAAAAAGCGGCCCATTGCCGCCTTAAGCTTCAATTATTTGCGTTTAGGGATATGGATAACGATCTCGTAATGGTCCTCATGGTCCGCTTCCTTGGTTTTGATGTCTAGACCGGAGCCCGATACCATATCAATGGATTGACGAATCGTATTAAGTGCAAGTCTAACGTCCTTCGTGAAGGAGATACGTTTGGATTTTTTGATCTTCGAGGATTCCTTGTAAAAGGCTACTCGTGCTTCCGTTTGTTTTACATTCAACTCTTTATCAATAATTTCGCCGAGCAATTTCATTTGCAACTCTTCCGTATCCAATGAAAGCAAAGCTCTGGCATGACGCTCCGAAATCTTACGTTCCATCAGTGCTGTCTTAATGCCCTCCGGAAGCTGTAACAACCGGATTTTGTTGGCGATCGTCGACTGGCTTTTGCCTAATCGCTGCGCAAGACTTTCTTGTGTAAGTTGGTGCAGGTCAATCAATTTCTGATAAGCAACAGCCTCTTCAATTGAAGTGAGTCCCTCACGCTGCAGGTTTTCGATCAATGCGATGGAAGCTGCCTGAGAGTCGTTGAATTCACGCACAATGGCCGGAATATGATCCAAGCCCAGTTTTCGAACTGCACGCCAGCGACGTTCCCCGGCGATAATCTCATATGATCCATTTCGTACGCGGACGACAATCGGTTGTATAACTCCATGTGTCTTGATCGTCTGCAGCAACTCATCAATTTTATCATCATCAAAAATAGTACGGGGTTGATATGGGCTGCTCACAATTTCATTGACCGGAATTTGTTTAATCTCATCTCCGTTATTGCGCTCCGCCAAACCAAACAACTTCGAAAATTGTTCTTTCATTCCGTATATTACCACCTAGTTTCGTAATAGCTCCCGCAGAATAGCAGGTGCTTCTTATTCAATATGCGACCCTTCCAAATGCTGTCGTTCTTCGAATAAGTTTTACCTTCCATGACGCTTTCTGTAACCTATACAATAAAGCTCAAAAATCTATCTATACATATAATCTATGATCTCTGTAATCCAGGACCGGATACTTCTATTCTATCATCTTTTCTTCCATAATCCTATGTTTACCTATTCTTTAAACTCTTCTAATTTTCCTGCTTTTTCTTCATGAACATTAGCTATATGACCTGTTTGTACCCATTAAGATATGGAAGATCTATGTAAACAGGACCTGCTCCTAGTAGCTACGCTGTGTGCTCGTTTAATACCATGTAAAAATGAATTTTCATAAGATAGCCTCAGTGGCAGAATAAACCCTTTCTTATGTGTCTTTCTATTCTATAGCTACTACTATTGCCGATGCTCTTTCTCTATCCATAGGTCAATGACCTTCATTCAAGAATAGCTGTAACAAGAAAAATGATTTTCCATCAAGAAAAACTTCTATGCTAAATAAATTAAATTTCCGATTCCGTTTTTCTCTACTTTATGTAATTGTAATGTAGATGCTCTCTATACCTAGATAAAAAATCAAAAAACAAAAAGAGGATGTTTCACGTGAAACATCCTCTTTACTCTTATTCAAAGTTCTCCATTAAATAAACGAAAAATGATCATCTTACCTTTTAATACATACGATGTTGTGCCAAGAACTATACCAAAGGTGTTTTTAATGGTGTTCCTGGTTTACGTGGATATTTAAAAGGTGTCTTATCAAACTTCTGAATCAGAATGATATGCCGTGCCGACTCTTCAACAGGTAGCTGGAACGGATGAACTGCTTTTACCCGTCCTTTCAGCTGGTTAAAGCTGAATTCAGCCTCCTTCATTTCTTCGCGCGGGTCTCCGCCCTTCATTGCAGCGAATAATCCACTTTTGCGAACAAAAGGCAGACAGAACTCATTAAGCACCGCTAGCTTAGCAACTGCACGCGCAGTAACAAGGTCGTAGCTGTCACGATATCCTTCTTTGCGTCCAAGTTCCTCGGCACGACCATGAATCAATTCTACATCGGTCAAGCCGAGCGTATCTACAACATGCTGCAAAAAGCCAATACGTTTATTTAGCGAGTCAATGATCGTCAGCTTGATATGCGGAAAACAAATTTTAAGCGGTAGGCCTGGGAACCCGGCCCCTGAACCAATGTCTGCAAGTTTGTTTACCTTCGACATATCTGTATAAAATGCCAGCGATACCGAATCATAGAAATGCTTTGTATATACTTGTTCACGTTCAGTAATCCCGGTTAGATTCATCTTTTCATTCCAAGCTACCAGCTCCTGAAAATATAACTCGAATTGCTCCAACTGGCGTTCATCCAGCTCCAGCCCATGTTTCTTCAGGCGCCGTTGTAGCTGCTGTTGAATATCGTCCATTATTGTCCCCTTGCTGCGGTTACACGGTTATAATGCTCCAGGTAAACCAGCAGAATGGAGATATCCGCAGGAGTAACCCCAGCTATACGGGACGCCTGTCCTATCGAGATTGGACGAATCGTAGCGAGCTTCTGCTTTGCTTCCATAGCAAGGCCATGAATTTCGTCATATATAATCGTGTCCGGAATTTTCTTTTTCTCCATTTTTTGCAAACGTTCCACGTGGATCAATTGTTTCTCAATATAACCCGCATATTTGATTTGAATTTCCACTTGCTCTTTCATATCAGCGGTCAGTTCCACCTCGGAAGGTGAGATCTGCTCAATCCAGTCATACCCGATCTCTGGGCGGCGCATCAATGTCAGAAGTGTGCTGCCATCCTGAATCGGTGTAGAACCAATCTCTTCCAGCTTCGGATTCACTTCGACAGGGCGAACTTTGGCTGCCTTCAGACGATTCACTTCCTGTTCTACTTTTGCCTTTTTGTCCAGGAATTTAGCGTAACGCTCATCAGGAATCAAACCAATATCATGACCAATTTCCGTCAAACGCATATCGGCATTATCATGACGAAGCAATAAACGGTATTCTGCACGAGAAGTCAGCAGACGATAAGGTTCATTCGTACCTTTGGTAACGAGATCGTCAATCAGAACACCAATGTACCCTTGGGAGCGATCAAGTACGACAGGCTCTTTTTCCTGTACTTTACGTGCAGCATTGATGCCTGCCATTACGCCTTGTCCTGCCGCTTCTTCGTACCCGGAGGTACCATTAATCTGCCCTGCTGTGAACAGACCTGGCAGACGTTTCGTTTCCAGTGAAGGCCACAACTGTGTAGGCACCATTGCATCATATTCAATAGCGTAGCCATTACGCATCATTTCTACTTTTTCCATACCCGGGATGGAACGAAGGACCGCCAATTGAACATCCTCTGGCAGACTTGTAGACAGACCTTGTACATAGTATTCCGATGTGTTTTTGCCTTCTGGCTCCAGGAAAATCTGATGCTTCGGCTTGTCGCTGAAACGCACAATTTTATCCTCGATCGATGGGCAATAACGCGGTCCGGTACCTTCAATAACTCCTGAGAACATTGGAGCACGGTGGAGGTTATCATTAATAATCTGGTGTGTCTCCACAGACGTATACGTCAACCAGCAAGGCAGCTGCTCATTATCGGAAGATTCCGTTTCATAAGAAAAGAACTTCGGCTTGTCATCACCTGGCTGAATTTCCGTTTTGCTAAAATCAATCGTATCCTTATGCACGCGCGGTGGTGTACCTGTTTTAAAACGAACCAGGTCGAAACCAAGCTCACGCAGATGTTCGGATAACTTAAGGGAAGGCTGTTGATTATTTGGACCACTCTCGTACATCAACTCACCCATAATTACTTTACCGCGCAGATACGTACCTGTTGTCAAAACAACGGCTTTGGCCCGATACTCGGTACCCGTCTGAGTAACCACACCTACGCACTGTCCGTCTTCAACGATCAGGCGATCAACCATGCCCTGACGCATCGTCAGGTTGCGTTCATTCTCCATCGTTTCTTTCATCGTATGCTGGTAAGAGAATTTATCCGCCTGAGCACGAAGTGCATGCACAGCAGGTCCTTTACCTGTGTTAAGCATTCGCATCTGAATAAAGGTCTTATCGATGTTCCGTCCCATTTCTCCACCAAGTGCATCAATCTCACGTACTACATGTCCTTTTGCCGGTCCCCCAATAGATGGGTTACAAGGCATGAAGGCCACCATATCCAGATTGATGGTAATCATCAGTGTTTTCGATCCCATACGGGCTGCAGCCAATGCCGATTCCACACCAGCATGTCCTGCCCCAACGACGATTACATCATAACTTCCGCCATCAAAAGCCATTCCAGTTTACCTCCTTTTTGCCGCCGCACGCCTAAATTCATGCAAACGATCAATTTTTTGTAAAAATGACGAAACACGCTCCGCACTCCACGGAATGCATTTCGATCTATATTAAGCCATCAAGTCTATAGGTACTTCAGACATATTCGCGGATTCTTTGACCACCCACAGATGGACTTTATTATCATACTACTTTTCAGAGCCGGTATGTTTGTCAGGTGTTATTTTCCGAGGCAGAATTGAGAGAAAATTTGATCAATCAACGCATCATGTGCTGTATCGCCCACGATCTCACCCAGCTGCTCCCATGCCAGACGAACATCAATCTGGATCATATCAATAGGAATCAGCTGCTCTGCCGCTTCATAGGCATCAATGAGCGACTGTTTCGCTTTTTTGAGTAAAGCAATATGACGCACATTGCTGACATACGTCAGGTCGGCCGACTCCAGCTTGCCACTGAAGAACAACGTCGAGATGGCATCTTCCAAACGGTCCACGCCCAGATCATCTTTCACCGACATCGGAACAAGCCGTTCCTCAGGGATGTAACGAAGCAGCACTTCGCGGTCCGCCTGCGGCGCTAAGTCCATTTTATTCATAATAATAATTGATTGTCTACCGCGGATTTGTTCCAATAATTCAATCTCGTCCTCATGCAGCGGCTCGGCAGCATTGATAACCATCAATAACAGATCAGCCTCATTGACAGCAGAGCGCGAACGCTCCACCCCGATTCTTTCCACGACATCCATCGTTTCCCGGATACCTGCTGTATCGAGCAGCTTGAGCGGTATGTTGTTAATCGTAACAAATTCCTCAATGACGTCACGCGTTGTACCCGGAATGTCCGTTACAATTGCGCGGTTATCCTGGGCCAACGTATTGAGTAATGAAGATTTCCCTACGTTTGGCCGCCCTACGATTGCTGTAGTGATTCCTTCACGCAGTATCTTTCCCTGCTCTGCTGTTACCAGCAATTTATCAATTTCCGTCATCACTTGACTGGATTTTTCTTTAATAAATTCAGAGGTTAGTGACTCTACATCATGCTCAGGGTAATCGATATTCACTTCGATGTGAGCAAGAGTCTCCACCAACGTGTATCTGAGATCACGCAGCTTGGACGATAATTTGCCCTCCACTTGCTTGAGTGCAACGGAGAACGCCCGATCAGATTTGGAACGAATGAGATCCATGACCCCTTCCGCCTGGGACAGATCAATTCGTCCATTGAGAAAGGCACGCTTTGTGAACTCGCCGGGTTCAGCGAGACGAATATCGAGCTGCAACAACAGATCCATTACTCGCTTAACCGACACCACTCCGCCATGGGCGCTAATCTCCACGACATCCTCTGTTGTGAAGGAACGTGGCGCACGCATCACTGTAACCAATACTTCCTCAATCTTCTCGCCAGTCCCCGGATCTACAATATGACCGTAATGAACCGTGTGGGATGCTGCCTGCGTTAGTGGGGTTTTGCTGCGAAAAATCTTCTCCGTCTCCGACACCGCATCCGGGCCGCTCACCCGGATTACAGCGATACCCGCTTCTCCGACCGCTGTTGATATCGCTGTAATCGTATCACTAATCATCGTTATCTCTCCTTGCTCTATTTTAAAATTGCGCCCCTCGGGACGCTATATTAATTTCTATATATAGTTCAGTTGTTTAGTTACACAAAACTTCTTACCGCATCATTCATATCTTGATATAGCATTTTTGTAGTCGCTCTTCCGTTTTTGAAAAGTACTTCTGTACGAAAAAAGCAATGGCTTCTGCACCGGGCAGGAAGCCATTGCGTCTTCAATTTCGTGTTATTTCGTCGTAATGACCACGCGTCGATTGGGCTCCTCGCCCTTGCTGTATGTCTTAATCTGCGAGTGATTTTGCAATTTCGCATGAATGACTTTGCGTTCGAGTGGCGGCATTGGCTCCAGCACAACTTCCTTACCAGTGCGAATAGCCTGTCCAGCCAAACGTTCAGCCAGATCCTCCAACGTCTTGCGTCGACGTTGACGGAAATTCTCTGCATCAAGTACGATGCGAACGAAGCTTTCCGAATAACGATTTGCTACAATGTTCGTTAAATATTGAAGGGCATCCAGCGTCTGACCACGTCTACCAATAATCATGCCTAGGTCTTCACCGGCAATATTGAAGATATGTCCATCACGCTGTTTTTTGATATGCACTTCAACATCCAGTCCCATACCTGCTGCCACTTCTTTTAAGAAAGCAGCCGCTTCCTCATAGGGATTTTTAGCAGCCACACCCTCAAGTGTTGCTTCAACCTGAGGTATATGTGCAGCCGGCTTGATCGGCTGTGAAACAGTTTCTTGCACAGGCAGAAGTTTCACTTCCACTTTAGCGGCCTTAACCCCGATCAAACCCAGGAATCCTTTTGACGGCTGCTCTAACACTTGTATCTCGACCTTGTCCCGGCTCACGCCAAGCTCAGCCAATCCTTGGTTTACAGCATCTTCAACGGTTTTTCCTGACGCAATGACTTTGGTCATTTCGATTTTTTGGCCCCTTTCGAACCTTTTCCAGAGACAGTTGCCTTGCCACCGTTTTTGCGTTTAGCTCCATTTCCATTTTTGGAAGAGCTGTTCTGCTTCACGTTGACCTCAGCCACGATTTTATCATTATTCCGGTAAAGGAAATAGTTTTGCACGATCGTGTAGATGTTACTGTAGAACCAGTAAAGCGGCAATGCAGCCGGGAACTGATAAGACATAACAAAGATCAATATCGGATACACCCACAGCATAAACTGCATCGGTCCGACTTGCTGTGCAGGATTCATACGCATCATCATCCACGTTTGGACAAATGTTGTGATGGCTGCCAGCACTGGCAAAATAAACAGGTGATCGGGTGATCCGAGTTGTAGCCACAAGAAATCATGTGTTCTCAGACTGGAGTTTCCGTAAATTGAGTTATAAAGTGCGATGTAAATCGGCATCTGAATGATAAGTGGCAGACAACCGGCCATCGGATTAACTTTGTTCTCCTGAAACAACTTCATTGTTTCTTGCTGAACTTTCTCAGGTGTATCTTTATACTTGGCTTGAATTTCTTTCAACTGCGGCTGAATAGCTTGCATCGCCTTGGAGCTGCGAACTTGCTTCATTGTCAGCGGCAAGATTAACGTCCGTACAATTAACACCATCACAAGGACGGCCAGTCCATATTCACCGTTAAACCAGTTGGCAAATGTATCGAGCGCCAGTGAGAACCAATAAATAACATTGGCTTGCCAAAAAGAATCACTATTCCTCAGATCTTCCGTAGTAACCCCGGCCCCTTGTGGAGTACATCCGGCGAGTACAGTGACCATTGCAATGACTGCAATGAGGAGAATCCACTTCCCCTTTGATGTCTTCAATCGCGACACTTCATAACCCCTCTCTTAACCATTCCATTCCACCGTAAATCATACCATAATTAGGAGGACAAATAAACCGAAGCTTACCGCTTGCCCGACTTCAAAAGAGAGCCCTTGCGCATCGCATGCAGCAGGCTTTTTTCCATATCCTTATAGGACATGTCCAAAGCACCTTTTCTGACGATAAAGATCAGATCCATCTGCGTGACAATCTCTTTCTCATGATGACGTACAATTTCCTTAATCATGCGTCTCATCCGGTTGCGTACGACAGCGTTTCCGATTTTCTTGCTGCAGGATACACCCACTCGGAATTGTTCTGTATCTTTACGACGACAGCCATACACCACAAACTGATGATTGGCAAATGATTTCCCATACCGGTATACGCGGCTAAAGTCCGCCCGGTTTCGTAAACGCAGTCTTTTATACACGGCGCTTCTCCTTGCTGTTTTCCACCAACATTATTGACGAATGCCTAATTACTGATTTAGTATAGGCTTTCTTGAATAACGATAAACCGTCTTGGCGGCAACTTCATTTGGGATGATTGTTGATCAGTCATTTCAACTGAGCAAACATTCATCCTTATATAAGGAACGTTTTCGAAAAAACGGACATCTCATTCATTGAACATAAATGTGTACTTATGCTTTTGCGCAGCCAATTCAGACCTGACCTTTACCAGCATCCAGTCTGAAATGACCTATTTAAGAAAAAAAAGACCACCTCGGTGGTCTTCACATGCATTTAAGCACTCAGGACTTTACGGCCTTTAAGGCGACGTGCAGCCAGAACTTTACGTCCGTTGCTCGTGCTCATTCTTTTCCGGAAACCATGAACTTTTTTACGTTTGCTAACGTTCGGTTTGAATGTAGGTCTCAATGTATTGCACCTCCTCACAAGGAAATACTTATGTGATGAATCACTTTCATCTTCACAGAAAACACCTTTATACATTTAACCACGAACACCTGGAAAAGTCAACTGGGAGCCACTTTCCTCCTTTCTCCTTTTTATGTCTAATCCACCCCACCTAAACGACCATTGATGCGTTCTCCTGTTTATACCCTTCATAAAGTATCAATCAGAAGCTCCAAAAGTTATCCCCAAGTCCCGATTCATTCACCAAAAATCAACTTTTACGGTTATCCACACCCCTCAAACCCCTTAATCTTATTTTTTAATATCATTTCAAGTTATTCACATGTGGATAAAGAATATTTATCGATGATAGACTGTTTCACTGGCTCCGCTTTCGGTTAATATTCATACGTTTCTGAAGAACTTCAATGGTGTAGCTATCCATTAGATGAGCAATATATTTTGGCTTTTGAATTGATATACTTTAAATTTAATGTATCCGCTTTATTCTTATGGTTTACAAGTTTTCGAGAAAGGTGTAGGATAAAAAAATCACATCTTGTATACAAGTATACTTATGGGAAGTGCAGCATAGATCCTGACTCATTTAAAGGAAGACAATTATTCCTCTAGCTCTTTGATAAATCCATTTGAAGCAGTATGACGTTCCTAAATTCATCAGGCGCACAGAGCATAGAACCACTTATTCTCATCATAAGGATTGATGTAAATCGCTCAATCTGCAAAATAGTTGTGCTATGATCAGTATTGAACTGATTACTTATAATAGGAGCGTTAGCCATTATGCTGTTTCCTTCATCCTGGCTTCAGGGAGCTTCCCGCGGGGAAGCCATTGCCTGCGAACTAAGACTGCGGATCATTAGCGGAAGCCTTCGTCCTGGCGAAATTTTGTCAGAAAATCGGATTGCCGCTGATTTTGACAGCAGTCGCTCACCTGTACGTGAAGCGTTAAGAACATTGTCGAATGAAGGGCTCATTCGGCTGGAGCGTATGGGTGTCGTTGTCATTGGATTGAAAATTAAAGATGTCGAGGAATTGTACGATGTACGTTTCCTGATTGAAAGTTTTGTGCAGCAGCGGCTTGCGGGGGATGTGCCAGATCAATTAATTACCCAGCTACGTAATGTGATAGACAAGATGGACTTGGCTGGACGCCACCAAGATGCGGTTGAATTTGCATATCAGGATCTCGTTTTTCACGAGACTATTATTGAAGCTGCCCAGCATTCCCGTATTTTACATCTATGGAAAAGCATTCGTTATGTTGTCATGACGGTTATGCTGCTTACCACCCGTAGGGTCTTTGTTCAAGGCGAGCAGAAAGTAAGCGCTGTAATTGGCAAACATCGTTTGCTGATTGAGGCTCTTGAATCGGGTGATAAAACACGCATTCAAGCTGGAGTTCGCACGTATTTTCAGGATTCAGGCAAGACGCTGCACGAAAGCTTTGATTCTTAATGACTTGTAATGAAATTCCATTCGTCACTTCATGGAATATCTGTGCAGAGAGTTCGCAATCATATCCGTTGTGAATGATTGCGCTCCAACTTGTCGACAAGTATACAAAATGCGATTTGTTTCAATTTTTTGGGGCACATTAAGAGGGATTTAAGCTACCCGTACTACACGAGTCGTTATGTGTCTTCCCTCACCAGATCATGGATCTGTTGTAAGCGTTATATATCAAAAAAAAAAGGAGCATACCTCATGAGCACTCTTTTTGGGTTATCCCATAATGCAACATTATTGGTTTGGACATTAATTGCGATTGTCTTCCTGATCGTGTTGATCTCCAAATATAAATGGAATCCTTTCATTACCCTTTTGATATCCGCACTAATGCTTGGTTTGCTTACAGGTATGAAGCCTGCGGATGTCATTTCCTCCATTACGGGAGGACTTGGTGGAACACTTGGAACAATCGCCATCGTTATCGGTCTGGGGACCATGCTTGGTAAGATGATGGCTGAATCTGGTGGAGCCGAGCGTATTGCTACCACACTGGTGGATCGTTTCGGTGTAAAACGTGTGCACTGGGCGATGATGATTGTTGGTTTTATCGTCGGTATTCCTGTATTCTTCGAAGTCGGCGTCATTCTGCTGATTCCGATCATTTTCACCGTTGCACGCAAAACCAATATGTCGCTGCTGCAGATCGGTATTCCGATTTTGGCAGGTCTCTCTACTGTACATGGTCTCGTTCCACCTCACCCGGCTCCCATGATTGCCATCGAAGCGTTCAGCGCCGATTTGGGTAAAACGATCTTGTACTCCCTTATTGTAGGTATCCCGACTGCTATTATCGCTGGACCTCTGTTTGGTAAATTTATCGGTAAAAGAATACATACCGAACCGCCTGCAGAGCTGGCTGAACAATTCGCTACGAAAAAAAGTAACAACTTGCCCGGTTTCGGCATAACCCTGTTTACCATCTTGCTGCCGGTCATTTTGATGCTTATTGGCTCCATCGCCAATATCGTAGACCCAGACGCTACAAGCGGATTTACCGTTTTCTGTGAATTTATTGGCCATGAAATCATAGCCCTGCTGATCTCCGTCGTGTTCGCCCTCTTTTCGCTCGGTTTCTCACGCGGGTTCAACAAACATGACATCTCCCGCTTCACCAGTGAATGTCTGGCGCCTACGGCGACCATCATTCTCATCATTGGCGGTGGCGGTGCGTTCAAACAGGTGTTGATCAATAGTGGTGTAGGTAATGCCATTGCTGAGGTCGCCACACATGCCAATATTAATGTGATCCTGTTCGCCTGGCTTGTAGCCGCACTCATTCGGGTTGCTACCGGTTCTGCAACTGTGGCCATGACGACAGCAGCTGGTATTGTAGCTCCGGTCCTTGCACTAACGCCTGGTGCCAATATTGAACTTGTCGTACTCGCTACCGGTGCAGGTTCACTTGTACTATCTCATGTGAACGACGCAGGCTTCTGGATGATCAAAGAATTCTTCAACATGAGTGTCTCTCAGACGCTGAAGACGTGGACCGTTATGGAAACACTATTATCTGTTGTTGGACTGATCTTTATTTTGCTGCTGAGTACAGTCGTATAAATTGACTACCTATATAGAAGAAGAAAATAAATCCACACCATTAGAGTTTTATTTTATGGGTTCAAAAGAAAGAAGGTTTATGTAAAGTGAACAACTATATGATTGGTATGGATATCGGTACAACCAGTACCAAATCCGTACTCTTTACGGAACAGGGTGAAGTTGTAAGCACGTCGACTCAGGAATATCCTTTATACACCCCTGCTCCCGATGTCGCTGAGCAGGATCCTGAACAAATTGTGCAAGCCGCCCTTCGCTCCGTACGCGGCGTGATGGATCAAAGCGGCGTAGCTGCGGAACAAATTATGTTCGTGTCCTGCAGCTCTGCCATGCACAGTGTTATTGCGATGGGACAAGATGGTGTGCCCCTCACTCGCTGTATCACTTGGGCTGACAACCGGAGTGCTGTCTGGGCCGCCAAACTGCAAGAGAACGGAATCGGGCATTCTATCTATTTGCGAACAGGTACACCGATCCACCCCATGTCGCCACTGACCAAATTAATGTGGCTACGTCATGATGAGCCTGAACTTTTTCAACGTACCGCCAAATTTATCTCTATTAAAGAATATTTGTTCTTCCGTCTGTTCGGTCAATATGTCGTGGATCACTCCATCGCTTCCTGTACCGGCCTGCTCAATCTGGAACAACTGGATTGGGATGCAGAAGCACTTGAGGTTGCAGGCATTACACCTGACCATCTATCGCAGCTCGTCCCGACCACACATATTATAGAGGGAATGGATCGCACATGGGCTGAAAAAATGGCTCTCTCCCCCTCTACTCCCTTCGTCATCGGTGCAAGTGACGGGGTATTGTCCAATCTGGGCGTAAACGCCATTGAACCTGGCGTTGTTGCAGCAACGATCGGCACTAGCGGCGCGATTCGCACCGTCGTTGACCGTCCTGTTACCGATCCAAAAGGTAGAACGTTCTGTTATGCCCTCACCGAGAATCTTTGGGTTATCGGCGGACCTGTGAATAACGGTGGCATGCTTTTCCGTTGGGTACGGGACGAATTCGCTGCCTCGGAAGTCGAAACAGCCAAACGGCTCGGCATCAATTCCTATGATGTACTCACTAAGATTGCGGAACGCGTCAGCCCCGGTTCGGAAGGACTTCTATTCCATCCGTACCTTTCAGGGGAACGCGCCCCTTTATGGAATCCGGACGCCCGGGGTTCCTTCTTTGGTTTGACCCTTCACCACCAGAAAGAGCATATGATTCGTTCCGTTTTGGAAGGGGTTATTTTCAACCTTTATACGGTACTGCTGGCCATGGAAGAACAGATCGGACAACCTACCTCCATTCAGGCAACGGGTGGTTTCGCTCGTTCCCCACTCTGGCGTCAGATGATGTCCGATATATTCAACCAGGAAGTCATTGTGCCCGAGAGCTTCGAAAGTTCCTGTCTGGGGGCCGTCGTGCTCGGTCTATATGCTACAGGGCGAATTAAGTCGCTTCATGCCGTTTCATCTATGGTTGGTACAACACACAAGCATACCCCTATTAAAGAACATGCAACGATCTACCAGGAGCTGCTCCCCATCTTTATTCGCATTTCGCGAAAATTGGAAGAAGAATATGCAGATATCGCGGATTTCCAACGTAAATTTTCCGCTCATATCGAGTAAATCATGCTTTTATAACCACCAAAAAGAGGTTGTTCTCTTAGACCACCATTCCGGTCTTCAAGAACAACCTCTTTTTGGCATACGCAAAACTGCTGCAATGGGGACACATCCATCTCCAAGGTTTGCACGCTTATCCATCCTACCTCTTTTAGGAATAAATCCTACGTTCAATTCATACAAATCAGTAAACGTCCTTCGCACCAACAGGCCCTCTTCTTGATCTCCTCAGCCTTTGATTTTGTCTTTTCCTCAATTCCTCTCTTCGAAAAAGGAAAACGGGCATGAAGAGTCACTCCCCTGTAAATCCCCAAAACGGCCATTTTCACTTTACGGTTATCCACAGAGAGGTTATTCACAAACAGAGAATACTTTTACACACAATTCAGCATCATTTGACGAATAACCTGTGTATAAAATAATTTGGGTTTTTGGGTCATCTTGTCGAAAGTTAAACAATTTATAAACAATATATTGTGTTGTGATTAAAAATTATACACAAGTTATTGAATTTGTGGATAAAATCACGTGATACATTGAAATGCCGGGCTTCTTTTGCTATGATTGTATTACTTTTGGATGTGAATATGTGATCTGACCCATAATATTATCAACAGCCTGTGGATAAAGTTGTGAACAATTTTCCGTTGTTCATTCTTTTTTTGTTTTCGACCTGCGGGGGTTTGGGGATAAATTCAACAATATATCTCGTATTTCGACACTGCATCATGGCTTAAGCCACACTTGGAACATGTAAAAGGAGTGACAGTCTGTGGACAGCCATACTTCTGATTTATGGCAGCAAATTTTATCAATCATACAAAACAAGCTCAGCAAACCCAGCTTTGACACTTGGTTCAAAGCAACCAAAGCTACCAAGCTGAATGATCGTTCGATCGTCATATCCGCACCAACCACGTTTGCCGTCGAATGGCTGGAGAGCCGTTACACCAAACTGGTCGGATCGACGGTATATGAGCTGCTTGGCAAACAGGTCGATGTGAAATTTGTCATCGAGGAGAACAAGCCTGCTGAACCGGACCCTCAACTGCCAGCGCCAACGCCTACAGTTGTTCAGGAAGAAGCGGTACTCAGCATGCTGAATCCAAAATATACATTCGATACATTTGTCATTGGGCCGGGCAACCGTTTTGCCCACGCCGCATCGCTGGCGGTCGCTGAAGCGCCCGCCAAAGCATACAATCCTCTGTTTCTTTATGGAGGGGTAGGTCTCGGCAAAACTCACTTGATGCATGCGATCGGACATTACGTCCTGGAGCATGATCCGGGCAGCAAAGTTGTTTATTTGTCATCTGAGAAATTCACGAACGAATTCATTAACTCGATCCGTGATAACCGCGGGGAGAGCTTCCGTAACAAATACCGTAGTGTCGACATTCTGCTCATTGATGATATTCAGTTCTTGGCTGGAAAAGAATCGACGCAAGAGGAATTTTTCCATACGTTTAATGCGCTGCATGAGGAACGGAAACAGATCATCATCTCCAGCGACAGACCGCCGAAGGAAATTCCGACCCTGGAAGAACGGCTTCGTTCCCGTTTTGAATGGGGGTTAATTACGGATATCCAGCCTCCAGATCTGGAGACACGGATTGCTATTTTGCGTAAAAAAGCTCGTGCGGAAAACCTGGATATTCCGAATGAGGCGATGATGTACATCGCCAACCAGATTGATACCAATATTCGTGAACTGGAAGGGGCACTGATTCGGGTTGTTGCCTATTCTTCGCTGACTAATCAAGATGTAACCACTCATCTAGCAGCTGAAGCACTGAAGGATATTATTCCTTCCAGTCGTCCAAAAATGATCACTATTCACGACATCCAACAAAAGGTCGGCGAGTATTACAGCCTTAAGCTTGAAGATTTCAAAGCACGGAAACGGACCAAGGCCGTTGCGTTCCCAAGACAGATTGCTATGTATCTCTCTCGTGAACTTACAGACTTTTCTCTGCCCAAAATCGGTGAAGCATTTGGAGGGCGAGATCATACCACCGTCATCCATGCGCACGAAAAGATCTCCCAGGCGATTAAAGTCGATCAGGATCTCTATAAAGTTATCAACAACTTAACCGAAAAAATTAAGAATCCAACCTGAATAAGTCCCAAGCCTGTGCACAACGTATACACATGTGGATAGGCTTGGGCTTATGGGTTTATACCCACTTATCCACATATTCAGTGCCCCTATTACTATTATTACTATAAAGATCTAAAAGATATCATCTCCAAATAAGCGATTTCGAAGCTCAGCCTTCGGCCTTTGAAAAACACCTTTCAACACCCAAACACCCAAAAAATCAGCTAGGAGTGAAACCATGAAAATCAGCATAATGAAAAACTATTTAAACGATTCCATACAGCAAGTATCCAAAGCGATCTCGAGCCGTACGACGATCCCAATTCTGAGCGGTATCAAATTCGACGTTAATCATCAAGGTGTGACGTTGACAGCAAGCGACACCGATATTTCAATTCAATCCTTCATCCCGCTTGAAGATGGTGATAAAAGTGTTGTTCAGGTAGATCAACCCGGCAGTGTAGTTTTGCCAGCCAAGTTTTTCGTGGAGATCATCAAGAAGCTGCCATCGCAGGAAGTGCACATGGAAGTCAAAGATAACTTCAACACCTTTATTTCCGCAGGAGCTACAGAAATTCAACTGGTTGGTCTTGATCCGGAAGAATTCCCAGTATTGCCAAGCATCGAAGAAAACCAAACGGTCTCCATTCCAGGAGATTTGCTCAAAAACATGATCAAACAAACCGTATTCTCCATTTCCACTCATGAAACTACGCCGATTCTGACAGGTGTACTCTGGAGTTTGGGTGACAATGAACTGAAATTTGTGGCAACTGACCGTCACCGTCTTGCTACTCGTTCAGCAATGCTGGATAATGCAGAAGGTGTGAGATTCAACAATGTGGTGATCTCGGGCAAAACGCTGAACGAACTCAGTAAAATTGTGCCGGATCAAAATACACTTGTGGATATCGTTGTCGCTGACAACCAGGTTTTGTTCAAAATCGACCGTGTTCTGTTCTATTCGCGTATTTTGGACGGAACTTATCCGGATACTTCTAGAATTATTCCGACTTCGTACAAAACAGAACTCGTTTTGGATACAAAAAAATTAAGTGAATCTATTGACCGGGCTTATTTGCTGTCGCGTGAAGAAAAAACAAATATTGTGCGGATGCAGACGATGGATTCCGGGTCGATCGAAATTTCATCAAGCTCTTCCGAGCTGGGGAAAGTAAGAGAAGAGATCGAACCTGCCGACTTTAACGGAGAACCGCTGAAAATATCGTTCAACTCCAAATATATGCTGGATGTGCTGAAAGTGGTGGAGAGTGAGCAGCTGATGATCGCTTTCACTGGCGTCATGAGTCCTATCATCCTGAAACCGCTGGACGACAGTCACAGCTTGTACGTCATATTGCCTTACCGGACGACCAACTAACGAGAGGAAGATCATAGTGAACCAAGTAGCGATTCGTACGGAATATATTAAGCTTGACCAATTTTTGAAACTGGCCGATTGCATCCCAACTGGAGGTATGGCCAAAGCACTGCTTCAGGACGGACTTGTACGTGTGAATAAAGAGCCTGAGGAACGCCGGGGGCGCAAGTTATACCCTGGGGATATCGTTGAGGTGGACGGAGAAGGTTCGTTCGAAGTTGTCGCACAATAAGAAGACCAGTTAGATCCTGCTGCCTCCTGACGGACGGGATAAAAGGGAGGTTACCGCGTGTTTGTAAACAGCATAGATCTGCAGCAATTCCGCAATTATGAACATCTGAGACTAGATTCGTT
The DNA here is from genome assembly GCF_010747435.1 of Paenibacillus sp. ALJ109b. Classification (NCBI taxonomy): domain Bacteria; kingdom Bacillati; phylum Bacillota; class Bacilli; order Caryophanales; family Paenibacillaceae; genus Paenibacillus; species Paenibacillus sp. ALJ109b. The sequence continues at coordinate 465,054 of NZ_JAAIFP010000007.1, forward strand.
TGGTCCTGTAAATCTTTTGATCGGGCAAAATGCCCAAGGTAAGACCAATCTTGCAGAAGCCATCTTTGTGCTTGCACTCACTAAGAGCCACCGCACATCCCGTGACAAGGAACTGATTCGTTTCGGTGAAGAACGTGCCAGGCTTGCAGCAGAGGTCGACAAAAAGTACGGATCGGTCAAGCTCGAGCTATCTTTGTCGCAACAAGGCAAAAAAGCAAAGATCAACGGGCTGGAACAGCGCAAGCTGAGTGATTTTGTCGGAGCGCTTAATGTGGTGATGTTTGCACCGGAAGATCTTGAGATTGTCAAAGGCACACCGGGGGTCCGCCGCCGGTTTCTTGACATGGAGATTGGACAGGTGGCTCCAGGTTACCTGTATCATCTGCAGCAATATCAAAAAGTGCTCGTTCAGCGTAACAATCTGCTCAAGCAATTATGGGGGCAGAACGCTTCAGCCCAGACCATGCTTGAGGTGTGGAATGAACAACTGGTGGAGCATGGTGTTAAAATCGTCAAAAAAAGGAAACAATTCATAAAGAAACTGCAAAAGTGGGCTGAAACGATTCATCAGGGCATCACCGGAGGCGGAGAAGTCCTGCGTCTGGCCTACCTTCCTTCCTTCAGCGAAGCCGCTGAGGAAGATGAAGCTGTCTTAATGGACCAATTTATGATAAAATTATCACAAATGAAAGAGCAGGAGATTCGCCGAGGCACAACCCTTAGTGGGCCGCATCGGGATGACCTGTCCTTTTTCATTAACGATCGGGAAGTACAAACGTATGGCTCGCAGGGGCAGCAGCGTACAACGGCGTTGTCCCTTAAACTTGCGGAAATTGAATTGATTCATGAAGAAATCGGAGAATATCCGGTCCTGCTGTTAGACGATGTACTGTCTGAACTGGATCCTTTTCGTCAAACGCAGCTGATCGAAACGTTCCAGAGCAAGGTGCAAACCTTTATTACGGCTACCGGCATCGAGAGTCTGAACGTTGACAAACTCAAAGATGCCAGTATTTATCACGTTCATGCCGGACAGGTTGAACGCTAAGGAGTGAGGGCTTATGTACATTCATCTGGGCGGTGAGAAGATTATCCGATCTTCCGAATTGGTCGCTATTTTTGATATATCGATTGAAAAATCCTCAAAAATTTCCAAGCAGTATGTCACGCATGCCGAGCAGGAAAAAACAGTGGAGCATATTGGTGAAGAGGAAGCCAAGTCCATTGTCGTGACCAAAAACATTGTGTACTACTCGCCTATTTCCTCAGCTACGCTCAAGAAGCGAGCTCACATTTTTCCTGATCTCTAGCCTATCGGTGGTATGAGTTATTGTACCTTTTGCTGCTTGTCTTTATTTAGATTGCTTACTGGAATTAAGGGAATATGTTCATTTCAGCATGCATTCTTAGTTAACGCATATTTACGATATTGAATCTATAGAAGTAGGTGAAAGGCATGTCTATGAATCAACCGTCATATGGTGCAGATGAAATTCAGGTACTTGAAGGGCTGGAAGCCGTACGTAAACGACCGGGGATGTATATTGGTTCCACCAGTGCCAAAGGTCTGCATCATCTCGTTTGGGAAGTAGTGGACAATAGTATTGACGAAGCACTCGCAGGTTATTGTGATCATATCGAAGTTACTATTCATGAAGATAACAGCGTCACTGTAGTCGATAACGGGCGGGGGATTCCTGTCGGCGAACATGCCAAAATGAAACGTCCTGCACTTGAGGTTGTAATGACTGTTCTGCATGCAGGCGGTAAATTTGGCGGTGGCGGGTACAAAGTGTCCGGTGGTCTTCATGGTGTAGGTGTATCTGTCGTCAATGCTCTATCAGCGAAAGTTGTTGTTACAGTTAAGGTTGATGGCCATGTGTATCAACAGGAATACCGTCGCGGTGCTCCGCAGTATGATCTGAAAACGATCGGTACAACGGAGGAAACGGGAACAACGGTTACGTTTCATCCGGATCCGGAGATTTTCACGGAAACAAGAGTTTATGACTATGAAACTTTGCTGACTCGTATTCGTGAGCTCGCGTTCCTGAACAAGGGAATTGGTATGACTTTAACCGATGAACGTACAGGTGTAACCAACTCTTTCCTGTATGAGGGCGGTATTATCGAGTATGTCTCCTTCCTGAACCAGAAGCGTGAAGTGCTGCACGAAAACCCGATTTATGTAGAAGGATCAAGAGACAACATTCAGGTTGAAGTTGCATTGCAATACAATGACAGCTACACCGAGAATATTTACTCTTTTGCCAACAACATCAACACACATGAGGGTGGAACGCACGAATCCGGATTCAAAAGTGCCCTTACCCGGATTATCAATGATTATGCGCGCAAAGCGGGCGTAATCAAAGACAGCACGGGTAACCTGTCCGGGGATGATGTACGTGAAGGTCTAACAGCGATCATCTCAGTCAAGATCCCTGAACCGCAATTTGAGGGACAGACGAAGACCAAGCTGGGTAACAGTGAGGTGCGCGGAATTGTGGAATCCCTGTTTGCTGAGAAGCTGCAGGAATTCCTGGAAGAGAATCCTTCCGTATCCCGTCGCATTTTGGAAAAAGGACTGCAAGCTGCCCGTGCACGTGAAGCAGCTCGTAAAGCACGTGAACTGACGCGTCGTAAAGGTGCACTCGAAGTCAGCTCTTTGCCAGGTAAATTGGCCGACTGTTCATCCAAGGATGCTTCAATCAGCGAATTGTACATCGTCGAAGGTGACTCTGCCGGTGGATCAGCGAAGCAAGGACGAGATCGTCATTTCCAAGCGATTTTGCCACTGCGTGGTAAGATTCTGAACGTGGAAAAAGCACGTCTTGACCGGATTTTGGGTAATGCGGAGATCAGAGCAATCATTACTGCAATGGGTACCGGAATTGGTGATGATTTTGATATTGCCAAAGCACGTTATCACAAAATCATTTTGATGACGGATGCCGACGTCGATGGCGCCCACATTCGGACATTGCTTCTGACATTCCTTTATCGCTATATGCGCAAAATCATTGAGGCTGGTTATGTATATATTGCCCAACCGCCATTGTTCAAGATTGAGCGCAATAAAGTGATTCGTTATGCTGGTTCAGAGAAGGAACGTGATGAAATTATCGCAACTCTCGGTGAGAATGCGAAATTCAATATCCAGCGTTATAAAGGTCTTGGCGAGATGAATGCCGGACAATTATGGGAAACGACGATGGACCCTGAAAGCCGGACCATGCTTCAAGTATCGATCAGCGATGCGATGCTGGCCGATGCCATGTTCGACACCTTGATGGGGGATAATGTTGAACCTCGTCGTGACTTTATTCAGGAAAATGCAAAATACGTGAAAAACCTCGACATCTAACGATATTCGAAGAGGCGCCTGTGAGGGCGCCTCTTTTACATTATGGGGTTAAGCTATAGAGATTTTAGGTTGGACTCTGGAGTGCCTGTTATCGGTGTGTGCGGCTTTTGGCAGTGGAGGCCTGGGCTTTGGCGGAGGTACGAGATGTCTTCCCTTTTTTGGAGGGTAATCTGCCGTACGCTCTCGCATAACGCTTGATCTTTCGGTACGTTTCCTTATCAGGCAATAGGCCAAAAGCATAGATACCTGGTAATGTGTTGACTTCAATAATCCATGGCCGTCCATCTTCATCCAGTGCGATATCGATACCAATCTCTTTGAGCCTTGGAAATGACCTCTGCAGCTGTACCGCCGTATGAATGCCTAAACGATATAGCTCACTGCGTAGTTGCTGGAACCGATCCTGATCAAAATGAGGGCGTACCAACTCATTAAAGGTGGCCAGTCGTCCGCCGCCATGAATGTTGGTAATGATCTTGCCCGGTGCAGCAACTCTTCCCAGGATACCTGTCGTTTCCCAGTTGCGTTCTAGATTCTTCTGGGTCAGTACCCGCAGGTCGAAAGGTAATCCATCATGTTTCATCAGCGGAATACCTTGCTGAATGATGTATTCGCGATTCTGGATACGTTCAGTGAGCGCCAGATCAAGCTCATCGAGGGAATGGAAGTGTTTTTCCTCTGTACCATATCGAAGTTCATACGTGGTCAGAGGGACTTCAGCAGAGGTCTCGGCATCGACTTCAGCTTCGGATGGGGAGAGTGGATCAACGGCGTTTTCCGATGTGTTTGCATCGGTAATCGGGTGTGGTTTTATACGGATGGTTTTTACCCGCATGACGCCATTGCCGTAAGTTCCCCGATCCGGTTTGATATAGTTTGACTCGAATAATTCAGTCATCCGTTCCAGGGTCTGGCGAGTATATTGTCGTGTTACTGGTATATATTCATTCACATTACGGCTGCGTTGTAACACAGCTGTCTTGGTCCATTTGCTGGAGACACGCTGGATGCCCAAGAGCCATCAGTCCTTTCGTGTTTTAATGGGGTTTATAAGAGTGGCAGACGCGGAGAAATCAAAGGACAAGAGATGATTTCAGTGGTATAATAGAGAAATATGGCGTTTTGTGCGGTTTTGTTGCACAGATGTAGTTTGATCGTAGAACGGGAACGGTCTAAGCCTGAATATACACAGTACAATTGCCGCTTTTCCTAGCATTGTATGTGCAAATGGGGAGGAAGGCAGGGCGAACCCCCAGACTCTCTAAAGTTCCCGGAAGAAAGGCTATTGCCCAGCGGACGTTTAATTGTTTACCTTTTGTGAAAGTAATATAATAAAGAGTAGCGTCCTTGTGCGGTTTTAGCCTTGTTAGGCTCTTCACATATAATTAATTTTGAATGATTGAATGGAATGTTTGTTGAAGGACAAGAAGGAGGTCCAGCATGGCGGAAGAAATGAACTCGCAGATTAAAGATCGGGATATTGGCGTCGAGATGCGTGAATCGTTTATGGATTATGCGATGAGCATTATTGTGAGCCGTGCCTTACCTGACGTGCGTGACGGATTGAAGCCGGTTCACCGGCGTATTCTGTACGCAATGTCCGAGCTAGGCATGACACCCGATAAACCACATAAAAAATCAGCCAGAATCGTCGGCGAAGTTATCGGTAAGTATCACCCACACGGTGACTCTGCCGTATACGAAACGATGGTACGGATGGCACAGGACTTCTCCCTGCGCTACATGCACGTAGATGGACATGGTAACTTTGGATCGGTGGATGGCGATATGGCAGCAGCCATGCGTTATACGGAAGCCCGGTTGTCCAAGATTGCTATGGAAATGCTCAGAGACATCAACAAGGATACGATTGACTTCCAGCCGAACTATGACGGTGAAGAAAGTGAACCTATCGTTCTGCCAGCTCGTTTCCCTAACTTGCTTGTCAATGGTGTCGGCGGGATTGCGGTAGGTATGGCGACCAACATTCCTCCCCATAACCTGGGAGAGGTCATTGACGGCGTACAGGCTATGATCAAAAATCCAGACATCACTTCCATGGAATTGATGGATTATATCCACGGGCCAGACTTCCCAACTTCCGGTTATATTTTGGGACGCTCCGGAATTCGCCAGGCGTATCAAACCGGACGTGGTTCAGTAACGATGCGGGCCAAAACCAACATCGAAGAAAACAACAACAAAGCACGGATTATCGTTACGGAACTTCCTTATCAGGTGAACAAGGCAAGACTCGTTGAGAAAATTGCTGAGTTGGTACGTGATAAAAAAATTGATGGTATTACGGATCTCCGTGATGAGTCTGACCGTAACGGTATGCGGATTGTGATTGAGCTTCGCAGAGACGTGAACCCGGGTGTGGTGCTGAACAACTTGTACAAGCATACTGCGATGCAGTCTACCTTTGGGATTAACATGCTAGCGATTGTTAATAAAGAACCTAAGATTTTGAATCTGCGTGAAGTGTTGTATCACTACTTGCAGCATCAGATTGAGGTTATACGTAGACGTACACAGTTCGAACTGAAAAAAGCGGAAGCACGCGCGCACATTCTGGAAGGCTTGCGTATCGCGCTGGATCATATCGACGAAATTATTGCGTTGATTCGTTCATCCAGCAATACAGATGCAGCCAGAGAAGGTCTGATTGAGCGTTTCTCACTCAGTCATGATCAGGCTCAAGCTATCCTCGATATGCGTTTGCAACGCTTGACTGGTTTGGAACGTGAGCGCATCGAAAATGAGTATAACGAACTGATGGTCAAAATTAAGGAATATCGTGAAATTTTGGCCAACGAGCACCTGGTGCTCGAAATTATCAGCACGGAGCTGCAAGAAATCCGTGATCGCTTCAGCGATGATCGTCGTACCGAAATCACTGTAGGTGAAGAGAGCATTCTGGACGAGGATCTGATTCCGCGTGAAGAGGTTATCATCACCATTACCCATACAGGCTATGTGAAACGTCTGCCGGTATCGACATACCGCAGTCAGAAGCGTGGCGGCCGTGGGGTTGTGGGAATGGACACCAAAGATACCGACTTTGTTGAGCATCTGTTTGTGACCAACTCTCACAATTACCTCATGTTCTTTACCGACAAAGGTAAAGTGTACCGTCTCAAAGCCTATGAGATTCCAGAGCTTGGACGTACAGCACGAGGAACGCCGATTATCAACCTGATTCAGATCGAGCAGGGTGAATCGGTCAATGCCGTGATTCCAGTTCAGGAATTCGAAAGTGACAAATATCTGTTCTTTGCTACCCGTCAAGGGGTTGTGAAGAAGACACCACTTGAGGATTACACGAATATTCGCAAAGGTGGTCTGATCGGTATTTCCCTGCGTGATGATGATGCCCTTATTGATGTTAAGCTGACAGACGGACAGCAAGAGATCATTATGGGTACAGCTCACGGGATGTCCATCCGATTCTCGGAAGGAAATGTTCGTTCCATGGGACGGAGTGCAACCGGGGTTAAAGGGATCACACTGGATGAGCAGGATGTTGTAATCGGTATGGACGTTGTAGATCAGGAACTGGATGTTCTGATTGTTACAGCCAAAGGTTACGGTAAACGTACGCCTGTCAGCGATTATCGGATGCAGACGCGTGGCGGTAAAGGGATTAAGACCATTAACGTCACAGATAAGAACGGTGCGGTAGTCAGTCTGAAAATGGTTAAGACGGAAGAGGATCTGATGATTATCACTTCCAGCGGTACGTTAATTCGGATGAGTATGGAAGGCATATCCACTATGGGTCGATACACGCAAGGCGTGAAACTGATTCATATTCGTGATGAAGATGCCGTAGCTACAGTCAGCCGAATTGATAAGAATGAGGAAGAACCAGATGACGAAGAATTGCTTGAAGGTGCAGAAGCCGCTGATTCTGAAGGTCTAGAGTCAACTCTTGATGAGGGCGCGGTTTCCGATGCTGAAGTTGAGGGCGATGATTCAGGTTCGGAAACATAGAATCAATTTTCTATAACGAAAATCATTTCATGATTTCAATGAAATTGGAGGGCTCCCATATGGGGGCCCTTTGTTATTTTCACGGCTCCAGGACCATTCTCCTCGAAATCTGGGATGTACAGCCTGATTTTTGAGTAATATAATGGGAATTAACGTGAAAAACCGGGACTATGGTCTTGATATCTTATAGAAGAACGATGAGTGAGGGGAATAAACATGGGATTAATCACCCTGTCTGAAGTCAAACCAGGACTTAAACTGGGAAATGACGTACAAACGCTTCGTGGCAATGTTCTGTTTCAGAAGGGCAAAGTCATTCTGCCTAAAGATGTGGAAGTACTCAGAGCCTTTATGATTCATCAAGTGGACATCGAGCAAGAAAGAGCAGGGACAAGCAGTACAGGTTCTAAAGCTTCATCCGCCTCTTCAGTCCATGCAGCTAATGAGAAGAACGGAGAACGGGCAGGGAAAGGCAGCAGTGCAGTCTCAGCACCCGCAGTACCGTCTCTGCATGAAGAGTATGAAAAGATGGTGGGACTGACCAAAAATGCTTTCCTATCCTCCTTGGCGGCTGAATTACCTGTATATGAGTTGCGTACACAGCTGGAAGCAATGTTTGTTCATCTTAAACAGTATAATGTGCTTACCTTCAGTCCACGAGTGATGCAGGAACATGATTATGTGTATCATCATGCCGTCTTGAGTGCCATTACGTCTTATCAGTTGGCCCAGTGGATTGATCTGCCGTCCAAAGACTGGATGCAGGTAGCTTTTGCAGGATTGTTCCATGATATTGGTAATAACAAAGTAGACCCACAGATCCTCCATAAACCCTCTACATTAACTGCGTCAGAGCAGGCAGAGATCCGACAGCATACGAAATATGGCTACCAGGTACTGAAACAGGCGAAGGCCATCAATGAGGGAGCTAGACTTGCAGCATTGCAGCATCATGAAAAAGTGGATGGGTCGGGTTACCCGCTGCAGCTCAGCGGCACGCAGATTCATATCTATGCCAAGATTGTAGCTATCGCTGATATCTTCCACGCTATGACTCTGGAGAAGATCTATCGCAAGGCACAGTCACCGTACCTGGTACTTGAACAAATTCAGAGTGAGGCTTTTGGCAAATTGGATCCTGCTATCGTGAATGTATTCGTCCAGCGTTCTACACAGATCCATAACGGTATCCGAGTGAAGCTCAGCAATAATCAAATTGGTGAGATCATATTCTCAGATCGGGATCATCCTACACGACCGATGGTATCGGTAGAAGGAACAATCATCAATCTGATGCAGCAAAGGCAGCTACATATCCAGGAAGTCATTGGGTAACTAAATCTGCAATTCATATATAAGAACAGGGCCTTTCCAATATGGAAAGGCTTATTTATTAAACCTAAAGTAGAGTATGAGATTAGCATGTATAGGTGGAGAGATATTCTTACGCCCTTAAACAGTGTAATGTATAGATGTTCAGCCGAAGATGAGAGCCATATTAGAGGGAGTGTAGAAAGAAATAACTTTATTCAAAATAAAGCTTGCATTCCAAATCTGTACATGGTATATTCTAATTCCGGCCAAGAAAACACGAGAAACACGGTGCGGCAAGCAAAACAAATAAGCTTCGAAAGAAACTTAAAAAAAGAGCTTGCAAAGTTGGTTCGGATGTGATAAGATATAAAAGTTGCTGAGGTGAACAACACACAGCGATGAAACAAGTTTGATCTTTGAAAACTGAACAACGAGTGAGTAACGATCTTGCTTGCAAGATCGACGCTGAGAAATCGGTACACGTCTTCGGACGGTATGATTTCGAAGCAA